>PXDB01000092.1 GCA_003565155.1 Nitriliruptoraceae bacterium | reverse complement strand
GCGGCAGGCCGCGGCGGCGTTCCTGTACCGGTTGGCGGGTGAGCCGGAGGTGACGGCCGCGACGGGGTTCTCGGATGTGACCACGGGGCATCCGTTCGAGACCGAGATCGCGTGGTTGGTGGGTGAGGGGATCACGACGGGGTTCGAGGATGAGACGTTCCGCCCGGTCGACGATGTGACCCGGCAGGCCATGGCCGCCTTCCTCTACCGCTACGAGGCGGAGTGAGGTCCGGCTGGAGCCGGTACCACTCCGCCCTCGGCCGCGTCCCGCTGTAGATGTTCCACTGCGCGCCTTCATGGAGGAGCCCATCGTGCTGCCGTTGGAAACCGACGCGCTTGCCCGTAACGGGTGACAGGGGCTGCGGGGCATCCCGTCGCGAGCGCGATCGGGTGGTCGGCGGCTGAGAGGATCACGGTGGGGTTCCCCGGTGACGTGAACACCTCCGTCCCCAACGAGTCGGTCGCCCTGCGGTGTCGCTCCACGGTCACCGGCAGCGTCGCCCCGCAGGTGTGGACTGCGGAGGTCGATGTAGCGCTGGACGCCGGTACGCAACACCGTCGCGATCACCTTCGAAGGATGCCCGCTGCCTGCGGGCGCGTGACATGCGCGCCAACCCCAACAGGACCCACACGCGGACCGGAGGAGCCGGAGATCCCTGCTTGAGATCAGGACGGTGTAGTCGACAGGGATGCGGCCGACCGTCCACGAGTACCGAGTGCCCCTGTGCGCAGCCAACCTCTCGCGATCACCACGATGCGGTCGGCACGCGGTCGCCGACACCGGCCGCGACGCAGCGGCCTCGGGCTCCTGGTCGGCGTGTTCCTGGTAGTGGGCCTGTTGGCCAGCGGCACCACCAACCCCCGCCCGGCAGCAGCGGCGGCGGCCGATCCGGTGCGGGAACGCGGCGTCGTCGTGCACGTCGCTGACGGCGACACCATCGACGTGCTGGTCGACGGGGACAGCGCGCCGACCCGCATCAGACTCGCCGGCATCCAGGCCTTCGAGATCGGCGAGTGCGGTGCCGACATCGCCACCGACCGACTACGCGAGCTGGTCCTCGACGAGCGGGTCACCCTGCGGGCCGCGGATCCGAACTCCCGCTCGTTGGGCCGGCCGATCCGCTCCGTCCACCTCGATGTCGACGGCTACGGGGAGGTGGACATCGTCGAGCTGCTGCTGCTCGAGGGCATGGGCCTGTGGTTCCCCTTCGGTGGGGAGATCACCGACACGGCCGACTACAACGTCGCAGCGACCCACGCCATCCGCGAGCAGCGCGGCATATGGCAGGACCACCTGTGCGGACGCGGACCGCAGTTCGGCCACCCCATCGACATGTGGGTCCGCTCCGATGCGGACGGTGCGGATAGCCAGAACCTCACCGACGAGTACGTCCGCATCGTCAACCGGCACGAGACCGAGGCCTTCGACCTCACCGGTTGGCTGATCCGCGAGTCCTCCCAGTTCCCGCGGGACATCCCCGACGTGGAGGGGTACCACTTCCCCAGCGGCACCATCATCCCGCCGGGGGAGCTGCTGACGGTGCGGGTCGGCTCCGGTTCGGACACGGCAGACGAGCTGTTCATGGGCTCGGACGCACCGCTGTTCGACAACTCCCACCGCAGCCTCCACAGCGACACCCATCCGCGTGTGGACCTCGGCGTCGGCGATGGTGTCTACCTGCTCGACCCGCTCGGCAACGTGCGCGACGCCTACACCTGGCCGTGCGTCGTCGACTGCTCGACCGATCTGCACGGCAAGCTGGTCATCCATCACGTCGAGTACGACCCGCCGGGGGTCGACACCGCCGACAACGAGTACGTCGAGCTGACGAACGTCAGCGACCAGCGCATCCACCTCGATGGCTACCAGCTCCGCAACATCTTCGTCTTCCACGAGTTCCTGCTCGGGACCTACCTCGATCCGGGCGAGATCCTCAGGGTCACCGTCGGGAAGGGAGTCGATACCCGGCTCGACCAGTACTGGGGGCAGGACGGTCCGATCCTGCGCAACGCCGGCGATCGCGTCGACGTGGTCTCCTACGACGAGCGGTTCGTCGACTGCGTGGACTGGGGCGAGGGACGCCACTGCCCCTGGCCGGTCCAGGTCCCCGGTGAGGGCACCACGGGCGCGCTGCCGACCCACCCCCGGCTGGTGGCCGCAGACGTGTTCCTGGCCGGGCCCTTCGCGGACGTTGCGCGCAACCACACCTTCGTCACCGAGATCGGGTGGGCGGTCGATCACGGGGTGACGAACGGCTTCGCGAACGGGGAGTTCCGTCCGCGCCTGGCGGTGTCCCGCCAGGCTGCTGCGGCCTTCCTGTACCGCCTGGCGGGTGAGCCGGAGGTGACGGGGGACGCCGGCTTCCCCGACGTTCCGCCGGGGCATCCGTTCGAGACCGAGATCGCGTGGCTGGCGCAGGAGGGGATCACGACGGGGTTCGCCGACGGCCGGTTCCATCCCCGCCGTCCGGTGTCGCGGCAAGCTGCTGCGGCGTTCCTGTACCGCTTCGACGGCACGCCCGACGTGGGGTCGGATGCGGGGTTCCCGGATGTGCCTGCGGGCCATCCCTTCGCGACCGAGATCGCGTGGGCCATTGCGGAGGGGGTCACGACGGGGTTCCCGAACGGCGAGTTCCGCCCATCCGACGACGTGACCCGCCAGGCCATGGCTGCGTTCCTCTCCCGTCTCTGATCGCAGGCAGGGTGACGTCCGGGCCGGGCGGCCGGCCCGGTTCGCGACCCCACCGGCGCGCAGACGCGGACCTCAAGGAACGCTGCGTGGCGGTCGATAACTCATAGTGGCCGGCCTTTCGCTGTGAGCGGGTGGTTGCGCAGGTCGCGCGGGCCCGGATCCGAGGAACAGAGATGCAACGACGGGGAGACAGGGTCACACGTCGCGGTACCGCGTGGATCATGGCGCTCGCGCTGCTGGTCGGCATGGTCGGCGTCCCTGCGACGGCATCCGACGGTGAGTTGATCACCGGCACCGTGCGCATGCTGGACACCGAGGAGCCGGTAGCAGGAGTAGTGCTCTACGCCTGTGATCTGGATACGGGCGGAAGCTGCTCTGACTACAGCGGCCCGACCGGTGACGACGGCCGTTTCGAGCTACGGGTGCCGACAGCCGAGGGGTACGACGTCTACGTCGACAGCACCGGGGACGTGAACCTGCGGGCGTTCACGGCCACGGTGGCGGCTCCCGGTGAGGTCGACGTGTGGGCGTATCGACCCGTCGGTGTCTCCGGCACCGTCGTGCTGGAGGCGACGGGCGAACCTCTGCGCATGGAGGGCATCACGGTGTCCTTCTTCTGCAAGGTGGAGGGTCGTGGTGAGGCCTACGTGGGGGGTCGGACCGACCAGGACGGGAACTGGGCCACGGACTGGTGGGGTGCACCTGCTGGGTGCGAGATCACCGACTCATCGGCCTTGTGGATCGACGAGTACTTCCAGTACGTCGATGTCGAGGTCACGGGGGTCTCCCCGCGACCGGCGACCGGGGTCGAGGTCCGCGTGGCATCGACGCCTGAGGCGCCGGAGCCGCCGTCCTTCGCTGATGTGGGGACGGACCACCCCTTCCACCGCGACATCACCCGGATGGCGGTAACAGAGGCCATCCAGGGCTACTCGGATGCCACCTTCCGCCCCACCGTTGCCGTCACCCGTCAGGCTGCCGCAGCGTTCCTCTGGCGGCTCTGGGGCTCGCCTACGGTGAACGGCGAAGCCGGGTTCTCGGACGTCCCGCCTGATCACCCGTTCCACGACGCCATCGCATGGATGGTCGATGAGGACATCACCAGCGGCTTCCCCGACGGCACCTTCCGCCCGACCGCGCCGGTGACCCGGCAGGCCGCGGCCGCGTTCCTGTGGCGATTCGCCGGTGAGGTGCCCGTCTCGGAGGCGCCGCAGTTCACGGACGTTCCGGCCGATCATGAGTTCGGCGAGGCGATCGCCTGGATGGCCGACTGGGGCATCTCCGAGGGGTGGTCGGATGGGACCTTCCGGCCGAACCAGGACGTGACCCGGCAGTCGATGGCGGCGTTCCTGTCCAGGTACTGGTTCGACGGGTGAGCAGTGTGTGCGGTAGCGGGTGGCCGGGCCGAAGGCCCGGCCACCCGTGGTCATGGGTACGTCGGCGCCCGGCCGCGTGACGGCACGCTGTCAACGGAGGGGTTGACGCCCCGCCGTGTCGCGTACCTCCGGTGATCCGGTCCGCGCAGCTTCCCTGTCCCGGGCTGCATCGGCCGGCTCGATAGCCTCGCGGGCCGACGACCCCCGGGAGGCGCGGTGCGCCTGGTGATGACCCTGCTGGTACGCGACGAGGAGGACATCCTCGCCGCCAACCTCGAGTTCCACCGTGCCGCGGGTGTCGACCACGTCATCGCGACCGACAACCTTTCTGAGGACGCCACCCCCGACATCCTCGAGGCCTACGCGCAGCAGGGGTGGCTGACCTGGCGTCGCGAGACCGACGACGACTACTCCCAGCACCGCTGGGTCACCCGCATGGCTCGTGAGGCCGCCGCCGAGCACGGAGCGGACTGGGTCATCAACAACGATGCCGACGAGTTCTGGATGCCGGCCAGCGGTCCCGGTGACCTCACGACCGTCCTTGCGCAGGTGCCGCCCGAGGTCGGCGGGCTCAAGGTCCCGAGGGTGGAGTTCCTGACGGGCAACGACGGGCCTGAACCCTTCTACGACCGGCTCACCGTGCGCTTGGCCGACAGCATCAAGCCTGACGGCGGGCGGCTGCCACCGAAGGTGCTGCATCGCGCCGATCCCAACGTCGAGGTGGTGCAGGGCAACCACGGCGCCAGCGGTCCTGCGATCGGCCCGATCGCCGACACCGACCAGCTCCAGATCCTGCACGCACCCCACCGCACCTACCGTCAGCTGGCCAACAAGATCGAGAAGGGCGGCCGGGCCTACGCGAACAACCAGGAACTCCCGCAGCGCCTCGGCCGGCGTTGGCGGGAGCTCTACGAGCGCTACCAGGCCGGCACCCTCGAGGACTGGTACCGCGAGCAGATCCTCACCGAGGAGGAGGTCGCCGAGGGCCTCGAGGACGGCCGCTTCGTCGTCGACCACCGGCTCCGTGACTTCTTCCACGCGCAGGCGACGGTGTCCGCACCCGGCGACGACGGGGCCGGGGGAGCGGGGCGGTGGCGCCGGTTGCTGCGACGCTGAACGCCGTGGCCAGACCACCGGCCATGAGCAGCGGGTGTCGCCACAGCGGGGCGCACACCCGCTGCCGCGACGTGGACCTGGCGGGCGTCGCGGCAGCGGATGTCGAGGTCGTGCGCAGCTTCCGGTTGGCGGTGGACGACCAGGGGCAGGGCGAGCGTCAGCCGTGCCCGTTGGTGCGGAGCTCGTGCAGGAACACCGCCATCGCCTGCCGGGTCACCTCCCGGGTGGGTCGGAAGCTGCCGTCGTCGTAGCCTTGGGTGATACCGGCAGCGGCACCCCAGGCGATCGCGTCGCGGAAGTCGTGGTTGTCACCCACATCACTGAAGCTCGGCGCACCGCTGGCTGAGGGCGTCTGCGCGTAGCGGTGGAGGAAGGCCATCGCCGCCTGCCGGCTCACCGGTTCTCTCGGACGGAAGGTGCCGTCCGGCCAGCCCTGGGTGATGCCCTCTCGAGCCGCCCAGGTGATGGCGTCGCGGAAGGCGTGGTTCTGCGGCACGTCGGAGAACGCGTTGTTGCCGGACACTGGCGGCTCGCCCGCGAGCCGGTACAGGAAGGCGGCGGCGGCCTGCCGGGTCACCGCCGTGGTTGGCCGGAAGGTGTCGTCGGGGAACCCCTGGGTGATGCCCTCGCCGACCAGCCAGCCGATCTGCTTGGTGAAGGGGTTGTCGTTGAGATCGGTGAAGGTCAGGGGCTTCGGTGCTGGCGCGGGCAGCGGTACGTCGTCGTAGGCCGCGGCGATGCTGTCGCGCAGCTGTGGCAGCCGCCAGGCGATGTTGAAGCCCGGGCAGTCGTACTTGAAGCTGTCCCCGCTGGTCCACTCGATGTAGCTGCTGCGGACGTTGCGGTGCCCTTCGAGCGGGCGGATGTTCGCACCGTTCACCCGGACCCGGGATTCCGGACCGGGGTCGATGCCGTGGACCGCGTACTTCCAGGCGAAGAGTTCGGCGGCGGCGTTCATCGACTCCGGCGTCGGCTGGGCGGTGTTGTAGTTGCCCATGATGGCCACGCCGAAGGACGTGCTGTTCCAGCCCCGGGCGTGCGCCCCCTGCACGCCCCGCTCGATCCCACCGTGCCGGCCCTCGTAGATCCGCCCGAACCGATCGACCACGAAGTTGTAACCCAGGTCGCTCCACCCGTTGCCCTGGGTGTGCCAGTGGTACATGTTGCGGACCTGCTGCGCCGCCTCGGCGCGGGTGTAGTTGTTCATGGTCACGGTGTGGTGGATGACGCCGTGGCGCACCTGGCGGTACGTGGGGCTGCCGGAGCGCAGGGACTCGTTGGCACCCCAATCAGCGCGACTGAGGATCTCCGGCTGGCCCGGATCGGCCTGCGCCGGCGCCGCGGTGGTCAGTGAGCGCAGGGCGCGTGACGTGCGCTCCAGCCAGGACTCCGACAGCCCGGCGGTGTCGATGAAGGTCACCTCCACGTCGCTGGGGGACTCCCCGGTCACCTCCAGTTGCAGCGCATCGGCGGCGCCGACCCACACCGCGTCACTGGTCCAGCGGTCGGCGTGGCTGCGCTCGTACTGGGCGCCCTCCGCGGTGTCGGGATCGGGGCCGTCCGCGCCGTCCAGTAGCCCGACCTCCAGCCACTCGCCCCACTGGCCGTCGAGGTCGCGGGCCCGAACCCGTAACTCCGGCTCGGGGCCGCTGCCCTTGATGCCCAGTCCCACGAAGGGCAGGGGCGCCTCCACGGCCTCGCCCACGAGGGCGACGTCGGGACCGTCCGGCGCTGCGGACGGTAGGGTCGCCTCGAGGCCCTCGAGGACCTCGCTACGGGTCTCCGGCGCGACCTCTCGGGCCTGCACCGGTTCCAGAGGCAGCAGCGCGAGCAGCAGCGCCAGGACCAGGACCAGCGGGAGTGCACGGAGGAGTCGGGGTGCGTCGGCCACAGCGGTTTCCAGGGTGTCGTCAGGGCACGGTCCTACGGGCATCGGCAGCACGGACGCTCGGCCTGAGGATGGATCGTGGCCAACACCCTCCATCAGGGTGGCGAACGATAGCAACGCAACGTGATAGCAGTAGCGAGGTGTAACGGGCTCCACCGGCCGATCGGGGAGACTCGCGCATGCCGTTGGCGGTGTCGCGCGCGTTTCCCTGTACAGCCGGCCGTGAACGGAGCCGATGTTCCTCTGGAGGAGTACCTCGATGACCAACACGCCCCGGAGGTCCTGCCCGTGACCGTACAACGAGGGTCTACCAGCGTCGGGTCGCTGCTGGCGCTGGTCGCGCTCCTCGTCATGGGCGCCGTCGCCGTACCGGCGGATGCGAACCCCACGGCGTCGGACGCCTTCGGCGATGCACGAGCAGGTGTGCACCCCCTGGCAGAGCGCGTCTCGGCGGAGGGCACGGTCCGGGTGCTGGTCGAGGTGGCGGCGTCCACCGCCGGCGGTGGCACCCTCGCGCCGGCGGTCACCGACCGCCAACAGCAACGCCTCGCCGCGGCCCAGGAGCGTGTGAGCACGGCGTTGTCCGAGCACGCCGCCGACGCGGCCGACCGTCGCGCACGCGGTCCCGGCCACCGCTACCGGCACCTGCCCTACCTCGCCGTCGAGGTGGCTCTCGACGACCTCGCTGCCCTGGCGGCCACGCCAGGTGTCATCCGGATCGTCGAGGACGAGGTGTGGACGCCGATGCTGGACGCCTCCGTCGAGGTGGTCGGTGCGGATCGTGCCCACGCTGCCGGGTTCGACGGAGGCGGCAGCGCGGTGGCCGTCATCGACAGCGGTGTGGACGCCGGCCACCCCTTCCTCGCCGACCGGGTCGTCGCTGAGGCCTGCTTCTCCCACCCCGGCCCCTACGGCATCGGGCTGTGCCCCAACGACCTCCCAGAACAGTTCGGGCCCGGTGCAGCAGCGCCCTGCGAGGGGTTCCTCAACTGCGACCACGGCACCCACGTCGCCGGCATCGTTGCTGGTGCAGCCTGGGTCGGTCCCGGCCCGGGGGTCGCCCCCGGTGCCGACATCGTGGCGGTGCAGGTGTCCTACGCCGAACCCGGGGGGGCTACCGGCGCACTCACCAGCGACGTGCTGCGGGCGCTGGAGTGGGTCTATGACCAGCACGAGGTCCACGACATCGCCGCGGTGAACCTCAGCCTGGGAGGGGGCAGCGTGTCGGCGGCCTGTGACGACAACCCCCTCGCCTCCGCGGTAGATCTGCTGCGTTCGGCGGGCGTGGTCACCGTGGCCGCGACCGGGAACCAAGGGTGGACG
>PXDB01000019.1 GCA_003565155.1 Nitriliruptoraceae bacterium | reverse complement strand
GAACTGGTCGGTGGGTGTCGATCTCGCCCTGATCGCCCGTACCGCCGCGGTCGTTGTCCTGCGCAGCCTCACCGCAGCACTCCCACACAAACGCCACGACCCACAACGAGTCATGGAGTGATGCATCACGGGGTCGACGGGTCTGTCGCTGATCATGCGGCGATGGTTTCGCTGCTGGTGTTGCCGCTGGCCGCAGGCTGAGGATGCTGGTCACCTTGTTCGTTGACGATTCGGGAGCCGAGCGATGAAGGCACTGGTCCTGGCCGGGGGTGCGGGCACCCGCCTGCGCCCGATCACCCACACCAGCGCCAAACAGCTGGTGCCCGTGGCGAACACCCCGATCCTGTTCTACGGCCTCGGGCAGCTCCGCGATGCCGGCATCACCGATGTCGGCATCATCGTGGGTGACACGGCAGCGGAGATCGAGTCGGCCGTGGGCGATGGATCGGCGCTCGGTATCACGGCGACCTACATCCAGCAGGAACAGCCGCTCGGTCTCGCCCACGCGGTACTGACCGCCGCCGACTTCCTCGGTGACGACGACTTCGCGATGTTCCTCGGCGACAACCTGATCGAGGGCGGTATCGGCCACCTCGTCGAGGCCTTCAACCGTGACCGTCCGTCGGCCCAGCTGCTGCTCAAGCAGGTCCCCGACCCCCAACGCTTCGGTGTGGCGGTGCTCGGTGACGACGGCCGTATCGAGCGGTTGGTGGAGAAGCCCAAGGACCCGCCCTCCGACCTCGCGCTGGTCGGCGTGTACCTGTTCACCCCCGCCATCCTCGATGCCGCTCGACGTATCGAACCCTCGTGGCGCGGCGAGCTGGAGATCACCGACGCGATCCAGCGGCTCCTCGACGACGGGGCGACCGTGCGCGCGTCCACGGTGGACGGGTGGTGGCTGGACACGGGGAAGAAGGACGAACTGCTCGAGGCCAACCGGATCGTGCTGGGTGGGCTCACCGGGCGCGTCGACGGCGAGGTGGACGACGCCTCCGAGGTGATCGGCGCCGTGGTCGTGGAGCCCGGTGCGCGGCTGCTCGGCTCACGGGTCCGAGGTCCCGCCGTGATCGGCGCCGACACCGTGCTCGAGGACGCCTACGTCGGCCCGTTCACCTCGATCGGTGCCGGCTGTCACCTCACCCGCACGGAGATCGAGTACTCCGTGGTCATGGCGGGCTGCGAGGTGGCTGACATCCCGCGCATCGAGGGGTCCCTCCTGGGCCGTGAGGTGACGATCCGCCCGACCGACCGCCGCCCGGCGGCCTACAAGTTCCTGCTCGGCGACCACTCCCAGGTGGAGATCTGACCAAGCGCCACCGGCGCCCGCCCCCGGGCCCGGCGACCCCAAGGACCAGCGCATGCGACTGCTCGTCACCGGCGGTGCCGGCTTCATCGGCTCCAACTTCGTGCGCTACGCCCTCGGGCGGGACGAGGTCAGCGAGCTCGTCAACCTCGACGCCCTGACCTACGCGGGGAACCTCGCCTCCCTCGCCGACGTCGAGGACGACCCCCGATACCACTTCGTGCGGGGTGATGTCCGGGACGGGGAACTGCTCGACGAGGTGGTGCGAGGCATGGACGCGGTCGTCCACTTCGCCGCCGAGTCCCACGTCGACCGCTCCATCGACGGCCCCCAGAGCTTCCTGGACACCAACGTGACCGGCGCCGGGGTGGTCTTCGACGCCTGTCGCCGCGCTGAGGTTGCGCGTGTCCTGCACATCTCCACCGACGAGGTGTACGGCTCGATCGAGGAACCCGACTCCTTCACGGAGTCCGACCCCCTGGAGCCGAACAGCCCCTACGCCGCTTCCAAGGCCGGCGCGGACCTGCTGGCTCGCTCCTACGCCGTGACCTACGGCTACCCGATCACCGTGACGCGCACCGCGAACAACTTCGGGCCCTTCCACTACCCGGAGAAGATGATCCCGCTGTTCGTCACCAACCTGCTCGACGGCATGAAGGTGCCCCTCTACGGCGAGGGCGCCAACGTCCGAGACTGGACCTACGTGGAGGACAACTGCGCGGCCCAGTGGCTGGTGCTGACCGAGGGTGTGCCGGGCGAGGTCTACAACGTCGGCGCCGGCAACGAGCTGACGAACAAGGACCTGACGTTCCGGCTGCTGGAGGCGCTCAGCCAGGACGCCTCGATGATCGAGTACGTCGCTGACCGTCCCGGTCACGACCTGCGTTACTCGGTGGACACGACGCGGATCCGTGCGCTGGGCTGGGCTCCCCAGCACGACCTCGAGGAGGCCCTGGCCGCGACCGTCACCTGGTACCGGAACCACGAGGAGTGGTGGCGGCCGCTGAAGGCGTCCGGTGCTTCGCAGCGGCGGGGGACCGGCGAGCGCCCCTGGCGCTGGCTCGGTGGGCGGGATCGTCGCGGCAGCGGGCTCGCCGACCCCCGTGGGCCGGGCGCCCCCGACCGACGGCGGCCGCTCGTATGAGGGTCCTGATCACCGGCGCGGGTGGACAGCTCGGTCGTGACCTGGTGGAGGCGTTCGCTGACGCGGCGGTGCACCCGGCGGACGTGGTCGCCATCGAGCACGGCCACCTCGATGTCGGCGACGAGGTGGCCGTCGGCGAAGCGGTCGCGGCCTACCGCCCGGAGGTCGTGGTCAACGCCGGTGCCTGGACCGACGTGGACGGTTGTGAGGCCGACCCCGCCCGCGCGCACCGGGTCAACGCCCTGGGGCCCTGGTGGCTGGCCAGGGCTTGTGCGCGTCGCGGTGCGCGGCTGATCACCGTCTCCACCGACTACGTCTTCTCCGGGGTGGCGCCGGTGGACGGGGCAGGGCAGCCGCGCGCCTGGACCGAGTTCGACGCGGTTGCGCCGCTCAACGCCTACGGGCGCAGCAAGGCGGCGGGCGAGCAGCTGGTCCGCCAGACCCTGGCCGAGCACCACATCGTGCGTACGGCGTGGGTGTCGGGGGCGCGGGGGCGCAACTTCGTCACCACGATGCTGCGCCTCGCAGGGGAGCGCGGACAGGTCGCGGTGGTCGATGACCAGTTCGGGTCCCCCACGTGCACCCGGGACCTGGCGGCCGCGATCGTGGAGCTCGCCGCCTCGGAGCGCTACGGCACCTGGAACCGCACCAACACCGGGTGGTGCAGCTGGTACGACCTGGCGGCCGCGGTCTTCGAGCTCGCGGGCGTCGAGGTGGAGCTGACCGCGCAGCCTTCCTCCGCCCTGGACCGACCGGCGCCGCGGCCAGGGTGGTCGGTGCTCGATCCCACCCACGCCGAGGCCGCCGGGCTGCGCCGGCTGCCACACTGGCGTGACGGGCTCGCACGGCTGCTCACGGAGCTGGCGGGCTGAGCCCGTGCGCCCGGCCAGCAGCGTGCGGTAGGAGGGCCCGGTCTACCTCGCACGGGTTGTAGCCCGCTACGTTGCGTGACGAGCGCAGCGGGGCATCCGGCATGACAGCGTTCCAGGGTGCCCTCTGAGAGTGGCAGCGCAACCGGAGGTGTGACGTGGACAGCCGCGGGAATGGCGAGCACGGGCAGGGGACCGGCGGGGATCGTGATGCGGTCTTCTGCCACTGCGGGGCGTTGCTCGCCGACCGTATCGAGGGTCACCTCGTCGTCATCGACGGCGTCGAGTACCAGTTCCGCAGGCGGACGGACAAGCTCACCTGTCCCGAGTGCGGGCATGATCATCCGCGACGATCGCTGCGGGCTGGGGTCCAGGAGGAGCCGAGAGACAGCGGGATGCGCCGTCGCCAGGACGACCGCCGGTAGGGATCCGCGCTGCGTCCGCGCTCGTCGCCTGTCCCCGTCGTCGGGGTGGCTGCCGGAAGCCTCGGCTTCAGAGCCGCTCGACGTGCGGGGCCTGCAGCCCATCGCGTGAAAGCCGTGAACGGGTGTCCAGCACACGGGGGGCATGGCGCACCACCTCGGCGTAATCGACGCCATCGTGATCGGTGATGATCAGTGCCAGATCGGCCCCGGCGAGCGCGTCGACCGGGAGCGCCGCGTGCAGAGGGACACCAGCCAGCTGCGTGTGCTCATGGGCGGCGAAGCGGTCGACCACGGTGAGTTGGGCGCCCAGTTGGTCCAACTGCTCGACGATCGCCCGCGCCGGGGTCTCACGGACATCCCCGACGTTCGGCTTGTAGGACACCCCGAGCACCACGATCGACGCGCCGTTGACGGCTTTGCGGTCCTGGTTGAGCGCCGCGGTGATGCGGCGCACGACGTAGTGCGGCATGTGGTCGTTGATGTCGTTGGCCAGTTCGATGAAGCGGAAGTGCTCGCCCAGCTGGGTGCGGACCCGCCATGCCAGGTACGAGGGGTCGACCGGAAGGCAGTGCCCGCCGACGCCGGGCCCCGGACGGAAAGGCATGTAGCCGAAGGGCTTGGTTGAGGCCGCGTCGATCGCGGCGTGCACATCGATGCCGAGGTCGTGGGAGAACGTCGCGATCTCGTTGATCAGGGCGATGTTCACGTGACGGAACGTGTTCTCGATGATCTTGGTCAGCTCCGCCTCGCCGCAGCCGGGGACCTCGACGACCTGCTCCACGAAGGCGCCGAAGAAGGCGGCCACCGCCGTGGTGGAGTGCTCGTCGATCCCGCCGACGACCTTGGGCGTGTTGTGCAGCCCGTGGATGGTGTTGCCGGGGTCGATGCGCTCCGGTGAGTAGGCCAGCAGGAAGTCCTTGCCAGGGGTCAGCCCGCTGATGGCGCTGAGCTGGGGGCCGAGGAGCTCCTCGGTGGTGCCGGGGTAGGTGGTGGACTCGAGCACGACCAGGGCGCCGGCGGTGAGGTGGCCGGCCGCCATGGCCCCCGCCTCCTCGATGTAGGTGAGGTCGGGCAGGCCCTCGTGCAACGGCGTGGGCACGGAGATGACCGCGACGTCGTAGCCCTGGAGTGCCGCCGGGTCGGCGGTCGGGTGGTAGCCGCGGTCCAGGGCTGCCTGCAGGACCTCATCGGGCACGTCCTCGATGTAGGAGCGGCCGGCGGCCAGGCTCTCGGCGCGGGGCTCGTCCGGCTCCAGGCCGACGACGTCGAACCCGGCCTCGCTGGCGCGCATGGCGACGACGAGGCCGACGTAGCCCTGCCCGAGCACAGCGACGCGTGCGGTGCGTTCTTCGAGCTTGCGGAGCAGTTGCTGGTGCACGTCAGCCCTCGTGTCCCCGTCGCCGTGGATGGGTGATCGTTCGGTGTGATGGCAGGGTGGACGCTAGCCGTCCGTGCCGACGAGGTGGACGGCCGTGGGGACGGCGGTGACCTCGATGCACCGACCTCAGTTCCTCAAGGTGACGGCGTCCGCATCTCGAGGTGAAGGCCCGGTGCGGTGGGTGCAGTGGCGGTTCCTCCCAGACGGTCAGGAGGAGGCGCGGGGCTCGTCCCGCGTCCCCTGTGGACAGCCGATCGGTGTCGGGTAGCCAGGTCGTAGGCTCCTGCGCGTATCCGACCGTCGGCAGCGTCGTTGCGTCGCACTGTCGAAGGAGGCACGATGTCGGTCTACGAGCGGGACCGGAACGCGCTGGTCGAAGCGGTTGCGGACAGTTGGGGCGAGGAGGTGGCGTACACCTTGTCACAGCTGCTGCCACCCGCCGGGTCACGCCCCGCGGCGCAGGCCGACGTCGAAGGGGTACTGGTCGCGCTCGATGCTGTCGATGCCCGTCTCGAAGGGCGTATCGTCGGGCTCGAGCGGCGCTTCGACGGGCTCGAGCGGCGCTTCGACGGGCTCGAGCGTCGGCTGGATGGGGTGGAGTCGCGGCTGGATGGGGTGGAGTCGCGGCTGGATGGGGTGGAGTCGCGGCTGGATGGGGTGGAGTTGCGGCTGGATGGCGTGGACAGTCGGCTGGACCAGGTCGAGGCCCGGCTGGCCGGCGTCGAGGACGCGGTCGCCACGCTCGGACACACCCTCGCGACGCTGACCGAGCGCATCGACGGCATCGTCCACCGCGTGAACGCCGATGCGGAGCGCCGGTTCACCGATCTCGTCACCTCACAGACCCGCTCGCTGATGCTGTCGTTGTTCGGCACGGTCGTGGTGATCGCCGCTCTCGCCTTCGGCTTGCGTTGACCCTCTGCAGCAGCGGCACCGGCGTGCGTAGTTCGCCCGGGACATCCGCAGCGCTGTCGGCAGACGTACCCGGCCCGGTGCGCGGGAATCGCCGCGGCCCTGTCCGCGGGTTTCTCCGGCCCTGTTCCGCCGCGAGCCCCCGGCCCGGTCGCTCGAACTCACCGGCCCGGTCGCTCGAACTCACCGGCCCGGTCGCTCGAACTCCCCCGCCCTGCGCACGCCTCGCCTGGCTAGCGTGTCGGCCACCGGAGGTGGCCATGCAGCGCCGCATCGCACTCGCACAACAGCTCGGTCCTGCCGAGGACGGTCCGGCCGTCGACGGCGATGAGTCCCTGCTGCGCGACGTCGATCCGCTCGACCCGGGGGGTCTGACCGACCCCTCCACCGTGCTGGGGGTGCTCGGTGACGCCGTCGAGGACCTGATCACCGGCTTCGTCGCCCGGGTACCGCTGTTGGTGCTCGCGACGCTGATCCTGCTCCTCGGGTTGCTCGTGATCCGCCTGACGATGCGGCTGATCGACCGCGGGCTGGACCGGGAACGGGTCGACTTCGCGGTGCAGCGCCTGGTGTCGAACCTGCTCCGGGTGGGGCTGGTGACGGGCGCGGTCCTGCTGGCGCTCTCCATCGCCGGGGTACAGGTCGGCGCGGCGCTCGCAGCCATCGGCCTGGTCGGGCTCGCCCTGGCCTTCGCCCTGCAGAACATCCTCGAGAACTTCGTCGCCGGTATGTTGATCCTGATCCGGAAGCCCTTCGGCCGCGGCGACCAGATCGAGACGAACGGCTACGCCGGCACCGTCGAGGACGTCGACCTCCGGGTGACCCGTCTGCGCGTGTTCGACGGCGAGCTGGTGCTGGTCCCCAACGCCGACGTGTTCACCCACCCGATCGTCAACCTGACCAAGCTCGGGCCGCGCCGCACCCGGGTGGTCATCGGGATCGACTACCGCGACGACCAGGACGCCGCCGTCGAGGTGCTGCGCAGCGCCGTGGCCGCCGCTCCGGGCGTGCTCGCCGAGCCAGCGCCGGAGGTGGTCGCCCTCGAGCTCGGTGACTCGAGTGTCGACTTCGAGGTGGCGTACTGGAGCGCACCGGACATGCGCAGCGTCCGCGCAGCCCGTGACGAGGTGGTGCGGGGCTGTAAGCGCGCCGTCGAGGCGGCCGGTATGACCATCCCGTGGCCGATCCGAACCCTGGCCGCCGACCAGTACCCACTGCAAGTACGGACCGCCGCTGCCACCTCGGCGTCCGCGAACGCCGCATCGCCGCCGTCGTCCTCGGCGGACGGCCTGCCGTCTTCCCCTCCGCCCGGTAAGGAGTAGCCCACATGACCGTCGAGTCCACCGCTATCGAGGGGCTGTTCGTCGTGGCCTGGGACACCTTCGACGACGAGCGCGGCTTCTTCCGCCAGACCTACCAACGCTCGGAGCTGCATGCCGCGCTCGGGCGGGCGCCGGTCTTCGCCCAGGGCAACCACTCACGCTCCGCCCCGGGGGTACTGCGCGGGTTCCACGCCGAGCCGTGGGACAAGCTCGTCTACGTCGCCCACGGCACGGCCTTCTGCGCGATCGCCGACATCCGTGCCGACAGCCCGACCTGTGGGCGGGTCGAGACCTTCCTGCTCGGCGACGAGCCAGGGGAGCGGGCCCGGCTGTTCGTCTCCGACGGGCTCGCCAACGCCTTCTGCGCCCTTACCGAGGTGGACTACCTCTACGACGTCAGCGCCGAGTGGCGGCCCGGGGGGCCCAAGCGTGCGGTGGCGTGGGACGACCCGGAGCTCGGGGTGGAGTGGCCGGTCGACGCGCCGATCGTCTCCGAGGCGGACCGCGCGAACCCGACCCTGGCCGAGCTGCTCGGGCGCTGAGGTGCGCGCCTCAGCCCCCTGCGGCGTCGATGGCGTCCTGCGGCCAGGCCTCCGGGCAGCGGCCCGCGAAGGTGAAGGGAGCCGCAGGGGCGTCGGTGTCCTCGGCGAACTCGCGGATGAGCTCCCCCTCTGCGGTGACCGCGCCGTCGGAAGTGACGCGGACCATGGGGAGTCGATCACCGGACGGGTCCCCGCGCGCGGGTGACTGCGCCAGCGACGCGGCCTCGCCGATCGCCGTGAACACGATCCGGTCGAACTGCCCCTCGCCGCCCCAGTCGGCGTTGCGGATCCGGAGCGCCACGTCGCGAGCGACGTGGATCGCGCGCCGGATGTCGATGCGCACGTTGCGACCGCCGTCGTCCTGCCCGCCGCCCGCGATCAGGAAGTCGAACAGCACGGACGCGTTCATCTGCCGGCCACCATCCATGACGCTGTCGGGGACCTCGCCGGGGAACTGGCAGGAGACGTCGAAGGTGTCGCGCTCACCGGCGAACTCGAGTACCGCGGTCTCCGGCTCAGGG
>PXDB01000029.1 GCA_003565155.1 Nitriliruptoraceae bacterium | reverse complement strand
CCGGCGGGCGATCTCCGGCAGGCTCAGGGTGTCCGGCCCGACCTGCCACTCCGCGGCCAGATCCCGGACCGCCTGATCCCGGCGGAGCTCCTCGCACCGCAGCTGCTCGAGGGTCTGGTCGACCTCGTAGAGCGCTTCGGACACGAACCGTCGCTCGTCCGCGGACAGCAGCAACCGCGCCACCGTCAGCCGGTAGAGCAGCAGCAGCAGTAGCCGCCGCTCATCCCACAGCCGGGTGGCGAGCGCATCCAGGGCAGCACGCACGGGTTCCATGCAGCACCGGTCGACCGGCGTCCGCCTGGCTCAAGGGTTCCGGGCGCCTGATCGGTTCCGCGCGCTCAGCGGACATCGCCGCGCGGATGTCGACGTCGTGCTCAAGTCGGCACCGAGGTGGTCGATGACGACGAGGTGAGGAGGTCCGCCCGTGCCCGTGAACGCCGTCGCGCCCGATGCCGCCGCTCCCGCGGTCCGGGGAGCCGGTTCGTCGACCCCGAACGCGACCGGCACCACCTCGGCGGAGGCGGAGGACTTCGAGGCACTGCTCGGCGACGCGATGGCCAACCCGGCTGCGGCGCCGACGGTCACCCTGGCCGGGATGGTCGCCGCGATAGCCGGTCAACCCGTCGACCCATCGGCGATCCGGCCGGACCTCAGCCCGGAGCCGGCCGGCGGGGCCGACGCGACGTCGGTGCGCGCCGCTGGTGGCCCCGGCGAGCGACCCGACCTGGCCCGCGCCGGACGCGGCGCCGCGGTGCTCGCGGCCGGAGAGCAGTACCTCGGCGTTCCCTACAAATGGGGCGGGACCAGCCCGACCACCGGCTTCGACTGCTCCGGGTTCGTGCAACGGGCGTTCGCCGACATCGGTGTCTCCCTGCCCCGGGTCAGCATCGACCAGTCCCGTGAGGGCACCGAGGTCGCCGGCGGGCTCGACAACGCCCAACCGGGCGACCTGCTGTTCTGGCGTGGCTCGGGCGGCCGTCCGAACCACATCGCGATCTACGCCGGCGACGGCCAGATGCTGGAAGCGCCGAGCAGCGGCAGGAACGTCCACTACCGCGATGTGTGGCGGACACCTGACGCCGTCCGACGGGTGCTGTAGGCGCGGCTGCGCCTACCGGCACGGCCGCCGGCCGGCGGTGCGGTGACATCCGGTGGCGCTGTGATTACGGCCTGGTGTGCAGTGGGCGGTGGTCGCACGTCTAGGCTGCGCACCGCAGCTCCGCTCGCGGCACCGTGTCGCACGACGGGCTGCTCCCGCATGCGGCGATCGGATCCGGGTGGGGGAGTGACGGGTCGTCGATGTGAGGAGCAGCCGCGTGGCCAAGGTGCTCGTGGTCGATGACGAGCCCCAGATCATCACCGCCCTGGGTCGGGGGCTCAGCCGTGTCGGTCACGATGTGGTGGTCGCCCGCACCGCCGCCGATGCGTTGGCGGCCGCTGCAACCGGTGAGCCGCAGGTGATCCTTCTCGACCTCCGGCTGCCCGACGGCGACGGCATCGAGGTGGTGCGGCGGCTCAGGACGTGGAGCCAGGTGCCGATCCTGCTGCTGTCCGGGGTCGCGACCGATCAGTCCCGCGTCGCCGCGCTGGACGCCGGGGCGGACGACTTCGTGGACAAGCCCTTCTCGATGGAGGAACTGCGTGCGCGGGTCGCTGCGGCGCTGCGGCGTGCAGGTGCCGACGGCCGGGCGGGCACCGACGGTGCGCTGCCGGCGTCAGGCGCAGGTACCAACGGCGTCGGTGCAGCACCCGCAACGCACGTCACCGTGCTCACCTGCGGCGATCTGGAGGTCGACCTCGTCGCCCGGCAGGTCACCGTCGACGGCAGCCCCGTGCGTCTGACGCCGACCGAGTGGCGGCTGCTTGATGCCCTCGTGGCGCACCCCGGGCGCCTGCTCACCTACGGTCAGATCATCGCGCAGGTGTGGAGCCCCGCCCACGGCGACGAGGCCCGGGCGTCGCTGCGGGCCCACCTGCGGTCGCTGCGCCGCAAGCTCGGGGACGACGCCGGCACACCCCGCTACATCGCGACCGAGCCCGGTGCCGGCTACCGCTGGATCGCGACAGCGGACGCATGAACCCGCCGGCGGATCCTCCAGGGCCCTCTCGGATGGCCGCGTTCCACCGGCTCGGCCTGCCCGGGACCGCGTGCGGTCCGGTCTTCGACCACCTGGTCGCTCTACTCCGACAGCTCACGGGTGCGGCCAGCGTCACCCTCGCTCTCGTGGACGACCACCGCGCCTGGATCACGGTGGGGGGTCCGTCGGCGGTGGCGATGCCCCGTGACGCCTCCCCTGCGGCGGCGGCGCTGTCCCATCCGGCGCAGGTGTGGCAGCGGTCGGTGGACCGGCCGCTGCTGGACGCCCACCCGGCACTCGCCGAGCTGGCGCACCCGGTCACGGTGGTGACCGTCCGGATCGACACACCCGACGGCCACGCGGTCGGGGCGCTGGAGCTGGCCTGGCCCGAGGGTGAGCACCCCCGCTCGCTCGTGCCGACGGTGCTGGAAGGCCTCGCCGAGCACGTCCGCGACCTCCTCGAACTCCACGCCGAGGTGGACGGGTACCGGCGCGTGGTGGACCTCGCCCCCGAGCCGACGCTCGTGCTGGACCGTCACGCTGCGATCATCCGCGCCAACCCGGCGTTGACCTCTCTGGTCGGGTCGGACGGCGACGCCCTCGAGGGCGTCGCGTTCCTCGATCTGGTCCACGTCGACGATCGGGGGGAGGCCGCGGCGGCCCTCGCCGGCGTGCTCACCGCTCCGCAGCGCACCACCCGTAGCGAGCTGCGCCTGCGGTCGGCCGACGGGCGCACGATCCCCTGTCTGGCCAGCATCGACCACCTCGGCGGGGCCACCGGACACGTGCGGTTGGTGCTCCACGACCGCGGCGACCGCCCGCGGAGCGGCGAGGGGCCCAGCCCGGGCTCGGCGCCGCTCGCACGCGTGGAGCGACCGGACGCTCCCGGTGGGGTGGCGGCACGGCTCGCCCACGATCTGAACAACCTGCTGGGGGTGATGGCCACCAACCTCTCCCTCGCCGAGGAGTCGCTGCGGGCGGTCGCCGACGACCCCGCGCCGGCCGCGCTCCGGGAGCTGGCGGCCGACCTCGCTGAGCTGCGGACGGCGATGGGACGGGCGACCGCGATGACCTCCGAGATGCTGGCCGTCGATCCCGGCGCGGGAGCTGCGGAGGAGCCCGTCGACGTCGTGCAGGTGCTGTACGGGGTGGGACGCCTCGTCGGCCGCTCGATGCCGGAGGGGGTGCGCCTGTCCCTGGACGTACCCGGCGAGCTCCCGCCGGTGGCCGGTGAGGCGCGTGACCTCGAGCGGGCCCTGGTGAACCTCGTGCTCAACGCCCGGGATGCGGTCGTGGCCGCCGGTGCGCCGGCCGGAAGCGGTGGGGGCGAGGTGGTGGACCCGGCGGATCGGGGCAGCGTGCTGCTCCGCGCCCGCCACCTCGGCGCGACGGACGACAGCGGCGGCGTGACCCACCGCGCTGAACGTGTCGAGGTACAGGTCATCGACGACGGCGTGGGGATGGATGCGTCCACCCGGGCCCGGGCGCCAGAGCCGCTGTTCACCACCAAGGGGGATGAGGGCAACGGCATGGGTCTGGCCACCGTCGCGGCCTACCTCGCGGCCATCGGCGGGACGCTGGATCTGGACTCCACGCCGGGGGCCGGCACGACCGCAACCCTCCGCCTCCCCGTGCTCGGTGACGGTGCGGTAGAGGGTGCGGTGCGGGCCGGTGCCGAGGTCCCGGTAGTTGGCCAGCGGGTGCTGCTGGTCGATCCGGGGGACCGCACTTGACGGGTCATCGAGCGGATGCTGTCAGCGGCCGGGGACCACGTCACCGCCGTCGGCACTGCCGACGAGGCCCGCCGGCAGCTGGCCGCGACCGAGCCGCTCGGGCTGCTGGTGGCGGAGCTCACCCTGCCCGATGGTGATCGGTTGGTGGGGGAGGCTCGTGCCACCCGGCCGGGGTTGGTCACGGTGGTGCTGGCCGGCGCCGGGGTGTGAGCGCGCGTCCTTCGATGGTTCGGGTTGCCGGTTCCGCGTCCCGCGCTCTCACCCCGCAGACCTGCAGAGCCTTGCGAGCGAGCAGCCGATGCGCGGTGGCGAGAGAGGGATCGACGCGTACACGCCCTGCGAGCGGGTGAGACCAGGAGCTGTCGCGCGCCCATCAGGATCGGAACCGCGTCGTTACGAAAACTGTTGTTGCCACCGCTCAGGCGATGCGCGCTGCACCTGCTGGGGCGAGGTCGGAGTCGCCGTGGAGTCGCATCCAGAACTCCGCGGAGGTCCCGAAGGCATCCGCGAGCCGGAGCGCAGTGTCTGCGGTCACCGAGACCTGCGCGTTGACGAGGCACCTTACGCGCCCGGGGTCCACTCCCATGACGCCAGCGAACGCGGTAGCGGCTATGCCGCGCTCCGGGAGTTCATCGGCGATGTGCTCGTCAGAATGGATGGCCAAGCTGACCTTCGTGGTGGTTGCGGTGCGCGGGGTGAAGCGGTCGTCACGCGATCAGCAGCAGCTCGACGTCGTAGCCGCGCAGCACAGGGTCGGCGGTGAGCAGCGGGACGCCGAGTTGTTGTGCCTGGGCGACCAGCAGCCGGTCGAAGGGGTCGCGGTGCAGCGGCGGCAGTGCTCCGGCGGCCAGGGTGTTGGCCGGGCTGATGTGCAGCGGCTCCACCCCGGTCGAACGCATCCGCGCAGGCACGTAGGAGCCGGGCGGCTCCGGCAGCTTGAGCCGCCCCGTGGCGTGTTTCACGGCGATCTCCCAGGTGCTGGCTGCCGAGAGCAGGAGCCGGTTGCCTGCGTCCTCGATCGCGGGCCGCTGCGTCCCGAGACGCTCGGGAGCGGTCAGCATCCGCAACCAGACGTGGGTGTCGAGCAGCGCTTTCACCCGCCGAAGCCTTCGAGTTCCTCATCGGACAATGGCGCGTCGAAGTCGTCCGGGATCTCGTAGCGGCCTCGGTCCTCACCGAGCAGCCGGCGCGGTACCGCCACCGGCACGAGCCGTGCCACGGGGTCGCGACCACGCAGGATCACCACCTCCTCGCCGGCTTCCACCAGCAGGAGCAGCTTCGAGAGCGTGGACTTCGCTTCGTGGACACCGACCTCGACCATCTTGGCTCCGATGACGGCCATCTAGCTAGGTACTGGGCTAAGCCGACCGCAGCGGATCGGCGGACACGGGGCGGCCTCAGGAGTGGGCTGCATCCGGATGGCAGAGCTGGTGCCGAGGTGGCGGACATCGCGCGCGGCGCGCCAGCGAACGTGCCCAGGGAGTGACGCTGGCCTTCAGCGTTCGATCTCGAGGCCGATGGACCATCGAGGTGGTCGTGTGACCGCCGGCACGCAGTGCGCCGAAGACACGGGGGTCCCGGTGCCATCCTGCGCAGCAACACCAACGTGGCGGCGATCAACGCCTACCGCAACCTGCGGATGAACCAGATGCGGCTGACCCGTTCCCTGGAGCGGCTGTCGTCCGGGTTGCGCATCAACCGCCCGGCTGATGATCCGTCGGGGCTGGTCCGCTCGGAGAGCCTGCGCTCGCAGATCGGTGGCCTGAAGGTCGCGACCCGCAACGCCCAGGACGCCATCAGCCTGGTCCAGACCGCCGAGGGTGCCCAGCCGGAGGTCCACATGATCCTGCAACGGATGCGGGACCTCACGGTGCAGTCCGGCAACCTCGGCGCCAACGACCACGCGGGGCTCAGGGCCAACCAGCAGGAGTTCGCTGAACTGGCGAGAGCTGGATCGCATCTCGGCGCACACGCAGCTCTCTACCGAGGCGCTCCTTGCGGGAGAGCGTGCGACGAGCACGACCACCAGCGTGGCCGACGCACAAGATCGAAGGGACGAACTCGCTCCTGGAGAGGAGGGATACGAACCCGGCAGCCTGGGAACCGGGGGTTTCCAGGACGTGCAACCTCTCCTGGACCGGGTGAACACCGCCTTCGGTGTCACAGGCACCAACAACGAGTTCACCCATCTCAACGAGCTCACGCAGGTGGAGGTGACACGCGCGGACGGTGGCGGGACGATGCCGCTGTACGACCTCGCGACCGAGGCCGACGGTGCCTTCAACGCCTCGTCGCTGGGTGTGCTTGCCGCCACCGATGCTGTCGACGCGACCGCCAGCAACGCCATCTGGATCGGGGACGGTGCGACCCCGGACAGCATCGCAGCGGCACTGCGGGCCATCGACGGCGCCATCGGTGAGGTGTCCGACAACCGCGCGGGCCTAGGTGCGTTCCAGAACCGGATGGAGTCCACCATCCTCAGCCAGATCATGGTCCAGGCGGGTATCGCCATGCTGGTGCAGGCGAACACGCCTTCATAGATGCTCCTCGCCCTGCTGCGCTGAGCGACCGGTCCGTAGCAGCGTTCCGATCAGCGCCACGTGACACGCAGCAGTCCCGGCGCAAGCCCGTCCTCGTCACTGGGGTCTGCACCACTGACCCTCACGGGTCTAGCGCCAGGATCTCCTCGTGGTCCGCCTGGTCGATCGCCCCTGCGTCCGCGAGGGTGCGGTAGAAGTCCGGCAGGTGCGGGCCCCAGCGGCGCCACAGTCCGACGTGGGCACGGTGCAGCGGGGCGTTGGGGTCGGGTTTCGCGCTGGGGGAGGCCGCCACGGAGGTCTCGTCGGATCGGGGGAAGCGGTCCGCGAGGTCATCCGGCACCGGCAGCTCAGCCGCGTTGAGGATGTCGGTCACCACCGCGGCGGGGTCGGTCACCAGGTCCTCGTAGGGCGCCCGGACGAACCGGTCAGCGTGGACCTCCGACCAGAGTTCCGCGTGGTCGCGCAGCAGCAGGGCGTGCTCCGCGAGATGGTCCGCTCGGCACGCGAAGGCGTTGCCGATCGGGAAGTACTGCTGGAAGACGGCGAGCAGGCCGTCGCGCGGGTCCCGTTCGCAGCTGACGACGACGGTCCGTGGGTCGGTCAGCAGGAAGGCGGCCATGGTCTCGTGGTTGCCGGGCGAGGCTGTCAGGAGCGCCGGGGCCGACGCGGGTGCGCCGCCGAACAGTTCCGCGAGGCTCTCCTCGCGGGCCGCCGCCAGCTCCTCGGCGGCCATCTGCTCGATGGCCACCAGGACGCCGGCGTCCGATCGTTGCTGGATGCCCTCGAACAGCACGCGGGCGTAGGGGCGCTCCCCCAGCACGATGGCGGGAGTGGCAGCGGCCAGGCGGGCCTCCAGCAGGGTCTTACCGGCGCGGGGTAGCCCGAACAGCACGATCGGTACCGGTTGGTCGGTGGGGGAGGGACGTGCAGCGATGCGCTCGTGGGTGACCGAGGCGCGGGTCTGGGCGAAGCGGTGACGTGCCGGGCGCACGTCGTACTGCTGGCTCCGACGTGCGAGCAGCGCCGCGTGTCGCTCGTTGGCGGCGACGAGGTGGTGTGCGGCGCTGGCGGTATCCCCGGCGTCGTCGAGCAGTTTCGCCAGGGTGATGTCGGCTTTGACGCGCTGGCCGTCGTCACGGTGTTCGTCGGCCGCGCACCGCTGCATCGCGCCGATGCGCGGGTCGTCCGCACCGGCGACGGTCAGGTCCTTGGTGTGGAAGGCCACGTTCGGGTCGTCAGGCGCGATCTCCAGCGCCCGCCGCCGACGCGCCGCCGCCTCGTCGGTCCGCCCGAGCGCGTCCAGACTGATCGCCGCGTTGCTGTGGGTGACGCCGTCCTGTGGGTTGCGGTCGAGGGCACGGTCGGCTGCGCTGATCGCCTCCTCGTGCCGTTCGAGGTGGCTCAGCGTCGCGCACATCGTCGCCCACGCGGCGGCATCCTCGGCATCCAGGGTGGTCGCGAGGGTGAGGTGCCCGAGCGCCTCGTCCAGCCGGCCCCAGGAGAAGTACGCCTCGCCGAGTCGGCGGTGCCGAGGGCCGGCGGTGGGGTCGGCGATGACGGCGAGCTCGAGTGCCTGCGTGACCCGCACCATCTCATCGAGGGCGGTGCCGATCGACACGACGGCGTCCAGCGTGGGCAGGTGCGTGGGGTCGAGCCGCGCGGCGCTGATGTAGCGGTCCAACGCCTTGTCGAGCTTGCCTTCGGCGGCGGCGACGTCACCGGCGAGGCGGTGGGCCCCCTCATCCTCCGGGTTGCGGTCCAGGATCCGGTCCGCCAGGTCCCGTGCGCGCAGCAGGCGGCCGTCCCTCAGGAGCTGCTGCGCCTTCGTGAGCTGGCCGGCGGTGGCCGCGGTCCGTGTCGACGCCATGCGCGCTCCTGCTGTTCGGCACTGCGAGCGCAGGCTAGAGGGCGGCCGCCGTCGCGGTGGCCGACGCACCTGCCGGACCGCTTGAGCATCCTGTGGGGCGGTCGATGGGTGGGGTGAGCCGGCATGGATGTCCGGTGCTCGGGACGAGACATGGAGGTCATTCCCGATGCGTATCAACCAGAACATCGCGGCGTTCAACGCCCATCGAAACT
>PXDB01000001.1 GCA_003565155.1 Nitriliruptoraceae bacterium | reverse complement strand
GGCGACGGGCGCCCGTGATCGGCACCCGCCCGAGAACGGCTTAGGGCTGCTGCCTCTCGGCCCTGACCCGGTTCACCGGAGGACGTCACCGGCGGACGCCCGTCACCTCGGTCCGTCGAGGCCCGTACCCGGCCTCTGTCACGACCGTACCGAACGCCGACGTACCCTGCGAGATGCCGGCTCCCGCGACGTCCCCATCGGCCGCCGTGGTGCAACCGCCAGCCCGTCCAGGACCGTCCGTGACCTCCAGCTCCCCCACCCGCACCGGCGCCTCTCTACGAGCACCGGGTGTCGTGCTGTTCCTCGCCTTCGTGGACATCTTCGCGCTGCTGCCGACGGTGGCGCCCCACGTGACCGATCTGGGGGCGGGACCCGCCGGCATCGGGCTCGCCGTCGGGGCCTACTCCGCGGCGAACCTGCCCGCCAACATCGTGGGCGGCATCCTCGTCGACCGCCTGGGACGACGGCGGATCACCATCGTCGGGCTCATCGCGGCGGCGGCCACCGTGGCCGCCTACGCGTGGGCCACCACCGTCGGCGCCTTCATCCTCGTCCGCATCCTCCACGGGGTCGCCGGCGGCATCCTGGTACCGGCGGTCTTCGCCGCAGCCGGGGACCGCGCCCGGCGAGGTGCGGAGGGGCGGGCCTTCGGACGGCTCGGTGCCGTGATCGGTTCGGCTGCCGTCATCGCCCCCGCGACCGCCGGAGCGGTCCGTCAGGCCACCGGCACGGAAGCGGTGTTCCTCGGGGTCGCGGTACTGCTCCTCATCGGTGCGGTCGTGGCCGCGATCGGCGTCCGCGACGCCGTGCCGGAGCCGCAAGCCGATACGGGCCGTCGCGCCGTCCGGGCCGCCAGCCCGCAGGCCCTGCGCGCGCTGCTGCGCCTCGCACCCATCCGTCGGGCGCTGCTCGGCACCATGGTGCTCACCGTCTCCGTGGGTGTGCTCGCCGGGTTCCTGCCCGGCACCGCCGAGGGCCTCGGGGCACCGGCCTCCGCGGTGGGTGGACTGTTCACCGCCTACGCCATCGTCGCCGCCGGACTCATGCTGTCCCCGCTCGCGGGGCGGGTGGACCGATCCGGGGCCGATGGGCCGCTCTCGCTGGGCCTGCTCACCCTCGGTGGCGCACTGCTGCTGCTGGCGGTCGCGCCGAGCCTGACCGTGGCCGTCGTCGGCAGCGCGCTGTTCGGCGCCGGGTACGGGTTGATCTTCCCGGCGGTGGCAGCGGCGACCTCGTCGAGTTCGACGATCGCGACCAGGGGCCGCGCCTTCGGGCTGTTCAACGTGGCCTTCAGCCTCGGCATCGCGGTCGGACCGCCGGCCATCGGCGCCCTGGCCGAGGCGCTGCCGACGCTCGACCCCTTCGTTCCCACCGGCGTGCTGGCGATCGGCGCGGCCATCCTGATCGCGCTCGTCTCCGGTCGCGGCGACCCGCCGGAGCACGTCGACGAGGTGCTCGAGGAGCTCGGCGAGCCACCGGCAGGACCGTGAGGCCGCGGGAGCGGACCGGTCCCACGCCACTAGCCTTGTCGCCCGTATCGAGGTGGGAGGCAGGGTGCGGCCAGACGGGGGTTCAGCCCGGCCGCTGATCGTGGTCGGCGGCCTCCTGCTGTTCACGGTGCTGGCAGCGTCGATGGCAGGGCCGTGGGAGTTCGAGGATCGCGACCTGCCGTCCGGGCCCGTGCTCGAGGAGCTGGATCGGCCGGAGGAAGCCGTCGGGGAGCCGGAGCTCGGGCCCCTGGGGCCCGCGGTCGGGGAACGCCGTGGGGTGTGGGACCTCGGGTGGGTGGTGGCACTCGTGCAGGTCCTGACCGCCGCCCTGGCCCTACTGGTGGTGCTGTGGTTGTGGCGTCGCTACCGACGCACCGACATCCGGGAGCAGCCTCGGCGCCACAGTCAGGACGCAGTCGCACCGGTGGACACCCCGGAACCGGAGCTGCCGGTCCTGGCCCAGGGTGTGTCACGGGCGCGCAGCCACCTCGACACGGAGCGCGACCCCACGGAGAAGGTCGTGGCGGCGTGGCTCGCCCTGGAGGAGGCCGCCGCAGGCGCCGGTATCCGTCGGCACCCAGCCGAGACGCCGACCGAGTTCACCGTGGCCGTCCTCGACCGGACCGACGCCGATCCGGACGCCACCCGTCGACTCCTCACGCTGTACCAGCGCGCCCGGTTCTCCGATCTGCCGACCGGTCCCGCGGACGTCGAGGCGGCACGGGCCTGTCTGCGGTCGCTGACCGCCGGATGGCACCAGGGCACGGTCGTGCCGCCGGAACAGCAGTGACCAGAGGAGGACGGCCGTGAACCAGCGACCGCCGTGGCGACCCGCGGCCATCTGGGGGTTCCTCGCAGGTGGGCTGCTCTTCGTTACCGGCCTAGCGCTCCCGAACGCGCTGGTCGTCGGGCTCGCCGTCATCGCAGCGAGGTTCATGCTGGACGCTGCACGCCTCGAACTGCACGACCGGCCGGAGGTCCCGCGCCACCCGCGACGCGAGGGTGCGCGGCCGCAGTTGGCGCGGCTGGGCCGGCATGCCGAGCGACGGGCACGTGGCCCGAACGACGAGGCGGTCCGCCGCCTGCGTGCGGTCGCCCGTCGCCGGCTGGCTGACCTCGGGGCCGACGTGGAGGACCCCGCCCAGACCACGCGAGCCGGTGCGCTGCTGGGTCCCACCGCCTTCGACGCCCTCTTCGGCGCGCCGAACGCCGTTCGGATGTCCCATCGTCGTTTCAACCGCTGTATCGACGCGGTCGAGTCGCTGGCCGACCACCGGCGGGAACGCATCACCGGCGCCTCCACCCACCTCGAGGGAGCACCATGACCGGACCCCACCTGCAGGTCGACGACGCCGCCAGGCTGAGCGCTGCGATCCTCGACGAGGTCGAGTCCGTGATGGTCGGGATGCGGCGGCCGCTCAAGACCGCGTTGGCCGCGATCCTCGCGGGCGGCCATGTGCTGCTCGAGGACGTGCCCGGGCTCGGCAAGACCCTGGCGGCCCGCAGTCTCAGCACGACGCTGGGGCTCGAGTTCGGACGCATCCAGTGCACCCCGGACCTGCTCCCCGCGGACATCACCGGCTCGTACATCTACGACCCCACCTGCTCGTCCTTCGTGTTCCGTGAGGGACCGATCTTCACCGGCCTCCTACTCGCCGACGAGATCAACCGCACCGCCCCCAAGACCCAGTCCGCGCTGCTCGAGGCGATGGCCGAGCGGCAGGTGACCGTGGAGGGCACACGCTTCCCGCTGCCAGCGCCGTTCCACGTCCTGGCCACCTCGAACCCGGTCGAGTACGAGGGCACCTACCCCCTCCCCGAGGCGCAGCTCGACCGGTTCATGGTCCGGCTCGGCATCGGCTACCTCGACCCGGAGGCGGAAGCCGACGTGCTCCACCGCCGGATCACCCGGCGGGCCGAGCAGGCCGAGGTCCGGCCGATCATCGACGCCGCCACCCTGCGGCATCTCCAGGCCGCGGTGGAGACCGTGGACGTCGACCCGGACATCATCCGGTACTGCGTCGACCTGGCCGCCGCGACCCGGTCGCACGCCGCCGTCGAGGTCGGTGTGTCGCCGCGCGGGGCGCAGATGCTGATGCTGGTCGCCCGTGCCTCCGCGGTGATCGCCGGCCGCGGGTTCGTGGTGCCGGAGGACGTCAAGGGGGTGGCCATCGACGTGCTGGCGCACCGGCTCACCCTCACCCCCCAGAGCTGGGCGCAGGGTGTCGAGCAGTCCGGTGTGATCGCCGGGCTGCTGGAGCAGGTGGCCGGGCCGGCGGCAGCGCCCCGGACGAACCGGTGACCGAGCTGCCCCATGACACCACCGGCCGGTGGCTGCGCACCGCCGTCCCGGGCTCATGGGCGCTCGGCGGCGGGGGGCTCGCGCTCCTCGGGCTCGTGCTGGGGCGGGCTGACCTCGTGGCACTGGGTGCGCCGCTGCTGCTGGGTCTGGCCCTTGCGTTGCGGACCACGCCGAGCGGCCGTGGCCACGCCGCCATCGAGGACCTGCGTCACGACCAGGACGCCACGGTCCGAGCGGACCTGACCCTGGAGCCACCACCCGGCTCGGAGCTCGCCCTGTTCCGGGTCAGCTCGCCCGGTCACCGCCACGTGGATCTCGTCGTCGCAGCTTCCGGACCCGTTGCGATCCCGCTCTGTGCGGCCGGTGTGCGCACCGGGCGGCAGGAGTTCTTCCAGGTCACCCACCAGCAGACGAGCATCGGGCACCGGGCGCGTACCGCGAGCCGTGAGCTCGGCCCGGCACAGCTGACCGTGCTGCCACGCACCGGGGAGCTCGACCGGCTCCCCCTGCCACCGCGGTTGCAGGGCCTCACCGGCGCCCACGTGTCACGCCGGGTCGGCACCGGAGGAGACCTGCACGACATCGCCCCGTTCTCCCGCGGCGACCGGCTCCGGCGGATCGACTGGCGCGCCACGCTGCGGGAGTCCGGCCGCGGACGCGAGCCGGGCACCCTCACCGACCTGCACGTCCGCCGCACCTTCGCGACGGCGGACGCGGTGGTCAACCTCGTGCTGGACTCCCGTGACGACGTCGCGCGGGACCGGGCCACGTGGTCGGGGTACGGCGAGGTCCACGTCGATGACGCGACGTCGCTCGACCTGGCCCGTGCCGCGGCCGCCTCGCTCGCGAAGGCCTACCTCGACGCAGGGGACCGTGTGGGCTTCGTCGACCTCGGCCGCGTTGGCCGACCGATCCGACCGGCTGGTGGACGACGCCACCTGCAGCGCATCATCCACGCCCTTGCCGAGTCGACCCCCAGCGGCGGGGCCCGTCCGATCGTGCGGCCGCCACAGGCCCCCTCCGGGGCGTTGCTCATCGTCCTGTCCACCTTCCTCGATGACGAGGCAGCGAACCTGGCGGCGTCCTGGCGACGACACGGACACCGGGTCCTGGCGGTTGAGGTGCTACCGCCGCTGCCGGAGGTGCCGAGGACGGTCGCCGAGGACAACCTGCACCGGCTCATCGAGCTGGAACAGGCTGACCGGTTGTGGGACCTGGAACGCACGGGGGTCGAGACGGTGCGCTGGCAGGAGACGGCTCCACACACCCGCTCCCTGGCCGTCGGCCTCAACCTGCTCGCGCGGCAACGTCGGCGGTTCGCATGACCTCGCCGACGCCAGCCGCCGTCTCAGCCCGTCAGCGCGCCCGGACCCTGCTGTCCCGTCTGGCGGCGACCTTCGGGTTCGGCACCGGTGTCACCACCAGGCCGCTGCCGGTCGTCGGGGCGAGGATCGGCCCGTGGGTGCCGGTCTGGGTGGTGACCACGGCCATGGTGGCGATGGCCACCGTGGGAGCGGCGCTGGTCGTGCAAGGATGGATCGGCTGGGCCGTGCTCGGCGGGATCATCGCGGTCCTGGTGCGCTTCCCTGAAGGACCCTGGATCGGCGTGTACGCGGTCGCGATCGGCGTGCTGCTCCTGGTCTCCGGGGCTGAGCCCTTCGCATCTCGCGTGTTCGCGCTCATCGCCCTCGTGCACCTGGTCGCGGTGCTGCACAGCGTGGTATCCGGGCTGCCGTGGGCGGCCCGACTCCAGCTCAGGGCACTCCGCGGTCCCCTCGCCCGGTTCGCGGCGGCGCAGAGCGCGGCACAGGCACTCGCGACGGTCGGTGCGCTGCTGACCGGTGCTGGGGTGACCGTGCCGTGGCTGCCGGTGGTGGCGGCCGCGGGCCTTGCTGCGGTCGCCGTGACCCTGTACCTGCGCCTTGCTACCGACGCGGGGCCCGGGTAAGCCTCCCGCGCGCGGCTCGGTCGGTCAGCGACCGCCGAGGTGGCTACATGTCCGACACGTTCCACGTGTACAGACGATGCTCGAAGCTGACCGACGCGTTCCAGCCATGCCCCTCGAGCTGCGCGTCCACGAAGGAGCTCATCCCCTCGGAGCCCTCCTCCGCATCGACGTCCCAGCCATCGTCGCTGAGCGAGTCGAGGAACGCGAGGACCTCCTCGGTGTCCTCGTCGGTGTTGCACCGCACGACGATGTCGACCGAACCGTCGTCGCGCTCGTCGACAAGGACCATGTTCAGGTCGACCCCGTCATGCACCCGTAGCTGCTCGGGCCACTTCTCGGGCAGATCGTCCGGTTGCCCGCCGGCTGCGCCCTCGTCCTCCCCTTCGTCATCCGGTTCGTCTGCAACACCGTCCGCAGTCCCCTCGACGTCGGTGTCCGTGACGGCCGCATCGGTGACGTCCTCGCTGCCCGTCGTGTCGTTCGCGTCGTCGCGCCGTGGGCGCCCCGCAAGTGCCGGCGTCTCCGGCCGTCAGGTCCCGGCTCCCTCCATGGGGTCCGCTGCCCGTCAGAACGACCGGCGGCCCTAGTGAGTCCGCATGTCCTGAGCCATGCGACGCACCAGGTCAGGCGACAGCGGCCAGGACCCCACCGCGGGCCGGGATGTCGAGTATGTCGGCTGCACGTCGACGTCGGGGACGCTGCGTCCACGGCATGGCAGCCCGGCCCACCCGTCTGTCCGTGGTCATGGGTGATGCCCTCCTGCGCAACGCTGTACAGAGCCGTTACGGTGGCCCGTTTTCGACGTGCTGGAGGGCACATGACGGGGATCAGATCCCATGCACTCGTACTACTCGGTGTCGTAGCGCTGCTGGCAGGATGCGGCGACGACGCCGACCAGCCAGAGGCTGCCGGGGCCGAGGATGTGGCTGACGAGCAGACCGACGCTGTGGCTGAGGAGCCGGATGACGAGGCGGTGGAGGGGGCCGACGATGACGCGTCGGATGATGCGGACGAGGAGTTCATGACCGCCAGTCTCGACGGGGACGAACTCGAGGTGACCCGCGTGAGCTGCCGCAGCGGCGGCGAGAACTACAGCGCGACAGGTTCCGGTGACGACCTGCAGGTGGAGTTCGTGTTCCACACCCTGGACGGTGCAACCGACCCCGACCCCGACGGCCTGCACAGCGCGTCCGTGTTCCTGGGTGACCGGAACGGCCCGGCGAGCGAGGGCGAACGCTACGAGCTCACGCTCGCTGGAGGGGAGCTGGCGGGGTTCGCTGCAGGTGGGTCCGTGCCCGCCGCGGCGGGCACCGTTGCAGGTGGTCGACCTGTGGCGGAAGGTGGGGGACTCGAACCCCGAGGGCGGTGAAGCCCAACACGGATTCCAGTAGCACGGACGGCGCGCCGGACGATCCTGCCCCATCTCACGGAACCACCCCTGAACAGGTGAACTGCCGGTCGCGAGTGCGCAGCTGTCCCACCGGTTGGCGGAGGCTCCCAGAGATCCTGTGACCGATCCGTTTCCGATCCGATGGCCGGCGGCGGGACTACGTCGAGCCCGGGCCGACCCTCGCCAACCTCCCTCGACCCACAACGCCATGGAACAGCGCGACATCGCCAACCTGCCCGTCTACCCCTCAGACCGCACCTGCACCGCACCCACTGTCGCCCGCGTCATCGACATCTTCGACCACACCTCACCGCCACCTGACCCAACCAGCACCCGCCAACATAGGGGCCGAAAGCCACCCGTGAAGTGCGGAACGCGAGACCCGCCGGCTGTCCCGCGACCAGTATGAGCGCTACCGCCCCTGGTTGGACAACGCCCGCCGACCACGAGAACTCACCGCCGAACTCGAAGCCCTCTCGCTCCGCACCATCGAACAAGCCGAAGGCTGGCAGCCCAGCTCATGATCGGCCGATCACCGACCCGAGAACTCGGTCGCCGACCCGCCTCAAGGGGTCTTGCGACAGCCTATTCGCAGAGCCGAACACAAGACCCGTCGCCCTTTCGGCCAGGTGGGCATGAAGGGATAGCGAGTAGCGTGCCGCGGGATAGCCCGGCTTGAGGTGCTTCTCATGCTGGGCTTGTTGCTGACACGGCTAGGCCGGCCACGTTCGTCGAGAGGTTCTCATGAAGATCCGTCCTGCTACTGCCTCATCCGCAGTGGTCTCCCGTTCGGACGCTATGCCGGCACGTTTGATGAGCTGGCTCCTGTGCACGGCCTTGAGTGTCGCCGTCCTCCTAGTTGTCGCTGGCCCTGATGCTCTCATTCCGGCCTATGCTGAGCAGTCGGACCATGACCCGTCGGCGCACCTGGCTCCGGATGCTCCTCAGGATGTGGTGGCGTCCGCTGGTGATCGATCCGCGACGGTGAGTTGGACGCAACCATCCTCGGATCGGTCCACCGACATTACCGCCTACACCGTCACCGCTGAGCCCGGGGGGGCACAGTGCGTATGGTCTTCAGGGCCTCTGGTTTGCGAGGTCACGGGCTTAGCCAACGGGAGCATCTACAGCTTCACCGTCGTGGCAACCAATGCCGCCGCTGACAGCGTGCCATCAACCTCGTCCAACGCAGTTGCGCCCTTGGCTGACGGTAGTCAGGGAGAGGACGATGATCAGCCGGCGTTGTCCCGTGAGGATGGTTCTTCCTCGTCGGTTGAGTTGTCACGGTTCGAGGAGGACGACAGTCGGCTGGTGTTCTCCGACGGTTGGAGGAGAGCGTCGTCTTCGTCCCGTTCGGAGG
>PXDB01000021.1 GCA_003565155.1 Nitriliruptoraceae bacterium | reverse complement strand
GAGGACATCGAGGCGGCGGTGTCCGAGGAGTTCCTGGCGATGGTGTCGGCGGAGAACTTCATCCAGCAGACAGAACCGCTGCTCGCCGACTGGCGGGTCACGGCACTGCTGGAGGTGGAGCCCACCTTCCTGGTCGCGGAGATCACTGCTGCGGGGGAGCAGCTGGTCCTAGTGGCGCAGACCACCGAGGATGAGCCGCTGGTGCTCGAGACGCTGGCGTTGCAGCCACCGGCGGCCGATGCTGCCGAGTTCGAGGACTGGAAGGAGGCCACCGAGGCCCTGACCGCGCTGGGCGAACGGGTGGTCTACCTCGCTGCCAACGTCGATGACGGGCGCTGCGAGCCCATCGCGGCGCACGACGCGGACCAGCGCGGCCCGCTCGGCTCAACCTTCAAGCTGTACGTCCTCGCTGCGGCGATCGACGCCGTCGACCGCGGCGATCTGGCGTGGGAGGACGACCTGGAGATCACCGAGGAGCTGAAGAGCCTGCCTTCGGGTCGACTCCAGTTCGAGGAGCCGGGCACGACGGTGACTGTTGCGGAGGCGGCGGAGCTGATGATCGCCATCTCCGACAACACCGCCACCGACATGCTCATCGACGTCCTGGGACGCGAGACGATCGAGGCTGCGCAGGCGAACTACGGCCACGACGACCCGAGCGTGAACCAGCCGTTGTTGACAACCCGGGAGATGTTCCAGCTCGCCGCAGCACCGCAGGACAGCGAAGCCTTCATCGAGGCGGACGAGGACGGGCGACGCGCGATCCTTTCGGAGCTCGCCGACCGGCCCCTGCCGGACCTCGACGAGCTCGCACTCGAGGCGTCGGTGCCGCAACCGATCGAGTGGTTCGCCTCCCCCGCCGAGGTGTGCGAGGCGCTCGTGCGGCTCGATGAGGCCACCGCACAGGACGGGATGGCGCCCGCCCGGGAGGCGTTCGGGGCGGAGCCGCCCCCGCCGGGGATCGAGCTGATCGGTGCCAAGGCCGGCGCCCAGCCCGGCGTGCAGTCCCGGGCCTGGTTGTTCGAGCAGGACGGCACGCGCCTGGCGTTCGTGCTCTCCGTCGACCATGGCCCGGAGCAGGAGGCCGGGATCAGCGAGCTGCAGCCGGTCGTGGAGGGAGCGCTCAACCTGCTGGGCGCCGAGGCCGGGTGAGGCGACGGTGACCGGCGATCCCCGATCCCAGCGGTGGCGGATGGCTGCCGTCGTCGTCGGGTCGAGCCTGTTGGTGATCCTCGGTGTCGGCGGGGTGCAGGTCGCGGCCGCGTCGGACAACGCCACCGGTGGCTTCGACGGGCAGCTGGACGAGCGGGTGCCGGCGCTCATGGCGCGCTACGAGGTGCCGGGTGTCGGGATCGCCCTGGTCCGTGACGGTGAGGTGGCGTGGTCGGGTGCCTACGGCGCAGCCGATGCCGTCAGCGGACGGCCGTTGACGCCGGACACCCGCTTCCGGGCGGAGTCGATCTCCAAGCCGGTCACGGCGTGGGGCGTGCTGCGGCTCGTCGAGCAGGGGCAGGTCGACCTCGACGATCCGGTCACACGGCACCTGACCAGCTGGCAGCCGCCGTCCCCGACGCCGTCCTGGGACGGGGTGACGATCCGTCGTCTGCTGAGCCACTCCGGTGGGCTGGCGCTCGGCAGCATCGGTGTCCAGTACCCGCCTGAGGGCGACGAGGCGCCGGCGCTGGGTGACCACCTGATGCGCGAGGTCCGTCTCCGCGCGGAGCCCGGAACGGGCTTCCACTACTCGAACCCGGGGTTCGATCTGCTGGAGCTGCTGGTCGAGGACGTCACGGGTGAGGGCTTCGACGACCACATGCGGCGTGAGGTGCTGGACCCGCTCGGTATGGACAGCTCGAGCTTCTCGTGGAACGACGACAGCGCCGTTTCGCTGGCCTCCGGGCACGACACGGGTGGCCAGGTCGTCGCCCCGTACGTCTACGCGTCGGCCGCGTCGGGCGGGCTCCTGACGACCGTTGACGACGTCGCCCGCTTCGTCGCCGCCGGGATGCCCGATCATGCGGATGCGGGGTCCGGCGTGCTGTCGGAGGAGAGCGTGGACGCGCTGTTCACCCCGACGGTCGACATGGCCGGCATCTACCGTGCGGTGTCCGACGCTCACGGTCTGGGCTACTTCCTGGAGACGCTGCCTGACGGACGGCAGGCGGCGTTCTACGGCGGGCAGGGCGACGGCTGGTTGACCCACCTCCACACGGTGCCGGAGACCGGCGACGGCATCGTCATCCTCACCAACAGCCAACGCAGCTGGCCGCTGATGGCCCACCTGCTCACCGACTGGGCCGAGTGGAACGGGTTCGGCTCCGTGGGTATGAGCCGGATCATCACCGGCACGATGCTGCTCTGGACGATGATCGGCGTGCTGGCAGCCGGTGCGGTGGTCCAGGGCGTACGCCTGGGGCGGGGGATGGCGTCGGGACGACGGCATGTACGGCCGTTGTCTCCCGTCGGACGCACGGCTCGCGTGGTCGCCGGCCTCGGTGCTCCTGCCCTCGGCGCCGTGCTCCTGTGGGCGTCGCGGCAGGACTACCTGTTCGTCACCTCGGTGTTCCCCGCCGCCGCTCCCTGGCTGGCTGTCGTTCTGGGCGGGCTCGCGGTGGTGCTGGCGGGCACGGTGTTGCTACCGCCACGGCCGGATCCGGGCATCCCGGCGGCGTGAGTCTCCGGCCGAAGGCGACGCTGCGGGATGTGCCGGTGAGGTGCCACTCGTGACACCTCACCGGACGCCCCGGTCGGTCAGCCGGCTCGGAGGCGCCATGTCGTCAGTGTCGTGCTGGTCAGCAGGAGGCCGACCATGACCGTGGTTGCGGTGAGGTCCCAGGCTTCGCCGAGCCAGGGTGCGCGCAGCAGGCGGGCGGCGTAGGTCAGGGGGGTGAGGTCGCTGAGCCGCAGCATCGCGCTGGGGAGGAGCTCTCGGGGTGGTCCGGCACCACCGAGCATCAGGAACACGAAGAACAGCAGCACGCCGAGCCCTTGGGCTGCGCGTGCGCTCGGCAAGGTGAAGCCGAGCAGCGTGCCCAGGGACGCGAACGCGACGCTGACCAGCAGGAACGCACCGAGGACGCCGAGGATGTCGTGGGGTGTGGTGGCGTCGTAGCCCAGGATGGACACGCCGGTCAGCGTGAGGGCTGCGGCGGCGCCGATCACGACCGCGACCAGCAGGTGCGCGCCGAGCAGGGTGGAGGTCTGTAGCGACGAGGCCTGGAAGCGTCGCAGCACACCCTGCTCGCGGTAGCCCGCGAGGTGGACCGGCAGGGACAGGACGCCGATCGTGGCCAGCACGAGGGCGACGTAGGCGCTGGTGTAGAAGTCGACCGGGCTGTGCCCGTCCCAGACGCTGGGGTCGGGCTGGCTGCCGAACACGCCGTTGAGCACGTACAGGACGACCAGCGGGAGCACGAGGACGAACACCGCGGTGAGCGGCTCCCGCAGGAACAGCTTGATCTCCAGCCAGGCGAGCCCTGGTACCGCCCTCATCTGCGGTCTGCGTCGGTGGGTTCGACGTCCTCGGTGAGCGCCAGGTAGGCGTCCTCCAGCCCTGGCAGCTCCACCCGGAGGTCCGCTGGTTCCAGCCCACGGGCCACCAGCGCGTGGGCGACCCGTGCCAGCACCGGGCCCTGCCCCGACACGATAACCGGGGCCTGCGGGGCACGGATGACCTCGTCGACGCCGTCGAGGTGGTCGAGGAACCCGAGGTCCGCCGGTGCCGTGGCGGTGAAACGCACCACCGACCGCAGCTGGGCGGCGGCGAGCAGCTGGTCCTGGGTGCCGCACGCCACGACCTGTCCGCTGCGCAGCACCGCCATCCGGTCGCACAGCCGTGCGGCTTCGTCCATGAAGTGGGTGACCAGCAGCACCGTGGCGCCCCGGTCACGGATCGCCGCGACCAGGTCCCAGGCGACCCGTCGGGCCGCGGGGTCCAGGCCGGTGGTCATCTCGTCCAGCACCACCAGGCGGGGTTCGGCGACCAGCGCCAAGGCGACGAACAGGCGCTGGCGCTGCCCACCGGAGAGGTCCCCGAAGGCGGCGTTGCGCCGCTCGGAGAGCCCCCACTCGTCGAGCAGCCCCTCCCAGCCCTGCCCGTTGCCGTCGATGGTGGAGAACAGTCGCAGGGCCTCCCACACCTTGATCCGGTCAGGGAGGGCCGACTCCTGCAGTTGGCTGCCCACCAGTCGGCGCACCCCACGCGGGTCGGTCCGCGCGTCACACCCGAACACCTCCAGCACACCGCCGTCGGGGTGTCGCAGGCCCTGTAGACACTCGAGCGTGGTGGTCTTGCCGGAGCCGTTCGGGCCGAGCAGCCCGAAGATCTCGCCCTCGGCCACCTCGAACGACACCCCGTCGACCGCGCGCAGGTGGCCGTAGCGCTTGCGTAGCTGCTCGACCCGTACCGCCACCGTCATGCAGCCACCTCCGACCACGATCCCGCGTCGGGCATCATGCCCGACCGCCGGTCGGCGGTCACGCGGGTGGGGGGTGATCGCGGACGCCGTCGGTGGTAGCTGACCGGACCATGTCGACCGCACCCGGTGCCTCGGGTGGGTCGGGTACGACCGGTCCGACGGCGCACCGGTCGGTGTCCTGCAGGATCGCGCGAAGGGTGCGTCCCAGCCGGGGCGAACGGCCCTGGCCAGCCGCGGTGCCAGGAGGTTGGGTGGCATCAGCGCGGCGGGTCACCCCCGCGGCCGACTCCGGTCGCGATGAGGGTGAGCACCGGCACGCCCGGAGTCGAAGGCCGTGCGCCGCGGGACGGGCTGGTCGGCGCCTTCGGCCGTCAGGGCCGGACGGTCGTCACCACCCAGCAGACAGCGAGGTGCGAGGTGATGGACCGCGATGCTCGCTGCCTAGCACCAGCTCGGCTGCCGTCCCGGAACGACCCTGGTGGACCGGTGATCCGTCGCGGGCCGGCGTCACGCCGAGCATGAGCACCATGCGCCGCAACGCACATCCGAAGACCGTCCACACCGCGGACGACCGCAGCGTCGATGGCGACGGGGAGGTCCACTCCGACGTCGCTGGCCTGCAGCGCGCGGTTCCACGGCGGGGTCGGCGTGCCGGCCGGCTGCGCCTGTACGGCCGGATGGCCGTCAACGACGTCGCCCGCAACCGCGTGATCACCGCGGCGCTGGTGGTGCTGATGCTGTTGTCGGTGCTGCTGGGTGCCGCCAGCACCGGCACCCTGGTGCGGTTGGTCGGCGCGTCCAGCGACCTGCTGGCACGGGCGGACGCGCCGCATGTCGCGCAGTTGCACGCGGGTGAGTTCGATCAGGACGAGCTCGATCGGTGGGTCGCCGGTCGGCCGGAGGTCGACCACCAGCAGACGATGCTGCTGCTCGGTATCGACGGGGCGAACCTGTCCTTCGCCGGTCAGCCGCAGACCGAGAGCATCCAACAGAACTCGCTGGTGGTACCCAGCACCGAACGCGACCTGCTCCTGGACCTCGACAACCGTCCGATCACCCAGGTCGAGCCGGGGACCATCGTGCCGCCGGTCTACCACGAGCGGCAGTCCGGCCTGGAGGTCGGTGACGTGGTCACGATCACGGGGCCGGACAGCTACGCCAAGGACCTGACGGTCGCCGGGTTCGCGCGCGACTCGATCATGAACCCCGCCATCGCGAGCTCGAAGCGCCTGGCGGTTGCAGCTGAGGATCTCGAGCAGGTGCGCGCCCACACCGGGGCCGAGGAGCGGCTGCTCGCGTTCTGGCTCGAGGACCCGGCCGCGCAGACGGCGGCCTTCCAGAAGGCCTACCAGGACGCGGGGCTGCCACAGGCCGGTCCGATGGTCGACGCCGCGACCTTCCGGCTGCTGACCATGATCGGGGACGGGATGGTCGCCGCGGTCGTGATACTGGTGGCGGCGCTGCTGCTGGTCGTCGCGGTGCTGTGCGTGCGCTTCTCGTTCCTGACCGCGGTCGAGCAGGACTACCGCGAGATCGGTGTGCTCAAGGCGATCGGTGTCGCACCCCGTGACGTTCGGAGGATCTACCTGACCAAGTACGCCCTCCTGGCAGGCGTCGCGACGCTGCTGGGGCTGGGGGGCGGCCTGGCGCTGACGCCGCTACTGACCCGCAACATCGCCCACTACATGGGCAGCGCCACCGGATCGTGGGTCTGGATCGCGCCGGTCCTGGCCGCCGTGCTCATCCTCGCGGTGCTCGTCCTGTTCCTCCTGGTGCTGCTGCGGCGGTTCGACCGGATCAGTGCCGTGACGGCGCTGCGTGCCGGTGCGACCAGCCAACCGCGCAGGGCACGTCTGCGGCTGCACCGCTCGCGGCTGCCGGTGCAGTTCCGGCTGGCTGCGATGGATGTGGTCGGTCGCTGGCCGGTCTACGTGCTCCTGTTCGTGGTGTTCGCGGTGAGCTCCTTCATCATGATCGTTCCCGTCAACTCCGCCACCACCGCGACGGCGCCGGGGTTCGTCAACTACATGGGGATCGGCAGCGTCGATGTGCGGATCGACCTGCGGCACGACGGTCCGACGACCATGGCGGACGTCGACGACATCGTCGATCGACTCGAGTCCGATCCGAGCGCCGAGGTGGTCGCGGCGACGGTGACCACGCGCAACGACACCGTGGACCGCGACGGTGTCGCCACGAGCCTCTACACCGCCAACGGTGATCACACCCTGCTGCCGCTGACCTATGCGGAGGGCCGGGCGCCGACCGACGGCTCGGAGATCGCCCTGTCCCTGCTCGCGCTCCACGAGTCGGGACGCGAGGTCGGTGACCGCCTCCCGGTCACGGTCGACGGTGAGATCGTCGAACTGTTGATCGTCGGGAGCTACCAGGACATCACCAACGGCGGCAGGACCGCCCAGTCGGTGCTGCCCACCGATGGAGCCGAGGTGGTGTGGTCCACGATCGGGGTGCAGCTGGCGACCGGCACCGACGCAACGACGGCAGCCCGGGACTACGGCGAGCGGTTCGCGCCGGCCAGGGCCGCCGCGATCGGTCAGTGGCAAAACCAGACGCTCGGGCCGGTCGTGGACCAGCTACAGGTCGCGGCTGGCGTCGCCGTGCTGGTCGCGCTCGCGCTGGCGGTGCTGATGACCGCGCTGTTCGTCCGGATGCTGTTGGCCCGGGACGCCGGTCCGATCGCCATCCAGCGTGCGATCGGTACCGACGACGCGGGTCTGCGTCGCCAGTACCTGTCGAGGGTCCTGCTCGTGCTCGTGCTCGGCGTGGTCGTCGGCACCACGGCGGCCAACAACCTCGGCGAGGCCATGTTCAACCTGATGTTCGAGGCGATGTTCGGCGGGTTCGACGTGCTCTTCCAGGGCACGAGCCAGATCGACTTCGTCGTTGACCCGCTGCTTGCCTACCTGCTGCTGCCGCTGGCGTTGCTCGTGGCCGTGGCCACCGCGACCGTGGCCAGCTCGCGTTCGATCGCCACCGCCAGCATCGCCAGCCTCACGACAGAGTGACCGGGGGCCAACGATGACCACCCCAACCGCCGCCGCGACTGCTGTGCTCGACGCGCGCGGGCTCACCAAGGACTTCGACGGCCACACCGTGCTCGACGACGTCGACCTTCAGGTGCGCGAGGGAGCGTTCATCGCGGTCATGGGCCCGTCCGGATCCGGCAAGTCGACCCTGCTGTACAACATCAGCGGGCTGGACACCATGACCGCTGGCGATGTCCGGTTCGCGGGGGAGCGGCTGGGATCGATGAGCCAGAAGCAGCTCGCCCGGCTCCGGCTCACGACCATGGGGTTCATCTTCCAGCACGTGTACCTGCTCAAGAACCTGAACCTGCTCGACAACGTGGTGCTGCCGGCCTACCTCGCGGGTCTCGCACCGCGCGGCGAGCTCAACGAACGGGCGCTCACACTGATGGCACGCGTGGGGGTCGTCGACCTCGCCGACCGTGACGTGACCGAAGCCTCGGGCGGGCAGCTGCAGCGCATCGGCATCTGCCGGGCGCTCATCAATCAACCTCGGATCCTGCTCGGCGACGAGCCGACGGGTGCCCTCGACTCCGTCGCCGCCGCGGAGATCATGGACATCCTCGGCCAGCTCAACGAGGAGGGCACCACCATCATGCTCGTCACCCACGACCCCAGCGTCGCGGCACGCACCTCCCGGGTCCTGTACCTCATCGACGGGCGTATCGTCGGCGACCGCGACCAAGGCCGCTTCCTCGGCACCGGCCTCGAGCAACGCCACCGCGATCTCACGGCCTGGCTGCTCGCACAGGGCGCGTAAGCCGCGCGTGCCCCGGGCGCGGCAGTACGGCCGCCCTCCTGTGCCGTCCCTCCAGCTTCGTCGATAGCACGTTGACGCCGGACATCCGTCAACTTAGCCTTGACGCCTTGACGCCTTGACGCCTTGACGCCTTGACGCTGTGACGCCTTGACGCCGTGACGGGAGAGGGAACGGTCATGAGCGCGGTACCCGGCCTCTCCGACACGGATCTCCTGGCGATACGTGACGCCGTGACGCAGGCCTGCTTGCACGGCACGGACCGTCAGCAGCTGGAGGATCCGGAGGCTGCGCTGCGCATGGTGGCGG
>PXDB01000053.1 GCA_003565155.1 Nitriliruptoraceae bacterium | reverse complement strand
TTCGTGCCCGCTCCCCGCCCCTCGACGCTGCCGCCCTGCCGGGGCCGTGCCGCTGCCCCGGCAGGGCCCACCACCTCGACGCCGCCCCTCGTGGGCGGCGTTCGTCGTTCCCACCCGACCGTGTGTACCGGGAGCACCTGATGCCGACGACCGCAACCGAGACCCGCACCTACGTCCTGGACACCTGCGTCCTGCTGGCGGACCCCAACGCGCTGTTCCGGTTCGATGAGCACCACGTCGTGCTGCCGCTGGTCGTGATCGAGGAGCTCGACCGCAAGAAGACGGCGCTGGACGACGTGGGCCGCAACGCCCGGCTCGCGCTCCGCCAGATCGAGGAGCTGCGGGCCAGCGCCCCGGGTGGGCTCCGTGACGCCCTGCCGCTGCCCAGCGGCGGCACGGTGCGCATCGAGGCGAACCACGTCGACACCGACCTGCCTGTCTACCTCGACCGGACCAAGGCCGACCATCGCATCCTGTGCGTGGCCATCGCCATCGGCGCGACGCTGGTGACCAAGGACGCGGCGCTGCGGATCAAGGGCAGCCAGCTGGGTGTGGCGGTGGAGGACTACCGCGGCGACACCGCGCCGCGGGACGAACACAGCACGGGGGTACTGGAGCTGGACGTCGATCCCACGGTGCTCGACGATCTCCACCGGGACGGCAAGGCCAGCCTCCACGCCGAGGTGGCGGAGCTCGCCGGGGTGGAGCCGTTGTGGCCGAACGCCTGCCTGGTGCTGAAGGCGGGGCGGTCCTCCTCGGGGCTCGCGCGGGTGCTCGACGTGGACGCCGAGGGTGTGGCCACGCTGCACCGCGTCGCCGGCCACCGGGCGGTGTTCGGGATGTCGCCGCGGGACGTCCGTCAGACCTTCGCCATCGACCTCCTCCTCGACCCGGAGGTCGCGTGCGTGTCGCTGATGGGTATGGCCGGGACCGGGAAGACCTTCCTTGCGCTGGCGGCCGGCCTCGAGCAGGTGCTGGAGGCCGGCGCGTACCGTCGGCTCAGCGTGTACCGGCCGCTGATCGCCGTCGGCAAGCAGGAGGTCGGCTACCTGCCCGGCGACCTCGATGAGAAGCTGGCCCCCTGGATGGCCGCGGTGCACGACAACCTCTACGCGCTGCTCCGCAGCGACAACCCCGGCGGCCGTGGTGCCCGCGAGCACCGCCAGATCCAGGGCACCATCGAGTCCCTGGTCGACCGGGGGCAGCTCGAGCTCGCAGCCATCACCTACCTCAGGGGCCGTTCCATCACCGACGAGTTCGTGATCGTCGACGAGGCCCAGAACATCGAGCTGTCGGCGCTGAAGGTGGTGCTGACCCGTATGGCCACCGGCTCCAAGGTCGTGTTCTGCGGCGACCTCGGGCAGGTGGACAACCCCTACATCTCGCCCTACGGCGGCATGGCCGCGCTGATCGAGCGGATGAAGGGCTCCCCGCTGTTCGGCCACATGACCCTGAGCAAGGGGGTCCGGAGCCCCCTCGCAGAGCATGCAGCGACCATCTTCTGACCCTACGCCGGCCGTACCGGGAACGTAGGGTCGCGGGGGAGCGCGACGGCCGGTGCTGGTGCTCGAGGGAGACCGGCGGCAATCCTCGGTCGCACGGGTAGGGAGTGCGCATGTCCACCAGTACGCCGGGACCGGACGTCACCCACGCGGAGCCGCAGCTTGGAGGTGGACCGGAACCGGCGCGGTCGGGGCGGCGTGCCCGGATCGGGCTGGTGCTCGGCCCCGTGCTGTCGGTGCTGACCTACCTCCTGGTCCCGATGGGTGAGGGTGGGCTGACGGAGGGGGGCCGGGCCACCGCAGCGGTCGCGGTGCTGATGGCCGTGTGGTGGGTGGCGGAGACCCTGCCCCTGGCCGTGACGTCGCTGCTGCCGATCGTGCTGCTGCCGCTCACGGGGGCGCTCGAGCTGTCGGATACCACGATGGCCTACGGCAACCCGCTGGTCTTCCTCTTCATGGGCGGGTTCGTGCTGGCCCTGGCGATGCAGCGGTGGGGACTCCACCGTCGGATCGCCCTCTTGACCATCCGGCTGGTGGGGACCCGACCCACCCGGATGATCGGCGGGTTCATGCTCGCCACGGGTGGGCTGTCGATGTGGGTCAGCAACACCGCCACCACGGTCATGATGCTGCCCATCGGGGTGTCCGTGCTCGGCCTGGTCGCGTTGAAGCTGGGTTCCCCCAGCGGTGGCACCGCCGCGCGCAGCGTGTCGGGTGACGAGTCCCCGGCGTCCGCGGAGGAGATCGCGCAGAGCCCCGCACCGAACCTCGGCACCGGTCTGATGCTCGGCATCGCCTACGCCGCCAGCATCGGCTCCCTGGCCACCATCATCGGTACCCCGCCGAACACCTTCCTGGCCGGCTTCCTCGAGCAGACCTACGGCATCGACCTCGGCTTCGGGCAGTGGATGGTGATGGCCCTCCCGCTCTCGCTCACCTTCCTGGTGCTGGGCTGGCTGCTGCTGACGCGGCTGCTGTACCGCCCGGAGGTGGACGACATCCCCGGGGGACGTGAGCTGATCGACGAGGAGCTCGCGGCGCTGGGACCCATGACGCGGGCCGAGCGCAGCGTGCTGGTGGTGTTCGTCACGATGGCGGCCCTGTGGATCTTCCGTGGGCCGCTGCAGGACCTGCTCGAGGGCACGCCCCTGGCGGCGATCGACGACCCCATCATCGCCATCGGCGGTGCGATCGTGCTGTTCCTGCTCCCCGTCGAGTGGAAGCGGGGCGTGTTCGTCATGGATTGGGCCACCGCACGTCAGCTGCCCTGGGGGGTCCTGCTGCTGTTCGGCGGAGGGCTGGCGCTCGCCGCGGCGGTCTCCGGCAACGAGGTCGACGTGTTCGTCGGGGAGCGCCTCGCGCTGCTGGCCGACGTGCCGCTGGTGGTCCTGATCGCCGTGGTCGTCGCGACGGTGGTCCTGCTCACCGAGCTCACCTCCAACACCGCCACCACGGCCGCCCTGGTCCCGGTGGTCGCGGGTACGGCGGTGGTGCTCGGTCTGGACCCGATGGTGCTCGCGATCCCTGCCGCGCTGGCAGCGACCTGCGCCTTCGCCCTGCCGGTGGCCACCCCGCCGAACGCCATCGTGTTCGGCTCCGGCTACGTCACCATCCCGCAGATGGTGCGGGCCGGTGTGGTGCTCAACGTCGTCGGCACCGTGCTGATCGTCATCACCTCGGTGTGGCTCGCACCCCTGGTCTTCGGCTTCTGAGGCGTCAGTTCATGCGAGCGCGCGCGTCGATCGCGGCGCGGCGCGCCCGCCCGCGCTCGTCGTTGTCGCCCGAGGTGAGCTCCAGGTAGCGCTCGAAGGCTGCCGCCGCGACGTCGAAGCGTCCGAGGTTGGCCGCCAGCTCGCCCCGCTGCCGGTGATCGTCGGGCACGCGGTTGGGCAGGGCCAGCTTCGCCTCCACGGTCCACAGCGCGCTGGCGGGCTCCTCCGCCGCCGTCAGATCTCGGGTCAGGTTGTTGAGCAGGCGGCGGACGATCGCCACCGCTGGTGCGGGTCGCAGCATCGCGCGCCGGTAGGAGACCTGTCCCCCGGTCGCGGCAGCGACACGTTCGCGCAGCCCGTGCTCCTCCAGCAGCGCTCCGCCGTGGTAGGGGTCGAGGACCTTCGGACGCTCGCCGTCCCCGAGCCCCACGACCACGTGGCCCGGCAGCGCGATCGGCCACGCGGCCACGTCGAGGCGTCGCGCGATGGCGACGTAGAGGATGGACAGCAGGATCGGTAGCCCCTGACGGGCATCCAGGACCCGGTGCAGCAGGGAGCTCTCGGGATCGTCGAAGCGGGCTGGGTCGCCGGCGAAGCCCAGCTCGACGCCGAGGTGGCGGCCGAGGGTCGCCGCAGCCGCGTCGGCCGTGTCGAGCCGGCAGCCCGTGGTGCGCAGTCCGTCAGCGAGCGCGTCGATGCGCAGCAGCTGCACGTCGATGTCCACCGCCGGGTCGTACCCGCGGGCGCACAGCAGGGCGGCCTCCGCCAGATCGGCATCGGCGCGGCGGACCAGGGTGACCAGGCGGTCGATGACGGCGTCGGACATGGCGCGCACGTTAGCTGGCGGAGGCGGGGGCCACGCTCGGCTACCGTCGCAGACGACGGACCGACGACGCGAGCGGCGAGGCGAGCGGTGGCGACCATCTTCATCCCGCGTGAACGAGCGCCGGACGAGCGGCGGGTCGCCGCCGTCCCCGCAGCGGTGACGAAGCTCGCGCGGACGGGCCTCGAGGTGGTGGTGGAGCCCGGCGCCGGCGCCGGCGCCGGCATCGGGGACGACGCCTACCGTGCGGCCGGCGCCCGGCTGGCCGGGGAGGGTGACCTGCAGCAGGCGAGCGTCGTCGCCCGGGTCGCCCCACCGAGCGTGGAGGAGGTCCGCGCCCTTGCGCCGGGTACGGTGCTGTTCACCTTCGTCGCACCCCACCGCAACCTCGAGGTGGTCGCCGCCCTGAAGGACGCGAACGTCACCACCCTGGCGATGGAGCTGGTGCCGCGCATCAGCCGGGCGCAGTCCATGGACGCGCTGTCCAGCCAGGCCAACATCTCCGGCTACCGCGCCGTGATCACCGCCGCCTACGAGCTCGACAAGTACTTCCCGCTGTTCATGACCGCTGCCGGGACCATCAAGCCCGCCAACCTCGTGGTCCTCGGCGCCGGCGTTGCGGGCCTGCAGGCCGTCGCCACGGGCAAGCGGCTCGGTGCGGTGGTCAAGGTCTCCGACATCCGGGAGGCGGCCAAGCAGGAGGTCGCCTCCCTCGGTGGCACCTTCATCGATGTCCCCAGCGACGAGGACCTCGCCGGCGAGGGCGGCTACGCCAAGGAGGTTGGTGAGGACTTCCTGACCCGCCAGCGGCGCGTGCTCACCGAGCACCTCGCGAGCGCGCACGCCGCCATCACCACGGCCCAGATACCCGGGCGGCCCGCGCCGCGGCTGCTGACCACGGACATGGTGGAGGCGATGCCGCGCGGTGCCGTGGTCATCGACCTCGCCGCAGCGGACGGCGGGAACTGCGAGCTGACCGACCCGGACCGGGTGGTGGAGCACGCAGGGGTCCGCGTCATCCCCGGTCAGGGTCTGGCCGCCGAGATGCCGGCCGAGGCCAGCGCGGTGTACGCCAACAACATCGCCGCCTTCCTCGCCCTGCTGGCCACCGACGGGCAGGTGACGGTGGACACCGACGACGAGGTGGTCGCCGGGGCCCTGCTCACCCACGACGGCGAGGTGGTGCACCAGCGCACCGCCGAGATGCTGGAAGGACCGGCCACATGATGGGTCCCCTCCTGATCAGTCTCTACGTGTTCGTGCTGGCGGCCTTCCTCGGCTTCGAGCTGATCAACAAGGTGCCGCCCACCCTGCACACCCCGCTGATGTCAGGGGCGAACGCGATGTCGGGCATCACCATCATCGGCGCGCTGACCCTGGTCACCGTGGCCGCGCCGTCCGTGGGGGTGGTCCTCGGCTTCCTGGCGCTGGTGCTCGCCACCATCAACGTGGTCGGCGGCTTCCTGGTGACCGACCGGATGCTGGCGACCTTCGGGAGGCGCTCGTGACCGTCACCGACCTCACGGCACTGCTGGCGCTGGGCTCCATCGCGCTGTTCGTGATCGGGCTCAAGCGGCTGTCGCGGGTGCGGACCGCCCGCAGCGGCAACGCCCTGATGGCCGCCGGGATGCTGCTCGCCGTGGTGATCACCCTGCTGGAGATCGGCCTGGTCGACTACCGGTGGATCATCGCCGGGCTCGCGCTCGGTGCCGCCATCGGGGTGGCGATCGTCGTGCGCGCCCAGGCGACCCAGATGCCGGAGATCGTGGCGCGCTTCAACGGTTTCGGGGGTGCCGCCTCGGCCTTCGTGGCGCTGTCGCTGTTCTGGCTCGAGGTGGTGGAGGCGCCCGGTGACGCCACGGCTGCGAGCGTGCTGGGAGGCACCGCCGTCTCCACCCTGGTGCTGTCGGTGCTGATCGGGTCCGCGACGCTGTCCGGCAGCATCCTCGCGGAGCTCAAGCTGCGCGGCACGCTGTCGGGCAGCCCCCGGGTGCCCGGGCGCACCGTCGTGATGGCGGTCCTGCTCATCGCCGGGCTGGCCCTCGGCGGTGTGGCGGTGTTCGCCGCGGAGGCCGGCGTCCTGGCCGGGGCGTTGGTGGTGGGCCTGGTCGTGGCCAGCTTGCTCGCGGGGGTGGTCCTGGTCCTGCCCATCGGCGGCGCCGACATGCCCGTGGTCATCAGCCTGCTCAACTCCCTGTCCGGGCTCGCGGCCGCCGCGGCCGGGTTCGCCCTGACCAACCAGCTGCTGATCATCGCCGGCACCATCGTCGGTGCGGCCGGGCTGATCCTCACCCAGATCATGTGCGTGGCGATGAACCGTTCGCTCATCAACGTGATCGCCGGCAGCTTCGGGGAGGGTGGCGACGTCGAGCACGGCGAGTACGGACACGTGATCGCCACCGACCCCGAGTCGGCCGCGATGGTCCTGGAAGCCGCGGGCTCGGTGATCATCGTGCCGGGCTACGGCCTTGCGGCCGCCCGAGCGCAGAACGCCGCCCACGACCTCGCCAAGGCGCTCCTCGACCGCGGGGCCGAGGTCCGGTTCGCGATCCACCCGGTGGCGGGCCGGATGCCGGGGCACATGAACGTGGTGCTGGCCGAGGCCGAGGTGCCCTACGAGCTCCTGCATGAGATGGACGCCATCAACCCGGAGTTCTCCTCGACCGATGTGGCCATCGTCGTCGGTGCGAACGACGTCGTGAACCCGGCCGCCAACACCGCTCCGGGCAGCCCTATCGCCGGGATGCCGATCCTCGAGGTCGAGCACGCGCGCCAGGTCTTCGTGATCAAGCGCAGCCTGTCCCCGGGGTACGCCGGCATCAAGAACGAACTGTTCGAGCGCGACCACACCGCGATGCTCTACGGCGACGCGAAGCAGGTGCTCTCCGACCTCGCCACCGAGGTCCAGGCGGCCGGCTGAGCTCGGGGCCGTCCGGCGCGTTTCACTAGGGTGGCGGCAGCGGCGGATCGACGGAGCTCCGCCGGGCCGTACCTGGGGGTGGAGCGTGTACACCGAGAAGCCCGACCGCAACCTCGCCATCGAGCTGCTGCGGACCACGGAGGCCGCGGCCATGGCCGCGGCACGGTGGCAGGGTCGTGGGGACAAGGTCTCCGGGGATCAGGCTGCGGTGGACGCCATGCGCACCGTGCTCGACACCGTCGACATCGACGGCACGGTGATCATCGGGGAGGGTGAGAAGGACGAGGCCCCGATGCTCTACAACGGTGAGCGCGTCGGCACGGGCCAACCACCCGAGGTCGACATCGCCGTGGACCCCGTCGACGGGACCCGGCTGCTGGCGGAGGGTCGCCCCGGTTCGCTGGCGGTCATGGCCGCAGCGCCCGCCGGGACCATGTTCGATCCCGGCCCGTGCGTCTACATGGAGAAGCTGGTGGTGGGCCCCCAGGCGGTCGGTGCCATCGACCTCGACCGGCCCATCGACGACAACCTCCGCGCGATCGCCGACCACACCGGCCGGGAGCTCGGTGACCTCACCGTGGTGATGCTCGACCGGGAGCGGCACGAGGAAGCGAAGCGTCGCGTCCGCGACGCGGGGGGCCGCCTCCAGCTCATCAGCGATGGTGATGTGGCCGCGGGGATCGTCGCGACGTGGGACGAGCGGCCGCAGATCGACGTGCTGTACGGCATCGGTGGCACCCCGGAGGGCGTGATCCTGGCGTGCGCCGTGAAGGCGCTGGATGGCCAGATGCTCGGCCGCCTGTGGCCGCGCTCGGACGCCGAACGTGACGCGGCGCTGGAAGGGGGCTACGACCTCGAGGTGATCCTGGATCAGGACGACCTGGTCGCCGCCGACGACTGCTTCATCTCCTGCACCGGCATCACCCCCGGGCAGCTGCTGCGCGGTGTCAGCTTCGACCGGCACGGCGCCACCACCGACACCCTGGTGATGCGTGCGAAGTCCGGAACGGTGCGCTCGATCCGTGCCCGGCACCGGCTGGCGAAGCTGCGCTCCTACGCCGCCGTGCCCTACTGAGCTGCCAGGAGACCCCAGCCGCCGCCGGTCGAGCGTGGTCGGGGGATCAGGGCGCGGATCTCCGGCAGCAGGAGGTGCGGGAACTCGATGGGCAGGGCGTGGCTGGCGCCCTCGACCACCTGTAACCGGGCGTCGGGCAGCAGGTCGACGAGGTCCTGACCGACCTCCGGCGGGGTCCACCCGTCGGCGCTGCCCACCGCGACGTGGGCGGGGACGTCCACCTCGGCGAGCCAGGGCGTGGGGTCGAAGTCGTGCATCCCGCGGGCGGTCCAGATCGCGGTGCGGGGATCCACCTGGCTCAGGTGCCAACGGTAGGGCCGCATCGGCGCGTCGGGGGTGTGCGGGCCGAGCGCCCGGATCGCCCGGGCGACGGGCATGGTGATGGGCAGCTCCAGGGCCCGCATCACGGGTCCGGTCAGGGACCGGGGCAGGGCGGGCACCGTCATGGAGACCAGCGGGAAGACCGCGGCGGCCGCTCGGGAGCCGTAGAAGGTCAGCAGCGGTGAGGCGTAGGGACCGGCCAGCAGGGCGAGTCTGCCGACCAGGTCGGGGCGGGCCCGCCACAACGCGAGCGCCACCTCCACGCCCATCGAGTGGCCGATCACGGTGGCGTCGGACAGCGCCTCAGCGTCCGCGACCGCAGCCACGTCCGCTGCCAGCCACTCCATGGTGTAGGCGCCCGTCTCCGGTGGCAGCGTCCCGCCGCGGGCCTCGCTGGAGGCGCCCACCCCGCGGTAGTTCAGCAGCACGACCCGGTGATCGGTGGCCAGCGCCGGTGCCAGGTCGGTCCAGAAGTTGTCGGGGCACAGGTACCCGGCGCACAGCAGCACGGGTGGTGCCCCTGCAGGTCCCCGGACCGTGTAGGCGACCCGGGTGCCGTCCGCGGCGATGGCGATCCGGTCCTTGGGCCACAGGTGCCCACCCCGGTCCGTCACTGCTGCTGGCGACGACGTCACGCACCACCTCCCTCGCTGCCCTGGGCGCAGGGTAGGCCAGGAAGCGCACCGGTCGGGTGGTACATGAACGCGTCATCCCGCGTTGCGTTGCCGTTCACCTGCGCGTCAGCCTACGGGCTCACCTCCGCTTTACCGTGTGGTCACGTGGCGAGGGAACCAGGAGTGCGATGTGGCTGGCGCAGGACGGGGGGAGGTGCCCTGGGTGCGGACCCAGGGGGGCTCGGAGATGCGGGGCGAGTACGCAGCGTGGCTGGATGAGATCGACGACGAGCTCACCGGCGGTGCGCTGCTGATCGCCGAGGCGATGCCGCGGCTGACCCACGCGTTCCTGGCCGCCGACCGCGCCGTGCTGGCCGAGGCCAGCGCGCTGGCCGCCGATGTGCGGGAACGGTGTCGGCGTGCGGAGCAGCAGGGGTTCGTCCTGCTGGCCCGGGAGTCCCCGGTCTCCGGTGACCTGCGCCGCCTGGTCGCCATCCTGCGGCTGGTGCACGACGCGGAGCGTTCGGGCCGGCTGATGCGTCACGTCGCGGAGGGTGTGGAGCAGCTCGACGCCCGTCTGCTCCCCGTGGCACTGCGCCAGCAGCTCGAGGAGCTCGCCTACCGCTCGATCGAGGTGTTCCTCCGGGGGGTGGACGCCTGGCGGCAGCGGGATGCCCTCGCGGTGCATGAGCTCGACCACCTCGACGCCGACGTGGACACGCTGCGGATCGGGTTGCTCACCCGTGCACAGGAGCTGGAGGGCGCACCCGGTGAGATCATGGTCCTGGGGTTGCTCGGGCGCTACTTCGAGCGCCTGGCCGACCACGGTGTGGCCTTCGCGCAGCACGTCACGTTCGTGGTGACGGGGGAGCGGGTCGATGTCGGTCCGTGACGACGCGGACCGCGCCGCATCACTCTGGTGCCCCGGTGGACAGCTCCGTGGTTTCCCCTGTGGCCACGAACAGCGCCTGTTCGGCGATGTCCACGCCGTGGTCGGCGTAGCGCTCGAGCTGGCGGGTGAGCTGGATCATCCGGGTGGCCCAGAACAGCCGCTCCTCGCTCTGGCTGGCGAGACGGACCAGGCGTTGGAAGATCCCGGCGTTGAGGCGGTCGACGGCGTCGTCCGACCGGGCGGCGGCGTGGGCGGCGTCGGCGTCCGCGGTGACGAAGGCGGCGACGGCCTTGCGTCCGACCTCCCGGGCGAGTTCGCCCATCTCCAGCAGCTGCTCCAGCAGATCGGGGTCGGGTTCGTGCTCCGCCGCACGCTGGGTGGTGCGCGCCACCCCCACCGCGTAGTCGGCCATCCGCTCGGTGTGCAGGCTCACGTGCAGCAGGCCCGTCAGGGTCCGGAGGTCCCGTCCGACGGGACCGTGGAGCGCCACGGTGGCCAGCACGCCGTTCTGCACCTGCTCGTAGGCGCGGTCCAGGGCGCGGTCGCTGTCGATGACCTGATCGGTCGCCGCGAGGTCCCCATCGCGCATCGCGACCAGCGCACGTGCGAGCATGTCGTCAGCGCGCTCGCCCATGGCGATGACGGTCCTGGTGACCTGTTCGATCTGGCGGTCGAGCTCGTCGCGCATGGTCCACCTCCCGCTGCACTATAACCACGACACGAGGTAGGCAGGGATGCCGAAGTTGCTGCTCGTCGAGGACGAGAAGTCGATCGCCGAGGGGTTGGCCATCACCCTGGAGTCGGAGGGTTTCCAGGTCGCCTGGGTGAAGGACGGGCTGGACGCCATCCCCGCCTGGGAGCGGATCCGTCCCGACCTCGTCATCCTCGATCTGATGCTGCCTGGGATGAGCGGCACGGAGATCTGCCGCACCCTGCGCAGCCGCTCCGACGTCCCCATCATCATGTTGACGGCGCGCGAGGCCGAGGTCGACCGCGTGGTGGGCCTCGAGCTCGGCGCCGACGACTACGTGACCAAGCCCTTCTCCCCCCGTGAGCTGGTCGCCCGCATCAAGGCCATCCTACGACGTGCACCCCTGGTGGAAGCGGTGGAGGAGGAGGCACCGGTCGAGGCGTCGGGTGTGCGGGTCGACCGGGTCCGTCACGAGGTCCAGGTGGACGGCGTTGAGGTGGACCTGCCACCCAAGGAGTTCGATCTGCTCGCCTACCTCGTGGAGCACGCCGGGCGGGTGCTGACCCGCGGACAGCTGATCGACGAGATCTGGGGGAGCGACTACGTCGGTGACACCAAGACGCTCGACGTGCACATCCGCCGACTGCGGACCCGGGTCGAGCAGCACCCCCACGCCCCGGAGCGCATCCAGACCGTGCGGGGCGTCGGCTACCGCTTCGCGGACCGGTGAGTCCGACGCTGCGCACGGCCCCGTCGGTCACGGGGTGCCGTGGAAGCACCGCGCGGAACGCGGCTACCTTCCGGCCGCGCGCAGACGCGGGCGGCAACGGAGGTGGACGTGGAGGAGCCGGCGATCCCGGAGGGCCTGACGCGCGACCGTGGCAAGACCCTGCGCGCGCCGCTGCTGCTCGACCTGCTGGCCGCGGAGCTGCCCGACGCGTCCATCGCCCTGGACTTCCGGGACCGTTGGGAGCTGCTGGTCGCCACGGTGCTGTCGGCGCAGTCCACCGATGTCAAGGTCAACGAGGTGACGCCGGGCCTCTTCGCCGCCTTCGACGGCCCGGAGGCCGTGGCGGCGGCCACCCAGGAGGAGATCGAGGCGCACATCTCCTCCCTCGGCCTGTTCCGTCAGAAGGCGCGCAACCTCCGGGCGATCGCCGCGCTGCTCCTCGAGCGGCACGGGGGTGAGGTCCCGGACACGATGGAGGAGCTCATCGCGTTGCCCGGTGTCGCGCGCAAGACCGCCAACGTGGTGCTGTCCAACGGCTTCGGCCGCAACGACGGCGTCGTGGTCGACACTCACGTGGCCCGGCTCGCCCGACGCCTCCGGTTGACCCGCCACGAGGACGCTGTGCGCATCGAACGCGACCTGATGCGGCTGTTCCCCGCAGCGAGGTGGCTCGAGGTCTCCGACCTGCTGATCCACCATGGACGGCGCACCTGTACCGCCCGTAGCCCACGGTGTGGCGACTGCGTCATCGAGCCGCTGTGCCCCTCCTCCCGCGAGGCGGGGTGCACCGACAAGCGGTGACGCCTCAGCCCCGCCGGCGTCGGTAGGCCCACCCGCTGGCCCCGATGGCCAGCAGGGTCAGGACGACGGCCACCCACAGCTGGAGGGTGTGCAGGGGCGGCTCGATCTCCAGCGGTCCGGCCAGGTGCTCCATGCGGGTCGCCCGCAGGGTGATCCCACCGCCATCGTCGGGGTCGGCACGCAGCAGCGTGCCGGTCAGCAGCACCACGTCACCACGCAGCGCCGGTCGGCCGGGCTGCTCGATCCGGTCGGCGAGCTCCTCGGGCAGCCACACCGACAGGCCGGTGTTGAACCCGGCCCGCTCACGGTGGCCGACCAGCGGACCGGTCTCCAGGGCGTAGGGATCGTCGTTGATCTGCGCCCACGCGCCGCCACGCCGCGGCAGCAGCTCACCCACCACCTCGCCGACGTAGGACACCTCGAGGCCGTCGTAGGCGCTGGGACAGAGGAACACCTGTGTGGAGCTGATGCGACCACCGCCTGCCAGCTCCTCCTGGATCGTCGCCACCACCTCCTTGGAGCGCAGGCGCTCCCTGAGCTCCTCGATCGCGGTGTCCTCCACGAACCGTCGGCAGGCCGGCTCGCCCTCCACCGCCAGCGGGGGGACGCCGGCGACCGCGTGTCCGTCGGTGCCGAGCTGCGGGTGGAGGGACTCCAGCCAGGTCACGCCCACGGCGAGCAGCGCGAGGGCGGCCACCGCCGCCAGGAGCACCCAACGCGTGGTGTTCGCCGAGCCGGGTTGTGTGGAGCTCATGTCCGCACCCGTCCGCGGCCGAGCGTCAGCAGATAGCCGAGGAGCACGAACACGGCGATGAACTCCAGCCGGCCGAGCCACATCTGCAGGATGTAGACCGCCGTGAGCCCGTCGGGCATCCCCGGATCGACCACCCCGATGGACAACCCGATGTTGGAGCCCACCGACACCGCCTCGAAGATGGCCTGGGTGAGGTCGAGCTCGCCGTAGGCCAGGGCGGTCACCAGACCCAGCAGGTAGCTCGCGACGAAGAGCAGCAGCACGGTGGTGGCAGCGCGCGCGGTCTCGTCCCGCAGTACACGCCGCTTGCCGGCGTGGTAGGTGGTCACCACCAGCGCCGACTCCGGCAGCAGGATGCGGCGCAGGTCGTGGACCAGGGACTTCACGGTCAACCCGACCCGCATCGCCTTGATACCGCCGGCGGTGGAGGAGGCCATCCCGCCGATGGCCATGGCGCCGACGACGGCCGCCGGCGCCAGCAGCCCCCACTCGAAGAGGTAGGTGTCGCCGACGTTGACCTGGTGTCCCGTGCTGGACGCGGCCGAGACCAGGGTGAACAGGCCCTTGCGCAGCAACGCCTCCACGGAGTCGTAGGCGCCGACCCGCACGAGGCCGACGGCCATCAGGGCGAACAGCAGCGTCGAGGTGGTGAGCAGGGTGCGGGTCTCGAGATGGCGGAGCACCTTCCGCGGTTCTCCGCGCCACAGGGCGAGGTGCAGGCCGAAGGAGAGCGCCCCGGCCACCATCAACAGCCCGACGATGAGCTCCACGCTGGCGGAGTGGTAGTAGATGATCGAGGACTGCATCACGGAGAAGCCGCCGGTCGCGAAGCTCGCGAAGAACAGGTTCACCCCGTGGTGGACCGCTCGTCCTGGCGTGAAGCCCGTGGCGACCAGCGCCACGAACAGGGCGGTCGTGCCGACCACGAACAGCGTGCTCGTGACGGTGAAGATGAACCTGGCGGTGCGGATGATGTTGGGCAGCACCCGCTCGTCCCGGGCCTCTGAGATGTAGAGGGTGGTGATGCGTGCACCACCGGCGGCGAACACCGACAGGACCACGATGATGATCCCGAGCCCCCCGACGAGCTGCAGCAGGTGACGGAACAGGTCCTCGGACAGCGGCGTGTGATCCAGGTCGTGGATCACCGACATGCCCGTGGTGGTCAGCGCCGACATGGCTTCGAAGAGCGCGTGCAACGGGTCGGTGAAGCGCCCCGACAACAGCAGGGGGACCGCCGCGAAGACCGGCCCGATGAGCCACGCCAGGGCGACGATCACCATCCCGTGGGCCCAACTGAGCGCTCGGCGGGTGGCCAGGACGGCGTCGGACAGCGCCCACACCAGGATCGCCAGCGCCGCACCGATGGCGAAGGCGGTCGCGGAGTTCCACTCCCCAAGCGCGAGGGCCACCGCCAGGGGGACCAGTTGCAGCAGACCGAGGCCGAGGAGGACCTTGCCGAGGTAGTAGCCGATCAGCTTGAGGTCGCCGATATCGGGACGGAGCACGGTGCTCATGGCACGACGATCACGGCCAGAGCAGCGATCACGGTGGCGCCGACGAGCAGCGCGGCACCGAGCAGGACCACGTAGCCCACGCCCCGCGCCCGCTCGCGCCAGAACCCCTGCCGCGGCGACGTGCTCATCGCCTGCGGCCCAGCAGCACGGCGGTGATGCGGGCCTCGAGCTCCGGGGTGGTCAGCGCGACCACCTCGTCGCCGGGTCGGATCTCCGTGGCCCCGTGGGGGATCACGGTCTGCTCGCCCCGGAAGATGGCCACCAGCACCGCTTCCGCCGGCAGGTCGAGGGTGCTCACCTGGCGGGGTGTCGGCGCCTCGGCGCCCTCGGGGATGCGCAGCTCCACCAGCTGCACACGGCCACCCTTCAGGCTGGTCAGGTGGATCAGCTCGCCGACGGAGAACTCGTTCTCCAGCAGCTCGGAGATCAGGCGGGTGGAGGACACCGGCTCTATGCCCAGCGCCTCGAAGATGTCCACGTTCTTCGGGGTGGTCACCCGGCTGATGGAGCGTCGGACCCCGAACTCGATACGCGCCAGCTGGCAGGCGACGAGGTTGTCGTCGTCCTCGTGGGTGGTGGCGACGAAGGCGTCCGCGCGGTCGGTGTGCGCCTGCTCGAGGTAGCGCACGTCGCAGGCATCGCCCTCGATCACCAACACGTCGGTCTCCACCACCAGCTGCTCGCACCGGCTGGCGATGCGTTCGATCACCGTGACCTCGTGGCCCTTGTCGTACATATCTCGGGCCACGTACCGGCCGATCCGACCACCACCGACGATCACCACGTACACGGCTCAGGCCTCCCGCGCGCGGGCACGGTCGAAGGGCTCGCGGACCAGGGACGCGACCCGGCGCGCGGCTGCCGGCTTCATCGCGGCGGTGACGACGTCGTCGCGCTCGAGACGGTCCTCCCGGTCGGGGATGAAGGTGCGCGGACCCCGCCGCACCGCGGCGATGCGCAGCATCCCGTCCAGCTCGAACTCCTCCACCGTCATCGCGTGACCACCGGTGTCGATCTCCAGATCGACCATGGAGATCTCCGCGTCGGGGAAGTGCACGTGGAGGGGGTAGCTCTCCTCCTGGAACTCGTTGAGGAACAGCTTGGCGATCACTCCGGTGGAGGACACGTACCGCACGCCGAGCTTGCGGTACACCTCCTCGCGGTCGGGGTTGAACAGCCGGGCGATGGTGCGCTCCACGTCGTAGAGGTGGGTGGCGATCTCCACCGCCATGAGGTTCGCGTTGTCCGAACGGGTCACGGCGATGAGCCCATCGGCGACGGCCGCACCGGCCTGCTCGAGGACGTCGCGGTCGGTGCAGTCACCGACGACCGTCTCGCCGTTGAAGCCGGTCCCGAGCCGGTCGAAGGCCAGAGCGTCGTTGTCGACCACCACCACGTCGGTGTGGGGGTCGCCGGACAGCTGCTCGGCGATCTCCGCGCCGAGCCGACCGCAGCCGCCGATGATGATGTGCACGTCCGCCTCGTGCGCCGCAGGGGTCGTCGGGTGCCAGCGCAAGTGCGCCCGGTCGCCTGCGGACCGGGCCCCGTCGACCAGTATGCCCCAGCCGGTGGGCGTGGTGCGCAGCGTCGGTACCCTCGTCCTATGGATGCCCACACGCTGCTGCTCGCCGCCCCACGGGGGTTCTGCGCCGGGGTGGACCGCGCGGTCCTGATCGTCGAGAAGGCCCTTGAGGCCTACGGCGCCCCCGTTCATGTCCGTCACGAGATCGTGCACAACAAGCACGTCGTGGAGGCCCTGCGCCGCAAGGGCGCGGTGTTCGTGGAGGACGAGACCGAGGTCCCCGAGGGCGCGGTGATCGTGTTCTCCGCCCACGGCTCCCCTCCGGAGGCCTACGAGAACTCGCGGGCGCTGGGCCACACCCTGATCGACGCGACCTGCCCGCTGGTCACCAAGGTCCACCAGTCGGCTCGCCGATACGCCCGCGACGCGATGGACATCGTCATGGTCGGGCACGCCGGCCACCAGGAGGTCATCGGCACCACCGGGCAGGCACGGGACCGGATCCACCTCGTGGAGACCCCCGAGGACGTCGACGGCCTCTCCTTCGCGGACGACAGCCAGGTCACCTACATCACCCAGACCACCCTGTCGATGGACGAGACCGCGGACGTCGTGGAGCGGCTGAACCAGCGCTTCCCCGGCCTCAAGCAGCCGAAGAGCCAGGACATCTGCTACGCCACCCAGAACCGTCAGGACGCCGTCAAGGAGCTCGCGACCCGGTGTGACCTCGTGCTGGTGGTGGGCTCCGAGACCTCCTCCAACTCCAAGCGGCTGGTGGAGGTCAGCAAGGACCGCTCCGTGCCCGCCTACCTGATCGACGATGCGAGCGAGATCGATGCGGCCTGGCTCGAGGGCGTCGGCACCGTGGGCCTGACCTCCGGCGCGTCGGCACCAGAGTTGCTGGTCGAGGAGGTCATCGACTGGTTCACCGACCGTGGGCTCGAGACCGTCGACACCGTGCTGGTCGTGGAGGAGGACGTCGAGTTCTCCATGCCCGCCAACCTCGCCCGCCGGCTCGCGGAGCAGCCCGCAGCGGGGTGATCAGGCGCGATCCTCGGCCTTCGCTCGTGCGCTGACGTAGGCGTCCCACAGGGGTTCGGCCAGCAGCTGCGTCTGCCAGGACCGCAGCCCCGCGAGGCGGCACAGCTCCTCGCCGTCCGCCGGCGCGCCGGTCACCGCGGCGGAGAGCACCTTGGACGGGCACAGCACGCCGGGTGCGAGGCCGACCTCCTCAGCCACCTGGGCGCGTCGCAGCCGCAGTGCGTCGTGGATCGTCCGGTCGGCGTCGCTCCACCGTCCGTTGCGTTCCCTGGGTTCCGGCTCGGCGACCAGGCCGTCCTCCAGCGCGGCGAACAGCGCCTCCGCGTGCTGTCGGAGCAGCCCGCGGCGCCGCGGGCTGCGGCGCACCAGCTGCGCTGCGGTCCGCGGCGGGTCCACGGCCAGGTCACGGAGCACGTCGTCGTGGACCAGGCGGTTCGGAGCGATGTCGTGGACGCGGGCCTCGGCCTCACGTGCCTGCCACAGCGAGCGCAGCACGGCCCGCTGCGCGGGGTCCAGCCGGGACGCGCCCTTCACGCGGGTCCAGTCACGGTGGTCCTCCGACGCGCGTTGCAGCCCCGTGGCGAGCTCCTCCTCGTACCAGTCGACGCGCCCCTGGGCGGCGAGGCGGTCGGCGAGCTCCTCCCACAGCGCCGGGAGGTGGACCACGTCACCGGCGGCGTAGGCGGCCATGTCGGCCGGCAGGGGCCGCCGTTCCCAGTCCGCCCGCTGGAAGGTGTCCTTGTCGTCGCTGAGTCGCACGCCCAGGAGCGCATCGAGCAGGCGGGACAGCCCCGTCGGCAGCCCGAGGAGGGCCGCGGCGACGGCGGTGTCGGCGAGGCGGTCGATGTCCACGCCCAGGGAGGTCAGGGGTGCGAGGTCGTTCTCCGCGGCGTGCAGGACGGCGAGGTGGTCATCGTCGAGGAGCGCGTCGAGTTCGGGCAGTTCCGACAGCACCACGGTGTCCAGCAGCACGCACCCGTCGGCGGTCCCGACCTGCACGAGCGCTGCCCGGCGGAAGTAGCGGTCGGCGTCGGCGCGCTCCACGTCGATGCCCAGGACGGGCGCGTCGAGGGTTGCCAGCGCACCTCGTACGGCGGCCGGGTCGTCGACGAACGTCGTCCACGGGCCGTCGCCCGCCGCGGGCATCTCTTCCGCCGTCACGTCTACCGTCCGCTCGTGGTCCGCGTCAGGCTACCCGTCACCCCCCGAGCCCCGAGAGGTCCCCATGCCCCCCGCGCCACCCCCCGGACCACCGTCGGCCACGCTGCTGTGCGTGCACCCCCACCCCGACGACGAGGCGATCGCCTGCGGCGGGGTGCTGGCCCGGGCCGCCGATCAGGGGGTACGGACCGTGGTCGTGACCTGCACCGGCGGGGAGGAGGGGGACAACCTCGCGGGCATCGATCTCGGCGGAGAGGACCTGGTGACGCACCGCAGGCGGGAGTTGGCGGCCGCGCTCGCAGCTCTGCGGGTCAGCGCGCACCACTGGCTCGGGTACCGCGACAGCGGGATGGCGGGGTTGGAGAGCAACGACCACCCGGAGAGCTTCCACCGGGCCGGCCTGTCCGAGGCGGCTGCACGGCTGGCGGCCATCATCCGCACGGAGCGGCCCGAGGTCGTGGTCTCCGACGACGAGCGGGGCACCTACGGCCACCCGGATCACGTCAAGGCGCATCACGTCACGGTGGCCGCTGTCGACCTGGCAGCCGACCCCGAGGCGGAGGTGCCGGGCGACCCCTGGCGGGTCGCGAAGCGGTACGTCCACACGCTCGGCCGTGGCCGTCTCCTGGCCGTCCACTCGGCGCTGGTCGAGGCGGGCCTGCCCTCGCCCTTCGGTGACGCCGGCCTGACCCGGGTGGAGGATGTGCCCCTCGGTGTGCCGGACGAGCAGGTCACCACGGAGGTGGACGTCGCTGACTGGCTGGACGCGAAGCGTGCCGCCCTGGCGGCGCACGCCAGCCAGATCGGTCCCGACTCCTTCTTCCTCAACACGCCCGAGGTGCTGACCGAGCGGATGTTCGCCACGGAGCAGTTCGTCCTCGAGGACGGTCGCCCCGGCACCACCGCTGCGCGGGAGGACGATCTGTTCGCCGGCCTCGATCACGGGCCGGCAGGGAGGCAGTAGCGTGGTCGCAGGACCCGTACAGGAGATGCCCGCGATCGCCGCCGCACCCGACCCCACCAGCTTCCGCGCCGCGATGGGGAGCTTCCTGACGGGCGTGGCGGTGATGACCACGAAGGACGGCGACCGGCCCCACGGCATGACCGCCAACGCCGTGAGCTCGGTCTCGCTCGAGCCACCACTGGTGCTGGTCTGCGTCGACCAGCAGGCGGTCATGGCCGGTCGGGTGCGGGACGCCGGCGTCTTCGCCCTGAGCTTCCTGGCCGAGGACCAGGGCTGGCTGTCGAACCACTTCGCCGATCCCGGCCGCGGTGACGGTGTCGACGAGTTCGACGGTGTGGACGCCACCACCGTGGCCACGGGCTGTCCCGTGATCGCCGGAGCCACCGCCGTGGTCGACTGCGAGGTGGAGCGCATCACCCCTGCGGGTGACCACCTCGTCGTCCTCGGACGGGTCGTGGCCCTGGACACCGGTGGGTCGCCGCCCCTCGCCTACTACCGCGGTGGGTACGGCCGCTACACCCCCGGGGTCTCGTGACATGGAGCGCCGGGAGGTGGCCCTGACCACGGGGCGGCAGCGCATCACCGACGTCACCGCCCTGTGCGCCCGCTTCGCCGCGGAACAGGCCACCGACGGACTCCTGCACGTGTTCCTCCCCCACGCCACGGCGGGGCTCGCCCTCATCGAGACCGGCGCCGGCTCCGACGCCGATCTGGCTGCCCATCTCGACCAGTGGCTGCCGCGGGATGACCGGTGGCGTCACCGGCACGGGGCCCCGGGGCACGGCGCCGACCACGTGCTGCCGGCGATCATCAGCCCGAGCCTGACCCTGGGGGTGGACGCCGGGCGGCTCGTGCTGGGCACCTGGCAGTCGGTGGTCGTGGTCGATGCCAACCTGGACAACCCCGACCGTCGGCTGCGGCTCAGCTTCCTCGCCGGCTGACCGCCGCCGGCACCCCCGACGTCAGTGCGGGGTGCCGAACAGCCGGTCACCGAAGTCGCCGAGCCCCGGCACGATGTAGGCGTTGTCGTCGAGCCCGGGGTCGACCGCGGCCGTCACGATGCGCACGTTGGGGTTGTCGGCAAGGACCCGATCCACCCCCTGCTCGGTGGCCACCACCGACAGCACCGTCACCTGCTCGGCGCCTTCGGCGTCCAGCGACGTGACGGCGTCGGACGCCGATCCGCCCGTGGCCAGCATCGGCTCGAGCACCAGCACCCACGCACCGTCGAGAGGTGGGACCTTGAAGTAGTACCGACGTGCGACCTTGGTCTCCGGGTCCCGTTCCAGCCCGATCATCCCCACCAAGGCCGTCGGTAGCACGTCGTGCAGGCCGCCGAGGAGGCCGAGGCCCGCGCGGAGCACCGGTACGGCGACGATCTGGCGCCCGGGCCCGATCGCCGGTGCGGTGTCCAGCGGCGTCGCGACGTGGGAGCGCACACCGGGCAGGTCAGCTACCGCCTTCAGCGCAAGGATCGCCCCCAACCGGCGTGCGTGGTGGCGGAAGTGCTCGGGGATCGTCGCGGCGTCGCGCAGCGCCGCGAGCTGCACGCCTGCGACCGGATCGTCGTCGAGCACGGTGACCTGGGGCACGGTGAGCTCCGATGTGGGTAGCCAGGAGGAGGGCGTGGAGAGGCCGGGGGAGGGTCGGCGCTAGCCTAGGGCCGCAGGGACCTCGACCGCCCGACGGCAGGTGCGACGTGCGAGCTGGGCGCGAGCTGAGCCGGAGCCGCGGCAACGTCACCTCCTGGCGGGTGGCAGCGGTGCTGTCGGTCGCCGGGTTGCTCGGGTGCACGGACGCGGGTGTGGAGGAGCTCGTCCCGGCACCGGCGCCGACGCCGGCGGAGGAGCCGGCGTCCGCACCGGCCGGACGCGACATCGAGGTGGTCCTGCCCCCGGCGGACTCGATCGACGGGCCCACCTACGAGGCGTTGCACCGCCGGGTGTCCCACCTGTCCGCGAGCCTGCCTGACGACGTGGGAGAACTCACCGTCCGCCGTCCCGACACGGCCCCCTTCGTCGTCGACCTCGCGGAGCTGGCGGCGTCCCGGGGGAGCGGGCTCGTCTGCCTGCTGGGTGCGGACACCGCCGCGACGACCGACACCCTGGCCGAGCGCTACGGCGGCGTGACCTTCTGCGGTCTGCCCACCGAGCTCCCCGACGTCGACGAGGACGGGCAGCTGCCAACCACGCCCGCCGCGCGCGTCGACCTCCCCGTCGCCGACCTCGGGCAGCTGGTGGGTGTGGCTGCGGCGTCGGTGGCGTCGGAGGGCGATGACGACCCTGTGGTCGGGCTCCTGCTCGGCGGGGACGAGCTGCCCCCCACGGTCTTCCGCGACGGGCTCCTGCGCGGCCTCGTGGACGTCGAGGTCGTCGAGGTGGAGGGTGCGGACGCCACCCCCGAGGAGGCCGTGGAGTCGCTCCTGGCGGCGGATGCCCGGGTGATCGTGTTCGACGGGCACGCCGCCACCCGCGACGCCATCGCGGCCCTCGACGGGCGTGCGGCGGTGGTCGCGCCGGTCGCCGTGGTCGACGCCGTCGCGGAGACGGATGCGGCGTTGGGCTACCGCCTGCGTCACGAGGTTGCCCTGGCGGCGGTGTTCGCCAGCTTCTCCTCGGGGACCCTGCCGGAGGTACCGCTGCTGTTCGGTAGCGATGACGAGGTGCTGGAGCTGCGGGTGGGGCCGGACCGGCCCGGCCTCGAGGCACTGCTCGAGCGTGAGCGTGCCGCCCTGGCGCAGCGCGACGATCCGCGGGCGCCGGTGCCCGACGGGCCGGGGGCCGGCGCGGAAGGGGGGCTCTAGGATGGGTGGTAGCACCCCTCCTGCTGCCGTCCCGTGAGGAACAACGTGCGCCGTGCCAAGATCGTCGCCCCCCTCGGCCCCGCTCTCGATGACCAGGACCGACTGCGTGCTGCGCTGGCTGCCGGCGTCGACGTGGTCCGGCTCAACTTCTCCCACGGCACCAAGGAGGAGCACCGCGAACGACTCGGCCGCGTCCACCGCATCGCCGACGAACTCGGCCGCGTGATCGGCTCGCTCGGTGACCTCCAGGGTCCGAAGATCCGACTGGGCTCGGTGCCGGACCCCGGTGTCGAGCTCTGCGAGGGCCAGGAGGTGGTGTTCGTCTCCGGCAGCGACGCCCTCGACAGCTACCAGGACGGTGGAGTGCCCTGCCTGCCCGTGGTGTACGAGCACCTCGCCGACGATGTGGAGACCGGCTCCCTGATCCTGATGGACGACGGCCTGCTGCGCACCGTGGTCTCCGGCGTCGAGGGCGACCGGGTGCGCGCCCGCGTGGTGGTCGGGGGGCTGGCCAGGTCGAAGAAGGGCGTCAACCTGCCAGGCGTCGCGGTGTCCGCCTCCTCCATGACCGACAAGGATCGTGAGGACGTGGCCACCATGGTGGAGTTGGGTGTCGACTGGGTCGCCCTGTCCTTCGTGCGCCGTGCCGCCGACATCCGGGAGCTCAGGGAGCTGATCGCCTCCCGCGGCGGCCGGCAGCCCATCGTCGCGAAGCTCGAGCGACCCGAGGCGGTCGATCACCTCGATGAGATCGTCGAGGCCGCCGATGCCATCATGGTCGCTCGTGGCGACCTCGGCGTCGAGATCGGGCCCGAGCGGGTCCCGGAGATCCAGAAGGAGATGATCGACCTGGCCAACCGCTGGTCCCGACCGGTCATCACCGCCACGGAGATGCTGGACTCGATGATGCGCAGCCCCCGGCCCACCCGCGCCGAGGCCTCCGACGTGGCCAACGCGATCTTCGACGGCACCGATGCGGTGATGCTGTCGGGGGAGACCGCCGCCGGCCGTTACCCGGTGGAGGCGGTGCGCACCATGGCCAGGATCATCGAGATGGCAGAGCTCGAGCCCCACCGGGTGCACCAGGTCTACCCCGAGACCCGGGACGTGGTGGGCTCGGTGGTGGCCAAGGCCGCCGTCCAGATCGCCGACGATCTCGATGCGAAGGCCATCCTGGTCTTCAGCTTCTCCGGCAACTCGGTGCTCCTGGTGTCCAAGTACCGGCCGCAACGCCCCCTGATCGGCTTCACGAGCGAGGCCGACACCCTCACACGGCTCCCCCTGATGTGGGGCGTCGAGGGGGTCGCGACCGCGGAGCAGGGCCAGTCCAACGCCCTGATCGTGGCGGCCGACCAGCTGTGCATCGACCGGGGGCTCGGGCGTCTCGGCGACACGGTGGTCATCGTCTCCGGTATCCCCGGTGGCCGGGGTGGCACCAACCGGGTGATCGCGCACCGGATCGGTGAGCTGGTCAACTAGGCGTCAGCGGCCGACGTCCACGGGGGTGGCAGGGGGACCGTCGGTCAGCAGCCGCTGCAGGTGGGTGTACAGCGCCGCGGGTGCCAGGTCGGCGTCGGTGGTCTCGAGCTCGCCCGCCTCCCACCAGCGGGCGCGGACGGCCCCCGGATCGTCGAGTGGGGCGTCGTCGGTGTCGGCACCCTCGACCCGGCCGAGGAACCACCGCTCCGACTGGTCGATGGTGCAGCCCCGGAAGGTGAAGGTCACCCGTCGGGACCAGATCCAGGACCCCAGCGTGGCCTCGACCCCGATCTCCTCCCGGAGCTCGCGCGCTGCAGCGTCGGCGTGGGCCTCCTCCGGTCGCAGGCCCCCTCCCGGTGCGGTCCACACCGTGCGCTGCGCGTCGGGGGCGTGGGCGACCAGCAGCACGCGGTCCGCCGCGTCGAGCAGCAGGACCCGTGCCGCCTCGCGCACCAGGGGTGCCTCGGGGGTGCCGACGAAGGGCTCCGGCGTGAACCGGGGGTGAGCGGGCACCACCCGGGAGGCCACGACGCGGGCGGTGTCCACCACCGTGAGCTGTCCGTCACGGTCCACCACCAGCAGGGCCTCGGTGTCGGCACCAACCAGCCGTCCCACCACGTCGCTCTGCACGGGACCGCGTGCAGGATCGTCGACCAACCGTCGGACGGAGACGCGCTCGCCGATGTGCGCAGGGGTGACCCGTCGTGCGTAACGCGCGCGCAGCTGATGGATCCTCGGCGCACGCGCGGGGGGTTCCTCGGTCATCGGGCTGCCAGGTCGTGCACACGGACCTCCACGTCGAACGCCCGGCTGAACAGCCGGAGCTTGCGGGCCAGCTCGGCCTCGGTGACGTGGAGGCCGCCTCCGGTCAGGGCGAGCTCCACCACCTCCTCGTCGTGGCGGACCTCGACACCGGTGACGGCCTGGTCGTGGGCGCGGTCCAGGCCGTCCGCGACCTGCAGCAGTGCCAGCAGGCGTTCGGTCCGTCGGCGATCGGTAGCGGACAGTCCAGCGTAGGGCGGATGGTCGATGGAGATGCCCCGGGAGCGGTGGAACCGCACCAGCGTCGCCAGGATCGCGGTCTCCGTCGGGTCGAAGCCACGCAGCTCCGCGTTCTCCACCAGGTAGGCGCCGTGGAGGTGCTGGCGTCGCAGCGCCAGGGCCTCACCGATCGTGTGCAGCGCCGCGGCGTGCTGGAGCAGCTCGCGGTCGAGCTCCTGCAGGCCGTGGAGGGCCCGGGTGCCGTCGAACAGCTGTGCCGCGAGCCGCGCGACGTGTCCGGGGTGGGGGTCGTCGCCGAGGAAGCTCCAGCGCAGCCGCGCGACCTGCTCGGCACGCAGCTGCACGGGATCCAGGGGGGCACCAGGCCGAAGCGGTCGAGGAGCAGGCCCTCGCGCAGGCCCCAGTCGCTGACGGTGATCCGCGGACAGCCGAGCCGTTCCAGCACGCGGGTCACGACCACCGCGGCGACGTGGAGATGGTCGGCCCGGTGCGCCTTCATGCCGGGGATCCGGCCCCGGGTGACCACGTCCACGCTGGTCAGCCGGTCCCGGAGCCGTTCGAGGGTGGCACGCCGCAGTCGCAGCTGGTTCAGGGTCGCCGGCAACCACCGGTCCTCCTCCGCGGCGGCGACCCGCGCCAGCGCACGGACCGTGCCGCCGACGGCCACGGTGGTGGCCGTCGGGTGGGCCACCAGGGGTGCGGCCAGCGGCGCGAGCGCGGCGTCGACGTGGTCACGCAGGAGCCGGAGCTCCGCACGGCCGGGTGGATCCTGGTCCACCAGCGCGGACAGCCGGCTCACCCCCAGGGGCACGCTGGCGGCCCAGTCGGTGGTCGCCCCCACCCCGACCGCCAGCTCCAGGGAGCCGCCGCCGAGGTCGAGCACCAGCACCGGCTCCTCGGTGACCGCGACCGCCCCCCGGACCCCGAGGTAGGCCAGCCGGGCCTCCTCGAGCCCGTCGAGCACCCGGATCTCGCAGTGGGCCGCTGCGGACAGCGCCGTCAGCACGTCCTCGCCGTCAGGCGCGTCGCGCAGCGCCGCGGTGGCCACGGCCAGCAGCTCACCGGCGCCGCTGCGCCGGGCCAGTTCGCCGAGGTGGGCGACCACCCGGACGGCCTCCTCCTGCAGCGCCGCGCCGACACGGCCCGTCGAGGCCACGGCACGGCCGAGGTGGAGCATCTCCCGTTCGCGCAGGACGGGGCGGATGTGGTGCCCGTCGATGTCCGCGACGAGCACGTGGAAGGAGTTGCTGCCGAGGTCGAGGACCGCGACCCGCACGTCACCCGGCACCGGGGGGTGCCACCAGCTCCACGCGGCTGGGGTCGGGCCAGCCACCCTCGACGACCCAGGTGGCCACCTTGCGGGCGTTCGGCCGTTCGGGCAGGTGTCCGCGCCGCCACAGGGCCGTCAACGCCGCCCCGATCACGTCGGCGTGGCTGCACAGCAGCACCTCGGTGGCGGCGAAGCGGGTCAGGAGACGATCGATCTCCTGGAAGCTGGCGCCCTCGGCGAGGGCGTCGGCAGGCTCGACCGGCAGCCCGTGGGCCTCGGCCAGCGGTGCCACGGTGTCCAGGCAGCGCCGGGCCGGGCTGGAGAGGATCGCATCGAGGGGGCGGTCCGCGTGGAGGCTGGCCAGCGCCGCCGACTGTTGCCGTCCCGTCGCGCTCAGCGGTCGCTCGAGATCGTCGCCGGTCCAGGCGGCACGGTCACCGGCGTCGGCGTGCCGCACGAGGAGCAGGGTCACGATGCACCTCCCTGTGCACGCAGCGCCACGGCGTCGGCGAGCAGTTCCGCGTCGGTGGGGTAGGTCAGCAGCTGCACGGCGTCCTCCACGCCGACCCACCGGGCGACGTCGACCTCACGGTCGGCGGGGCGCTGCTCGGGGTCGCCCGCCGCCGGCGCCATCAGGAACCACCGCACCCGCTTCGTGCCTGCGGGCACCGGGTAGATGGCCTGACGCAGCTCCTGCTCGACGTCCGCATCCACGCCGGTCTCCTCGGCCACCTCCCGCACCGCGGCGGGCCCGTGGGTCTCACCGGGGTCCAGCTTGCCCTTCGGCAGGGACCAGTCGCCGTAGCGCACCCGGTGGACCACCAGCACCTGCTGCACGCCGTCGGCCTCGCGCAGCACCACCCCGCCGGCGGCCTCCACGTCCGGCGTGCCCTCCCAGTGGTGGGTCAGCAGCCTCTGCTCGGTCATGCACCACCTCGCTGTCGCGCGCGTTCCTGCAGGGTCAGGTGGGTGTCGATGCCGCGGGAGGTCGGGACCCGTCGCCACCGGGCGTCCGGTCCGAGCTCCCACGCCAGCACGTCGTCGGCGAGGTTGATCTGCAGGATCTCCTCGAGCCGGAGCTTGAGCCGGGGGTCCTCCACGGGCGTGATCGCCTCCACCCGACGCGAGAGGTTGCGGGTCATCCAGTCCCCGGAGCCGATCAGGTAGTCGCGGCCGCGCTGCTGCGAACCGAACCGGAAGATGCGGGAGTGCTCGAGATAGCGACCCACGATCGAGCGCACCGTGATGGTCTCGGACAGCCCCGGGACGCCCGGGCGCAGGCAGCAGATGCCGCGCACGATCAACTCGATCCGGGTGCCGGTGGCCGCGGCGTCGTAGAGCGCCTCGATCACCTGGCCGTCGACCAGGCTGTTCATCTTCGCGAGGATGTGGCCGTCCTCGGCGTCACGTTCCCGGGCGATCAGCTCCAGCATCCGTGACCGGAAGGTGGTGGGGGCCACCACCAGCTTGCGGTACTCCGACTGCTTGGAGTAGCCGGTCAGCACGTTGAACAGATCGCTCAGGTCCTGCCCGAGGTCGGGGTCCGCGGTCAGCAGCCCGATGTCCTCGTAGATCCGGGCGGTCTTGTCGTTGTAGTTGCCGGTGCCGATGTGGGCGTAGCGGCGGATCCGGCCGGACTCGCTGCGCACCACCAGGGCGATCTTGGTGTGGGTCTTCAGCCCAACCACCCCGTAGGCCACGTGGACGCCGGCCTCCTCCAGCGCCCGGGCCCACTCGATGTTGGCCTTCTCGTCGAACCGGGCCTTGAGCTCCACCAGCGCCACGACCTGCTTGCCCTCCTCCGCGGCGTCCAGCAACGCCCGGATGACGGGGCTGCCCGGTCCGGAGGTGCGGTACAGCGTCTGCTTGATCGCGAGCACGTCCGGATCGCGGGCGGCCTGCTCGATGAAGGCCTGTACGGAGGTCCCGAAGGCGTCGTAGGGGTGCTGCACCAGCACGTCGGCGTGGCCGAGCACCTCGAAGATGTCGAGGTCGGAGGTGGCGGCCTCCGCCAGGAGGGGCTGGGTGGTGGGGGTGAAGGAGGGCTGCTTGAGATCGGGGCGGTCGAGGTCGTACAGCGACCACAGGCCGCTGAGGTCGAGGGGACCGGGCAGCTCCATGACATCGGCGTGCTCGATGTTGAGCTCGCGCACCAGCAGGTCGAGCGCCTCCTCGCTCATGTCGGGGGTGACCTCGAGACGGACCACCCGGCCGAAGCGGCGCCGGGTCAGCTCCGTCTCGATCGCCAGCAGCAGGTCGTCGGCCTCCTCCTCCTCCACCTCGAAGTCGGCGTTGCGGGTGACGCGGAAGACGTGGTGGTCGAGAACCTCGAGCCCCGGGAACAGCCGGTCGAGGTTGGCGTCGATCACCTGCTCGAGCGGCACGAACCGCTCGCCGTCGGGCATGATCAGGAACCGCGGCAGGACCGGCGGGACCTTCACCCGGGCGAAGCGTCGCTCGTCGGTGCCGGGCTCGCTGACCAGGACCGCCAGGTTCATCGACAGGTTGGAGATGTAGGGGAAGGGGTGGGCCGGATCGACCGCCAGGGGTGTGAGCACGGGGAAGACCCGCTCCTCGAAGATCGCCTGGAGGTGGGCACGGTCCGCCTCGTCGAGATCGTCGACGTCGCAGAAGCGCACCCCGACCTCTGACAGGGCCGGGACCAGCTGGTCGTTGAAGATCCGGCTGTGGCGGGTCGCGAGCTCGGCCATGACCTCGTCGAGGGCGCGGAGCTGCTGGCCGGGGCTCATGCCGTCCGGGTTGTTGCCGGACACCTCGGCAGCCTGCTGCTCCTTGAGCCCGGCGACCCGGACCTGGACGAACTCGTCGAGGTTGGTCTGGAAGATGGCCAGGAACTTGGCGCGCTCGAGCAGGGGGAGCTCGGGGTCCTCCGCCAGCGCCAGGACGCGCTCGTTGAACTGGGTCCAGGACAGCTCACGGTTGAGGTAGCGCACCTCCTCGAGGGGGTGGGGGTGGGCGCCGAGGATGTCGATCGAGGCCTCTCGGGGGTGGGCCAGGCTGCGCGTGACCTCGCCGGGGACCAGTACGGCATCGAGGGGGTCGGTGGGCAGCCGGGACTCCACCGGCTCCGCTTCGCCCCGTGGGTCCGCGACGGCGGGACGGGACGCGGTGACGGGTTCGTCGACCGCGGCCTCGCGGGCGCGTCGCCGCCACCACAGCCAGCGCCCGAAACCCCGTGCCCCGCCAGCCTCCGCCATGTGTGTGCTGCCTCCGTGGTCGTGGATCCGTGCGACCGTGGATCCGCGTGCTCGTACAGCCGCCGCCTCCCGTGCGACCGGGCATCGGGCCCGTCGTGAGCGTCGTGGAGCAGCAAGCCTAGGTTGCGGGGGTGTACGTCGCGCGCACCTGCTGTCCGCCAACGCGAGGTGAGGTCGACCTGACGTGCGCACGACGGCGGTTGTGCCTACAGTCACATGTACGCCCACGAGGTGCCGGTCGTCGATCAGCGCAGACGCGGGTGGCGAGTTGGAGACCAGGAGGTCCGGTTTGACGTATGTGATCGCTGAACCCTGCATCGATGTCACCGACAAGGCGTGCGTCGAGGAGTGCCCTGTCGACTGCATCTACGAGGGGGACCGGATGCTCTACATCCACCCCACGGAGTGCATCGATTGCGGCGCGTGTGAGCCCGTCTGCCCGGTGGAGGCCATCTTCTACGAGGACGACGTGCCGGACGAGTGGACGGAGTTCACCAAGCTGAACGCCGACTTCTTCGAGGACGAGGTCACCGGCCTCGGGTCTCCCGGGGGCGCCGCCGCGGTGGGTGCCGCCGGCAAGGATCACCCCACGATCGCCGCCTGGGAGGGCTGACGCCCGAGGGGTCGTGGTTCGACGGCGCGCGATACCACGTCGCGCGCCGTCGTCATGTTCCCGCACGGAACCGCGCATCGGGGAGCGCGACCCCGGCGGCAGGGCTCGTTAGACTCCGCCCGCCCCACACCACGGCCCCGAGGAGCGTCCGGTGACCTACGTGATCGCTGAGCCCTGCATGGATGTCAAGGACAAGGCCTGCGTGGAGGAGTGCCCGGTCGACTGCATCTACGAGGGGGACCGGATGCTCTACATCCACCCCAGCGAGTGCATCGACTGCGGCGCCTGCGAGCCAGCCTGCCCGGTCGAGGCCATCTTCTACGCCGACGACGTCCCCGAGGAGTGGTCGGAGTTCACCAAGCTGAACGCGGAGTACTTCGATCCTGCCGTGACGGGGCTCGGCTCGCCCGGCGGTGCGGGCAGCGTGGGAGCTTCCGGTGCCGACCATCCCAAGGTGGCGGCGTACGAGATCGCGTGACCCGGCGACGCCGGTGGCGCCGCCGTCGGGCAGCCGATCCGCCGTCGGCGACCGCCGCCCTCGACCCGCGGGTCCGCGCGCAACTCGAGCACCATCTCGCGCGGGGAGCGCCGAGCGGTTGGTTCGACGCGGCCTACCGCCTGTGTCGTGACGAGGGTGTGGGCCTGCCCTGGCTGCACGCTGCGCCGCACCCCTACCTGCTGGACTGGCTGGCGCAGCCGCTCACCACGCCGCCGGGTCCCCGCGCCGTGGTCGTCGGCTGCGGCTTGGGTGACGATGCGCAGGCGGTGGCCGAGGCCGGGTACGAGGTGACCGCCTTCGACGTCGCACCGACCGCGGTCACCTGGGCTGCGGAACGTGCGCCGGCCGTCGCGCGGTGGCGGACAGCGGACCTCCTGGCGCTCCCCGAGGACCTGCAGGGTGCCTTCGACCTGGTCGTGGAGGTGCACACCGTGCCCTGGCTGCCGGGTGTGGTCCGCGACGCCGCGATGGCCGCGGTCGGGGGCCTTGCACGCGCGGGTGGGGTGGTGGTCGCGATCACGCTGCTCGCCGGTCAGCAGGCGGACCTGACCACGGACCAGGGGCCGCCCTGGCCCCAGGCGCCCAGCGAGCTGGCGACCTACCGGACGGCCGAGCTGGTGCGGGTCGCACTGGAGCACCCAGGGCCTGCGGCCGGGCCGGTGTTCGAGGCCCGGCTGACCTTCCAGCGCCCCCACGGGACGCCTCCGCGCGGTGGCGGCCTCCCGCTGGCCCCTGCGCCGCACACCTGAACCGGGCCGCTCAGCCGTCGTCGGAGCCCAGCAGCTCCTCCGCGCGCTGGGACACGACCTTGCGGGCGATGACCACGGCGCCCGCGACGATCGCCGACCACAGGAGGAGGTCGCGCAGCTCGGTGTCACCCCGGACACCCTCCGCCGTCGGCGGCGGCTCGTCCTTGACCAGCGTCCATCCGAGCTCGGCGGCCTGGCGCGCGGCGACCGCGGCGGCTGCCGCTGCGGCTGCGGCGACCATCCTGCGCAGGACTGCGTTCACGTCCACCTCCAGCTCGGGCGCCCACAGCGGTGGCGGGCGGCTCTCCCCCCGACGCTAGCCGTGCGGGCCGACCCCGTGCGGCCTGCCAGCCAGCGGGATCGCGCGGTCACACCAGCAGTCGTGCCGCGGAGCGCTCCGTCGTGGGGGCGTAGGCGGCCCAGGCCGCAGCCAGCCGTCGGATCCCCTCCCGCAGCTCCTCCTCCGGCCGGGTGAAGACCACCCGCAGGCACCGTCGGTTGCCGTCGTCGACCGACAGCGCCGGGCCCGGCACCACGAGCACGCCGTGACGCAGTGCCACCTCGGCGAGTTCGTCGGCGTTGCCGCGCGGCAGCGTCAACCACAGCGAGAGACCACCGGCAGGCGCGGAGAAGCGCCAGTCCGGCAGCGCGGCGGTGACCAGTTCGCACAGCAGGTCGCGTCGCGGGACGAGTTCCCGCCGCCGCTCGGCGAGGATCCCGTCGGCGTGTCCCAGCAGGCGCACGGCCAGCAGCTGGCTGATCAGCGGGGTGCCGAGGTCCGCCACCGTCTTGGTCGCCAGCATCCTGGCGGCCCAGTCGTCCGGCGAGCGGATCCAGCCCACCCGCAGCCCTGCCCAGAACAGCTTGGCGGTGGAGCCGATCGTGTGCACGCTGGCGGCGGGCGTCATCGCGGCGATCGGCGGTGGGAGGTCGACGCCATCGAGGTCGACGTCGCCCATGGCCAGATCCTCGAGCACCACCACGCCGTGTTCGACGGCTAGCTCACCGATGCGGACCCGCCGCTCCTCGCTCAGCACGACACCGGTGGGGTTGTGGAAGTGGGGGGAGACGTACAGCAGCTTGGGCTGCGCCCGCTCCATCAGTTCGCCGAGCAGGTCCGTGCGGACCCCCTGCTCATCCACCGGCAGGGGGAACGCCCGGGCCCCGAACCGGCGGAAGACGTCGAGCGCCCCGGGGAAGGTCGGGGTCTCGACGATGACCGGGTCCCCCTCGGAGATCGTCTGACGGGCGACCAGCGAGATCGCCTGGTGCGCTCCCGTGGTCACCACCACCTGCTCGGGACGGGTCGGCAGCCCCACCCCCGCGTACCGGTCGGCGACGAGTTGGCGCAGGGCGCGCAGCCCCTGGGGCAGGTAGCCGTGGTGCTCGGTGAGAGCGCGGACATCATCGACCTGCAGGCTGCCGAGGAGGCGTTCGACGGTGGGTGAGCCCATGACCGCGGCCACGGAGAGGTCGATCATGTCGCCGCCGTCGTCGAGGTGTTCCCCCGGTCCGCTGCGCTGTTCGAGGCCGTCCTCGGAGAGGAACAGCCGCGCGGTGGCCACGGCGTCCACCCCTGGGCGGGCAGGTGCGGCCTGGGGGCCACGCACCCACGTACCCGAGCCGCGGCGGCTCTGCAGCCACCCCTCGGCCTTGAGCCGGTCGTAGGCGGCGACCACGGTGGCGCGGCTCACCGACAGCGAGCGCGCCAGGGTGCGTTCGGGTGGCAGCACCGTGCCGAGGGCGATCTCGCCGCGGTCGATGGCGCGCTTCAGCGCGTCCGCCAGACTGCGGTAGAGGGGACCGTCCTGGGTCAGCGCAGGTGCCAGCAGCGCAGCAAGATGCGGTCCGCTTTCGCGGATTGGGTCGTCCAATAGCAGTCCAAAGTCCGGAGACCGTGCGGTTGGACCGGTCGGTGCGCCGTGGTACCGTAGCAGTCACGGGCCAGTTGGCACGCCGCGTGCAGCGGTGCGCAGTGGCTCACCACTCGCAGGCCATCCGGCCGGGGCTCCTGCTCCGACCCCCTGGTGGAACGACAACTACAGACCGGCGCGTGATCGCTCTCCCAGATCGACGCGCCACGCTCGGCGGTTCCGGGTCCGCGCTCCCTCTCCCATCTCGCGGCCTCCCACCGTGAGCGAGACGGATGTTCTCCCCATCCGCTCCCGCGGACCGACAGAGCCCCGAGCGTACGACGTCCCCCCGGCCCTCCCACCGGGGGGACGCCTCTTTCCGGGGGTCCGCCGCCGCGCGGCGCGCGAGCGCTGGGGAGCGCACCCGCGCGGACGCTCACACGCGGTCGAGGTCCAGTCGCGGTACGCCCTCGAGCCCGTCCAGCATCCGTACGCGCACACCGCACGCTCGCAGGAAGTCCCGAACCTCGTCGGAGCGCTCCGACCGGCCGCCGGCGGCCACGACCTCCGCCACACCGGCGTGGGCGATCAGCTTGGCGCAGTCGAAGCAGGGGACGCCCGTGGAGTACAGGCTGGCACCGGCGCGCTGTTCCGGCCCGGTGGACAGCAGGGCGTGGGCCTCGGCGTGCACGGAGAGACACCACGCATCGCCGGTCGTCTCAGCGGAACCGAGCGGGCAGCTGCCCGCATCGCAGTGGGGGTAGCGCTCCGGTGTCGCGTCGTAGCCGGTGGCCACGATCCGGCGCTGCTGGACCAGTACGGCGCCGTGGTGCCGGCGCAGGCAGGTCCCCCGGATGGCGGCGGTGCGCGCGAGCTGGAGCGCGTACTCGTCGAACCCCACCCGGGCGTGGTCGCCGCTGGCCATGCCTACCCGCTCCCACCTCGGCAACGACCGGCGCTCCGCCGGCCGCCAGCCACCCTACAAGCCCGCACGGTCCCCGGGGGCACCGTGCGGGCGCCGTGGTCCGAGCACCAGCTCGGTGGTGTCCCTGGCCCGCAGCGACGCCCCGAGCAGGTAGCCGAACAACGCGAGGCTGCCCGTGACGACGGTGGCGGCGGCCCACAGCGCCGCCCGGACCGGGCGGCGTTCCCGCCACGCGATCCACAGCCAGCCGAACAGGAAGGCCAGGTAGATGTCCAGCAGGGTCACCCGCCCCCACGCGAGTGCGAGGATGGTCCCGCCCTCCTCGGTGAAGGAGGCGACCGAGAAACCCCCCACGATCAGGCTGGTCATCATGGCCACACCGATCGCCGCCACCAGGCGGACGGCGAGCAGGCTGGCAGGCACGGGCATCGTCTGGTTCACAGGTTCCCCCGGGCGGACTGTGCACGTTCGATCGCCTCGAACAGCGAGCGGAAGTTGCCGACGCCGAAGCCGCGCGCGCCCTGGCGTTGGATGATCTCGTAGAACACGGTAGGGCGGTCCTGGACGGGCTGGGTGAACAGCTGCAGCAGGTAGCCCTCCTCGTCACGGTCCACCAGCACACCGAGCCGGGCGAGATCCTCCCAGGACTCCTCGACGACCCCGACCCGGTCGAACGCCTCGTCGTAGTAGGTGTCAGGCACCTGCAGGAACCGGACCCCGCGGGCCGTGAGCGCCCGTACGGTGGCCACGATGTCGTCGGTGGCCAGGGCGAGGTGCTGCACCCCGGGTCCGTCGTTGGCGTCGAGGAACTCCTCGATCTGCGAGCGCCGCAGCCCGACCGCGGGCTCGTTGATCGGCAGCTTCACCCGTCCGCGGCCGTCCCACAGCACCGTGGACCGCAGCGCCGTGTACTCGGTGGAGATGGCACCGTCGTCGAAGTGACGCAGTTCGCGGAGCCCGAAGATGCGCTCGTAGAACGCCGACCACACCGACAGCTCGCCGAGGCGCACGTTGGCGACCACGTGGTCGACACCGGTCAGGCCGACGGGCGGCAGACCGGCCATGCGGGGATCGTCCTCCATCGGCACGTACCCGGGCCGGTGCACCCCCCGGTAGCCGTCCCGTTGGACCAGGGAGTGGATCGTGTCGCCGTAGGTCGCGATCGCCGCGACGACGAGCTGTCCATGGTCGTCCTCCAGCACCTGCGGCGCCTGCACCCCGCGCGCACCCCGGGAGGTGGCGAGCTCGTAGGCCGTCGCGGCGTCGGGGACCCGGAAGGCCACGTCCCGGATGGCATCACCGTGCCGGGCCTGGTGGCGCACCGCCGGATGGTCCGGCGTGAGCCCGGCGGACAGCACCAGTCGGATCGTGCCCTGCTCGAGCACGTAGGAGGCCCGGTCGGCCACGCCGGTCTCCGGGCCCGCGTAGCCCACCAGCCGGAAACCCAACGCCGTCCGGTAGTAGTGGGCAGCCTGGTGGGCGTTGCCCACCAGGTACTCGATGGCGTCGTACCCGCTGAGCTCCAGATCCTGCGTCGCCATGGCACCTCCGGGACGACCGGTGAGGGTACGCCGCGCGCGCGGCGAGCCCGAGCGCAGGCCGCTGCCGAAGGGACGGCGACCTCAGACGGGCGGGATCTCCCCCGGTGGGAGGTCGCTGCGACCGGCCAGCGGCGACAGCTCGAACTCCTCGCGGCTGATCCGCAGGAACTCGACGGGCTGGTCGTCGCGCAGGTGGTCCTCCACGATCCGCGGGACGTCCTCCACCGTCACGCCGCCGTACCAGACGTCGTCGGGGGCGACGTAGACCGCGGGTCCCACCATGCACGGCTCGAGACAGCCGCTCGCGACGACCTTGATGTCCACGAGGCCGTACGCGCCCGTCTGCTCGCGGAACGCTTCGAACAGCCCCGCACTACCCCGACGGATGCAGGACGGGCGTGGATGTTCCTCCGGGCGCTCGTTGATGCAGACGAACACGAACTTGCGGGGCATCCCGGCCCGGGCCATCGTCGTTCCCTTCGCTCGCGGGCTCCGACGGTAGCCGGTGGTCTGCGAGCCATCCCACTGCGCTCGCGGTGGCGTACACCCACGACCCCCCTGCCAACCCGATCGGACGAGGACCCACCGTGAGCCTGCTCACCACCGCTGCCGCCGCAGCCAACCGCCAGGCACCCGTGGTGCTGGACGCCCGCCAGCACCGCTTCGAGCTGCGTCCCGGGGCGCCCGCGGTGATGGGCATCGTGAACACCAACCCCGGTTCCTTCTCCGACACCGAGCACCTGGCCACCACCACGGCCCAGTTGGATCGGGCGCTGGCGCTCGTGGAGGCCGGCGCGGACATCATCGACGTCGGCACCGACTCCGGTGTGGCCCACGGCGAGCCGATCGACATCGACGTGCAGATCGCCTCGGCGATCGACCTCGTGCGGGAGTTGGTCGACCGGGGCGTCCCGGTGTCGATCGACACGCCCCAGCTCGCCGTGACCGAGGCGATGCTGGAGGTCGGCGCCGCGATGATCAACGATGTGTCCGGGCTCGCCGAGCCCCGCATCGCCGCTGCCTGTGCCGCCACCGGCGCCGCGCTGGTGCTCCTCCACACCCGTGTGGAGCACAAGAAGGAGGCGTTCCTGTCCTTCGACGACGTCGTCGCCGACGTGGAGCAGCTGTTCTCCGAGCGCATCGCGCTGGCCGAGCAGATGGGACTGGGCCGCGAGCGCATCGTGCTCGACCCCGGCCTCGGCTACGCCAAGCACCCCCACGACGACATCGAGGTGCTCCGCGCCTACCCGCGGTTCGCCGAGTACGGGCTGTCCTTCCTGACCGGCGCCTCACGCAAGTACTACGCCGGCGTGATCACGGGTGCGGAGCCAACCGACCGGCTCCCGGAGACCCTGGCGACCGTCGAGGCGGTGCGCCCCTTCCCGGGCTTCGTGCGCGTCCATGACGTCGATGAGGTGCACCGCTACCTGGCGGTGATGGAGACCCTGGAGGGGCTGCGTGAGAAGCCGGAGGTGGACACCAGCCTCGCCCGGATGAAGTGGGTCACGCCCACCGGGTGAGGCCCCGGTCCCCGGGCGCCGCCCGCCTCAGCGGCGCCGGTACCGCAGGAGCAGATCGCCCTCGGACTCGTGGACGCTGACCAGGGAGAGCTGCGTGGCGACCTCGCTCGGACCCGCGATGATGCGGGGCACCGGCCCGCCCACCAGGGTCGGGGCCAGGGTCATGAACACCTCGTCGAGGCAGCCGCCCGCCAGCATCACCTGGTTGAGGCGTGGCCCACCCTCGCACAGCACGCGCCGCAGGCCGAGCCCGGCGAGGGTGGTCACGATCACCTCGGCATCGAGGTCGTCGTCGGCGACCACGTGGACCTCGGCGCGGTCCTCCAGCGCGGCGAGCGCCTGCCGGTCCGCGCGGCGTGCGGTCAGGATCAGGGGTGGCTCCCCGGGATCGCTGAACACCTCGAGGTCCGGATCGAGGTTGCCGGACGCGGTGACGATGGCCAGCCGCGGCGCCGGGCGCAGCCCCCGTGCGGCCCGGTCCGCGCGCCGCTGCGGCGTGCCGGTCAGGGGGAGGTAGCCCTCATCGCGGACGGTCCCGGCGCCGACCAGCGACACGTCGTTCGCTGCGCGTAGCTGGGAGAGCGCCCGCAGGTCGGCGGCGCCGCCGAGCCCGCCGGACAGGCCGTCCACGGCCACCGCCCCGTCCGCGGAGGACACCATGCACAGGGCGACGTGGGCCGCGCGACCCTCGTCCGGCAGGTCAAGGGTCAGACCGGCGTACAGCTCCTCGAGTTCGAGCTCAGCAGGGTCGGGTAGCAGGCGACGCAGCACGGGACGCTCCAGGCTCGGGGATGCACGTGCTCCATCCGGACCAGGCACGGCCCCCGGACCGCACCGCCGCACGGTCAGGTCAGGAACTCCAGGATCGCCGCGGCGATCGCGCCGGGATCCTCCAGCGACGCCCAGTGGCCGACGTGGGGGAGCACCTTCACGCGGCTGACGGGGATGGAGGACTTCAGTTCCTCGGCCATGGCCAGGGGCGTGGATCGGTCGTGGGCGCCGGTCAGGATGAGCGTGGGCTGGCCGAGCTCGTCGCGCCGGATGCGGGGCGCGTCGGCCAGAGCGCGGCAGGACTTCGCGTAGTTCTGGGGCTCGTTGCGCAGGAACAGCTCCCGCAGCAGCCCGACCATCCCGGAGTGGGTGGCGTGGGACTGCGGTGACACCGCACCCTCGAGCCACGGTCCGACGAGCTGATCGAGGCCCTCGTTCTCCACCAGCGTGGCGCGTTCCCGGTAGGCGTCGGCGGTGGGCGGCTGGAAGTAGGAGATGCCGCCGAGCAGCACCAGCTGGTCCACGGCGTCGGGCACGGTGTGGGCCAGCTGCTGCGCCACCAGCGAGCCCATGGAGTGGCCGACCACGGTGACCGCCGGCAGCTCGAGGTGGCGGAGCAGCTTCTGGACGTCCTTCGCCCAGCCCTCGATGGTGAACCGACCGCGTCCCTGGCTGCGTCCGTGGCCGCGCAGGTCCATCGCGACGCAGTGGTGGTGCTGCTGCATGGCCTGCATCACGCCGTGCCACACGCTGGAGGAGCCGCCGAGCCCGTGGATGAAGACCACCGGGGGTCCCTCGCCGTAGCTGACGTAGTGCATGGTGTTGCCGTCGATGTCGGCGAACATGTCCCGTTCCCTCCAGGTCGTGCGGACGTGGGGTCGCAGCCGGTCGGCGCGCACGCGGACCGCGTCCGGTGGGGGCAGACTAACGGCGACGGGCCGTGCCGACCGCCCCCGTACGTGCGACAGCGCGGTACCGAAGACCGTCGACGTCGCCGGAGGTTGCCATGCGTCTCGAACTCACCCAACGTATCCAGGCCCCTCCGCGGGTGGTCTGGGAGGTCCTGACCACCTGGGAGCGGCAGCCCGAGTGGATGTTGGATGCCAAGGCGGTGCACGTGCTCACCCCCGAGCGCACGGGCGCGGGCGTCACCATCCGCTGCCCCACCAACCTCCTGGGTGTCACGGTCCAGGACGTGATGCGCGTCACCGCCTGGGAGCAGGAACGTCTGCTCGAGGTGACCCACCTCGGCAGGATCATCACCGGGTCCGGTGCGTTCGTCCTGGAACCCGACGGTGACCACACGACCCTGCTCACCTGGTGGGAGGAGGTCGACCCGCCCCTCGGTGCCCTGGGGGAGTGGGGGGCCTCCACCCTGGTCCTGCCGATCCTGCGCCGGATCTTCGGGCGTAGCCTCGCCAACCTGGCTTCCCTGGCCGAGGCGGAGGAGGAGACGGCGCGCCCGGCCTGATCGCACCCTGACGCTCCGGCGCCAACCGCCCGGCCGCGCCGCCCTAGCCGGCGCGTGCGGCGACCTCAGCCGCGAACGCGGTGGTGGTCAGCACCCGCTGCTCGAGGGAGGCACGCGCCACGATCGCGCCGAGGTGGCGTGCGAGGACCTCGCAGGTCACCTCCGTAGGACGCACGGAGGCCACGGTCGCGGTCAGCTCGACCCGCGCGCCCACCGGGACAGGGGAGCGGTGCAGCAGCTCGAGGCGTACCCCGACCGCCACCTCGTCGGCGTCGAGGTGCGGGGTGAGCAGTTGCCGACACACCTGCTCCACGTCGCGTGTCAGGGCGACCGTGGTGTAGGTCGCGGGCGCGCCGTCACCGCCGGCGGCGACAGGCTCGTCGACCGTCACCGAGAGGGTGGCGGTGGCACCGCGTGGAGGTCCGGGTCGCATCCGGTCAGTCCGATCGACGGTTTCCGAGCAGGGTCTCGATCGCCCGTCGCAACGGGTTCGGGCGGTCCGGGTCGAGGTGGACGGCCGCGGCGAGCGCTGCCGCGTCGTCGCTGGCGGCGTCCTCCTGCGCACTGCCCGGTGGTGACGTGGCGGCGAGCACGATGAGGGGGTCGGCGAGTCGGTTGTCGATGCCGTGGATGGTGTCGGCCGGCACGAGCAGTGCCCCCAGGGGATCGAGTCCGACCTCTCCGTCGTCGGTCACGAACCAGGAACGCCCGCCGATGACCGTGTAGGCGATGTCCTGGTCGGGGTGGTGCAGCACCCCGGTGCTGGCGCCGGGCTCGATGCACCACAGATCCACGGCGAGGTGGTCCGAGGCGAACACCCGCACGCAGGAAGCAGGTCCCCTGCGGAAATCGGCGTAGTCGCGGAGGTCCACGGGGCGTACACCGGTGCCACCCCGGCCCGGCCCGCGCTCCACGGTGTGCTCGTCCATGGGCCCGGACGGTAGTGCAGCCCGGTGGTGGTCCGCCGCACGGAGGCGCTGCCGGCACGCGTTAGGCTCGCCGCGTCTGCCCTGAAGGAGGACCCCGTGCCCGTCGTGGACGTCGTCACCGCACCGCTGGAGTCCAGTGCCGCCGACCTGGTGGCCATCGGCGCCTTCGCGCCGGCCTCCGGCGAGCGGACCGACCCGCCGGAGCTGAGCGCGCCGGCCGCCGCACTCGCCGACGCAGCCGGACTCGACCTGACCACGGAGCTCTCCGCGGCGGGCTTCGACCCGGCGGTCGGGACCGTGCTGCGGATACCCACCCGGGGCAGCCTGCCGACACGGACGCTGCTGGTCGTGGGTCTCGGGTCCGCGGAGGATGCCACCGCTGCCACGCTGCGCACGGCCGCCGCCGCTGCCGCCTCCGCCGCGGAACGGGTGGAGACGCTCACCCTGGCGCTGGCGGATGCCGTCGACGAGTTGGCGCCGGCGGTGGGGGTGCAGGCCGTCGCCGAGGGGGCGCTGCTCGGCAGCTACCGCTTCGGTGACTACCGGTCGAAGGCGCAGCCCTTCGAGCTGGCCACCATCGGGGTGCAGGCCGTGGGCGAGCCGGACGCTGCCCGTGCCGCGGTGACGGTGGCCCGGGTGACGGCGGGGGCGCAGTGCCTGGTCCGGGATCTGGTGAACACCCCACCGCAGGACAAGCGGCCACCGGCCCTGGCGGAACGTGCGGTGGCAGAGGTCGCCGGCCTGCCCATCGAGACGCGTGTGCTGGATGAGGTGGCCCTGGCCGAGGGCGGGTACGGCGCGCTGCTGGGCGTCGGCCAGGGGTCCGAGGCCCCTCCACGGCTCGTGGAGCTCTCCTACGCCCCGGCGGGGGCGACCCGACACGTCGCCGTGGTCGGGAAGGGCATCACCTTCGACACCGGCGGGCTGTCGCTGAAGTCCAGTGACGCCATGATGACCATGAAGCTCGACATGGCGGGGGCGGCCACCGCCCTGGCCGTGGTCAGGGCTGCCGCGGAACTCGAGCTGCCCGTCGCTGTCACCGCGGTCCTGGCGCTGGCGGAGAACATGCCCTCGGGCACCGCGACCCGGGTCAGTGACGTGCTGACCGCCAAGGATGGCACCACCATCGAGGTGACCAACACCGACGCCGAGGGCCGCCTTGTGCTGGCGGACGCGCTCGTCCACGCCGGGGAGCTCGAGCCGGACGTCATCATCGACGTCGCGACGCTGACGGGCGCTGCGGTGGTCGCCCTGGGGGATCGCATCGGGGCGCTGCTGTCCAGCGAGGACCAGCTCGCGGAGGGGTTGCTGGCGGCCGGGACCGCGGCGGGCGAGCCGCTGTGGCGACTGCCCGTGGCCACCGCGGAGTACGGCGACCGGCTCGAGGGGGCGATCGCCGACGTGCGCAACACCGCAGGCCGGTCTGCCGGCACGATCTACGCGGGGCTGTTCCTGCACCGGTTCGTGCCCGAGGGTACGCCGTGGGCCCACCTGGACATCGCCGGCACCGCCTGGACCGATGAGGCGCGCGGTGAGCTCGCCAAGGGCGGGACGGGGATCCCGGCACGGACCCTGCTGGCCTGGCTGCGCACGCAGTGAGCCGCCGCCGGGGCCGGCCCGTCATGCCGCCCGTCGACGTTGCTCCACGGTCTCCAGCAGTGCGGTCCAGGCCTGCTCGAAGGCCGTGACGCCGGCGGTCTCGAGGTCGGTGGTGACCTGGTCGAGGTCGATGCCGTAGGTGGTGAGCCGCTGGAGCACGCCTGCGGCGTGGTCGAGGTGGGGGGTGATGCGATCCGCGGTGACGGGTGTGCCGTCGACCACCGCCTGGAGCGTGGCCGCGGGCATGGTGTTGACGGTGCCCGGGGCGACGAGCTCGTCGACGTAGAGGGTGGGTGGATAGTCGGGGTTCTTCACCCCGGTGGAGGCCCACAGGGGGCGCTGGGGGTTGGCGCCGGCTTCCTCGAGGGCCTGCCAGCGGTCGCTGTCCGACACCTCGAGGAAGGCGGCGTAGGCCAGCCGGGCGTTCGCGATGGCGGCGGTGCCTTTGAGGTTGGTGGCGGCCGGGTCGGGGTGGTCGGTGAGCAGGGGGTCGACGGCGGTGTCGACCCGGGAGACGAAGAACGACGCCACGGAGTGGATGTGGTCGATGGGCTGGCCTGCGGCCAGTCGGTCCTCGAGGCCGCCGTGGTAGACGTCCATGACCTGCTGGTAGCGCTGGACGGAGAACAGCAGGGTGACGTTGACCGAGATCCCGGCGGCGATGGTGGTGCGGATGGCGGGCAGGCCAGCCCGCGTGCCGGGGATCTTGATGAGCAGGTTCTCCCGGTCCACCTCGGTCCACAGTTCGTGCGCCTGGCCGATCGTGGCGTCGGTGTCGTGGGCGAGCCGCGGGTCCACCTCGATGGAGACCCGGCCGTCCTGTCCCTCGGTGGCCTCCCACACGGGGCGGAGCAGGTCGCAGGCGTTGCGCACGTCGTCGGTGGTCAACGCCCGCACGATCCGTTCGGTGTCCTTCCCGTCGGCGGCGAGGCGGGCGATGTCCGCGGCGTAGCGGTCCGATGCGGTACCGGACCCGGAGATGGCGGACCGGAAGATCGCCGGGTTGGTGGTCACCCCGACGACATCACGCTGCGCGACGAGGTCGGCGAGGTCGCCCGTGGCCAGCCGTTCACGGGACAGATCATCCAGCCAGATCGCGACGCCCTGAGCGGACAGCGCGGCGGTGGTGGCGGTCATGGCTGCTCCTCGGTGCACGCAGGGTCAGTGGGTCGGGCAGCGGTGAGGTCACGGATGGTGTCGACGAGGTTGTCCACGGTGAGGCCGACGTGGTCGAACAGGGTCTGGTGGTCGGCGGAGGCGCCGAAGGACTCGACCCCGAGGTGGGTGCCGGCATCGCCGGTGAGGTGCCGCCAGGACATGGCGATGCCGGCCTCGACGGAGATGCGGGCGGTGATGTGCGGCGGCAGGACGTGGTCGCGGTAGTCGGGGTCCTGGGCGGCGAACCACTCGAGGCAGGGCATCGACACCGCCCGCACCGCGATCTCACCGTCGAGGGCTTGCTGGGCGGCGACGGCGAGGTGGACCTCGGAACCGGTGGCCAGCACGATCACCTCCGGGTCACCATCCGCATCGGCCAGGATGTAGCCGCCGCGGGCGACCCCCTCCGGGTCGGTGCCGGCGAGGACCGGCAGGCCCTGTCTGGACAGGGCGAGTGCGGTCGGGGTGCCCGGCAGGGTGCTGCGACGTTGGATCTCAGCCCACGCGTACACGGTCTCGTTGGCGTCGGCGGGACGGAGGACCGCAAGGCCCGGGATGGCGCGCAGGGCGGTGAGGTGTTCGACCGGCTGGTGGGTGGGTCCGTCCTCACCGAGGCCGATGGAGTCGTGGGTCCACACGTAGGTCACCGGCAGGCCCATGAGCGCGGCGAGGCGCACCGCGGGGCGCATGTAGTCGGAGAACACCAGGAAGGTCCCGGCGTAGGGGCGGGTCAACCCGTGGAGGGCGATGCCGTTGCAGATCGCACCCATGGCGTGCTCACGGACCCCGAAGTGCAGCACCCGGCCGCCCTCGTGGCCGGTGAAGTTGTCGGTGGAGCGGTGGGCGGGCAGGAAGGAGGGCTGACCGGCCGGGGTGGTGTTGTTCGACCCTGCGAGGTCCGCGGAGCCGCCCCACAGCTCCGGTAGCGCTGCCGCCAGGGCGGTCAGGACCTTGCCGGAGGCCGCACGGGTCGCGACCTTGTCCCCCGGCGTGAACACCGGCAACTGTGCGTCCCACCCCTCGGGCAGGCGACGTTCCTGCAGGCGTGCCAGCAGTGCCGCACCCTCGGGGTTGGCCTGCTGCCATGCCACGAAGCGTTCCTCCCAGGCCGCCCGTGCGGCCGCCCCGCGGTCCTTGACCTGCCGGGCGTGGGCGAGCAGCTCGCCGGGCACCACCATCGGGGGCTGCTCCCAGCCCAGCACCCGGCGGGTGGCCGCCACCTCCTCGGCGCCGAGCTTCGCGCCGTGCACCGCCCCGGTGTCCTGCGCGTTCGGTGCCGGCCAGCCGATGATGGTCCGCAGCCGGATGAACGACGGCCGGGAGGTCTCCGCACGTGCGGCAGCCAGCGCCGCATCCAACGCGGCAACGTCCTCGTGGTACTCGCCGGTGGCGGTCCAGTCCACCTCCTGCACGTGCCAGCCGTACGCCGCGTACCGGGCCACCACATCCTCGGTGAAGGCGATGTCGGTGCGCCCCTCGATGGAGATCCGGTTGTCGTCCCAGAGCAGGGTGAGGTTGGACAGCTCCTGGGTGCCCGCCAGCGACGACGCCTCACCGGAGACCCCCTCCTGGAGGTCCCCGTCCGAGGCGATCACGTACACGTGATGGTCGAACACCGACCCGCCCGGCGCGGCGTCCGCATCCAGCAGCGCACGGGTACGCCGGGCGGCCATCGCCATCCCCACGGCGTTGCCGACGCCCTGCCCCAGCGGCCCGGTGGTGGTCTCCACCCCCGCCGTGTGGCCCCACTCCGGGTGGCCGGGTGTGGCGGAGTGCAGCGTCCTGAACGCCGCGAGGTCCTCCACCTCGAGCCCGTACCCGGACAGGAACAGCTGGATGTACAGCGTCAGCGACGAGTGCCCCGCGGACAACACGAACCGGTCCCGCCCCAACCACGACGGATCCGAAGGGTCATGACGCAGGTGCCGCTGGAACAGCAGGTAGGCGGCCGGCGCCAGGCTCATCGCCGTCCCCGGATGCCCGTTGCCGACGCGCTCCACCGCGTCCATCGCCAGCACCCGCACCGCATCGACCGTCCGCGCATCGAGTTCGGTCCAGTCGGCAGGGGTGGCCATGGGGTGCTCCGGGGGTGGAGGGTCGCGGTGCCGCGCCGTCGTCGGCAACGAGCCTAGGGGTCTCCACCCCCGTGGGGGGCCGAACCGCGCCCGCCCGACGCAGGTGTGGGCTGCCCGATCGGTGCCTCAGGCGCCGCGGGAACCCGTGAAGGCTGCCGCGAGCTGCGCCCGGATCCCCTCGGCATCATCGCCCGCGGCCAGAGCCTGCTGGACCGCCTCCTGGCACTCGGCCAGGGTCAGCTGCGAGAGGGCGTCCTTGACCTCCGGGATCGCGGCACGGGTCATGGACAGCTCGTCGGCGCCGAGGCCGACCAGCGCGGCGGCGATCAGGGGGTCGCTGGCGGTCTCCCCGCACACCCCGACCCACGCACCGTGCGCATGACCGGCGGCGATGATCTCACCGATCAGGCGGAGCACGGCGGGCTCGAAGGGGTCGGCGATGTCGGCGACACCGCCCTGCAGCCGGTCGACGGCGAAGAGGTACTGCAGCAGATCGTTGGTGCCGATCGAGAAGAAGTCGACGTGCTGGGCGAGCTGCTGCGCCGACAGCGCTGCCGAGGGCACCTCGATCATCACGCCCACCTCGAGGTCGTCGAGGTCCACGCCCTCCTCCGCGGCGACCTCCTCCAGGTGCGACCGGGCGGCGAGCACCTCGCTCACCTTGGCGATCAGGGGGAACATGATCGCCAGGCGGCCGGCGTCGGTGCCAGCCACCGCGGCACGCGCCCGCAGCAGCGCCCGCAGCTGGGTGCGGAACAGCTCCGGGCGGTCGAGGTGCAGGCGGATCCCACGCAGGCCCAGCGCCGGGTTCTCCTCCGCGTCCCGCTCCACGAAGGGCAGTGGCTTGTCCGCGCCGACGTCCATGGTGCGGAACACCACCCGCTGGCCGGGGAAGGCCTCCAGCACCTGGGTGTAGAACCCGACCTGGTCGTCCACGCTCGGCTCTGAGCGACGCTCCTGGAACAGGAACTCCGTGCGGACCAACCCGGACCCCTCCGCGCCGGAGGCCAGTGCCGGCGCCAGGTCCTCGGGGCTGACGAGGTTGGCGGCCAGCTCCACCCGGTGACCATCGGCGGTGGCCCCCGGCTGGTCCTTGAGCTTGTCGAGCTCGCGCTGCCGGGCCTCCTCCTCCTCGATCCGCGCCGCGATGTCGGCCTGCTGCTGCTCGTCAGGGTCGAGCAGCAGCTCACCGGAGCGGCCGTCGACGGCAACGTGCATCCCGTCCTCGACCGTCTCCAGCAGATCCTCGCACCCCACGATCGCCGGGATCCCGAGCGAGCGCGCCAGGATCGCCGCGTGGCTGGTGGGTGAGCCCATCTCGGTGACCAGGGCCGCCATCAGCGCCTTCGGCAGGCTCGCGGTCTGGGAGGGCGTGAGCTCGCGGGCGACGATGACCGAACGCTCCTCGGGAGCGGACACGATCGTCGTCCTTCCCTGTAGGATCGCGACCACCCGGTCACGGACGTCGTCGAGGTCCGCGGCCCGGGCGGCCAGGTACTCGCTGGAGGACGCGCTGAGCAGGTCCCGGAAGGTGTCGAAGGCCGACGTGGCGGCCCGCTCCGCCGAGGCGCCGTCCTCGATGGCGTCGGCGGCGAGGTTGGCCAGTTCCGGGTCCGCGGTGAACTCCGCGTGGGCCTCGAAGATCTCCGCCTCCGACTGGCCCGCCTCCTCCGCCACCTTCGTGGCCAGCTCCGCGAGCTGGGATCGGGCGGCGTCCAGCGCCGAGCGCAGGCGTGCCACCTCGGCGTCGGTGGCGCCGCGACGGCGCTCGGGGATCGGGCTCGCGGGCACGTCGGTCCGCAGCACGAACACCGGGGCGACGGCGGCACCGGGCGCGGCTGCGCGGCCGGTCAGGGTGGTGGTCACGCCGTCTCCTCCCCGAGCCCGCCCTCTATCAGGCCGACGAGGTGGTCGAGGGTGGCCTCGGCGTCCTCGCCGTCGACGCTGATCGTGATCTCGTCGCCCTGGTGACAGTCCAGGGTGAGGATGGAGAGCACGGAGGCCGCGTTGACCTCCCGCTCGCCCTTGCTGACGGTGACCTTGGCTCCGGACTCCGCGGCTGCCGAGGCGAAGACCTTCGCCGGGCGGGCGTGGAGGCCGGAGGGGTTGGGTAGTGCGACGGTCCGCTGTGCCATGACGTTTCCTCTCCCATCGTTGTGGTGTGGACCGCCGGGGCGCCCATCGCGTGCGACGGGCACCCCGGCTGCGGTCCTCAGGCGGCGGGGACCGCAGCCTCCTTCTCCGTGCGACCGAGCGACTTCAGCCCGACGACCATCGCGGCGGTGACCACGGTCCCGATGGCGATCGCGACCAGGTAGAGCAGCGGGTTGCCGATCACGCCGATCACCCAGATGCCGCCGTGGGGTGCCTGGAGGCTGGCGCTGAAGGCCAGGGACAGGGCGCCCGTGGTGGCCGAGCCGACCATCAGCGAGGGGATGACCCTGATGGGGTCGGCGGCGGCGAAGGGGATCGCACCCTCGGTGATGAAGGACGCGCCCATGACCCACGCGGCCTGGCCGGCGCGGCGCTCACCCTCGTTGAACAGCTGCTTGCGGACGACCGTCGCCAGGGCGAGTCCGAGCGGCGGGGTCATGCCGGCGGCCATGACCGCGGCCATGATCTGGAAGTTGCCGGCCTCCAGCGACAGGAGCCCGAAGGCGTAGGCCACCTTGTTGACGGGTCCACCCATGTCGAAGGCCATCATCGCCCCGATGATCAGGCCCAGCAGGATCTGGTTGGCACCGGACAGCCCGGTGAGCCAGTCACCCAGCCCCTGGTTGATGGCGGCGACGGGTTCGCCCACGACCAGCAGCATCAGCGCACCGACGCCGAGCACCCCGATGATCGGGTAGACGAGGATCGGCATCATCCGCTTCAGCGTCCCCTTCGCGGGGATCCGCTTCAGCGCCATCACGATCGCGCCGGCCAGCAGACCGGCGATGATGCCGCCGAGGAACCCGGCCTCCACGGTGTTGGCCAGCAGGCCGCCCACGATGCCGGGAGCCAGGCCGGGGCGGTCCGCCATGGCGTAGGCGATGTAGCCGGCGAGGATCGGCACGAGCATCCCGAAGGCGGTGCCGCCGATCGTGAGCAGGACCGCGCCGATCCAGGTGATGGTGTCGATGCCCAGATCACCGGGGGTCGCCAGACCGGTCTCCGGGTCGAACACGCTCACCTCGGTGACCGCCACGGCGTCGGCGATGGCGAAGGAGAGCGCGATCAGGATCCCGCCGGCGACCACGAAGGGGATCATGTAGGAGACACCGGTCATCAGCCACCGGCGGGCCTCCTCCCCCTTGCTGGTCCCCTGGCCGGTGACGCTCGCGAAGACGTCCTCCTCCTCATCGCCTGCGCCGCCCTCCGCGGGTGCTCCGGCGGTGACGGGCGTCCGGTTCTGTGCCGCCTCGACGGCGCGGTCGACGATGCCGGCCGTACGGTCGATGGCCTCGCGGGTGCGCACCTCCACCTTGGGCAGGTGCGCGAAGCGTTCGATCTCCCGGACGCTGGCGTCCACCGCGAAGATGACCGCATCAGCGCTCTTGATCGCCTCAGCGGGGATCGGCGGGCCGCCGGCGGCCCCCTGGACCTCGACGTGGATCTCGTGGCCCTTCTCCTTGGCCGCGACCTCGAGGGCCTCGGCGGCCATCTCGCTGTGGGCGATGCCGGTGGGGCAACTGGTGACTGCTACGAGCTTCACAGCTCGACCTCCTGCTCGATGATGTCGACGATGGCCTGCGGCGTCGCCGCCTCGCGCAACGCCGTCCGGAAGGACTCGTGGATGAGCTTGCGGGCGATGCGTGACAGCACCCGCACGTGCAGATCGTCCTCACCCTCGGGTGCGGCGATCAGGAAGATCAGGTCGGACGGGGTGCCGTCCCCAGCGCCGAAGTCCAGTCCCTTCGCGCTGCGCCCGAAGGCGAGCGCGGGGGCGGACACGGCGCTGGTCTTGCCGTGGGGGATCGCGATCCCGGACTCCATGCCGGTACCGCCGGTCTCTGCCTCGCGAGCGACGACGGTCTCGACGTAGCGCTGCCGGTCGGTGACCCGGCCGTCGGCCTCCAGGAGGCGGGCGAGCTCGTCGATCGCCTCCTCGGCGTTGGTTGCGTGAAGATCGGTGGTGACCGATGTGGCGGTGATGAGATCGGAGATGGTGGTCATCGCGGCGCTCCTGGTTCGCTCAAGATCCGGTCGGGGTCGGCCTCGACGACGGTGACGGCGTCAAGGTGGAGTTGGTCGGGGGAGGGGAACTGGGTGCCCGGCAGCTGGGCTGCGGCGGAGCCGTACGCCACGCCGCTGCGCAGGGCCGTGGGTCCCTGACCGCCGGCGGCCAGCAGCCCCGCGACCAGGGCGTCGCCGGCCCCGACGGTGCTGCGCACGGTGATCGGCGGCGTGGTGGCGCACCAGGCGCCGGCGCCATCCACCAGCACCGCGCCGTCGGCGCCCAGGGACACCACCACGGTGGCGATGCCCTTGTCGTGGAGCCGGGTGGCGGCGTCGACCACGTCGCCGATGCGGCGCAGCTTGCGGTTGGTCAGCTCCGCCAGCTCGTGGACGTTGGGTTTGATCAGATCCGGTCCTGCCTCGATGCCCACCGCCAGGGCGACACCGCTGGCGTCGATGGCGACCTGGGCACCGGCCTGATGCCCCTGCTCCACCAGCTCGGCGTACAGCGCCTGCGGTGCACCGGGTGGCAGCGACCCACAGCCGGCCAGCCAGGCCGCGCCGTCGAGGGCGGCGACGGTGGACCGGGTGAGCGCGCCCGCCTCTCCTGGCGTCAGCTCCGGGCCCGGGTCGTTGATCTTGGTCACGGTGCCGTCGGGTTCGGCCAGGGACATGTTGGTACGCACGGCGCTGGCGATCGGGACCCCGACCACCTCGATGCCGCTGTCCGCGATGGCGTCCGAGAGCTGCGTGCCCTCGCTGCCCCCCAGTGGGAGCACGGCACGGGCGCGGTGCCCGGTGCTGGTCAGCGCCAGGGCGACGTTGATGCCCTTGCCACCCGGATCGACCCGTGCGGAGGTAGCGCGGACCACCTCGCCGCGTCGCAGCTGCGCGATGTGCAGGGTGCGGTCGAGGGAGGGGTTGGGGGTGAGGGTGACGATCATGCGCGCACCACCCGGGGTCCGGCGGCGGTCAGTTCCTCCACGCGCTCATCGTCCAGATCGGTGTCGGTGATGATCACGTCCACCCGCTCGAGGGTCGCGTAGCGGATCAACTGCTCGGCGCCGACCTTGGAGCTGTCGGCCAGCAGGACGATCTCGCGTGCGGCGTGCAGCATCGCGGCCTTGACCTGGGCCTCGGCCTGGTCGTGGGTGGAGAGGCCGCGGGAGGCGCTGAGGCCGTTGGTGGCGAGGAAGGCCACGTCGACCTGTAGGTCGTCGAGGGCCTCCAGGGCCCAGCGGTCGACCGTGGCCATCGTCCGGCCCCGTACGCGCCCACCGATCAGGTGGACGTCGAGCTCCCGGCGTGTCGCCAGGCTGGCGGCGATCGGCAGGCCGTTGGTCAGCACCGTCAGATCGCCGTCGGGGAACAGCGTGGCCAGCTCGCCCGTGGTGCTGCCGGCGTCGAGCAGCACCGATCCGGCTGCGGGGACCAGGTCCAGCGCGGCCTTCGCGATCCGCCGCTTCTCGGTCAGCATCACCGTGGCCTTCTCGTCGAGGGCCGGCTCGCCCACGGCGCGTTCCACGGGCAGCGCACCACCGTGGACCCGGCGCAGGACCCCGCGCCGTTCGAGGTCGGTGAGGTCCCGACGCACGGTCTCCGCGGTGACCGAAAGCTCGTCCGCCAGGGCGGCGACCTCCACGCGGCCCTTCGTCCTTGCCTGCTCGACGATGGCTCTCCGGCGTTCCTCGGCGTACATGGGCGCCGCACCTCCCGCTCCCGCTTCTGGCAGAAAACTAACACGAACGGTGCCTGTTTCTACCTGTTTCTGTTGTTTTTGTTCCGTTCTACCGGCATCGCTGTCCAGAAGCAGGCGCAAGCAGGCATGCGAAGGTGGCCGAACCCGCTCCCGGTCGACGCCGGCTCAGGCCACGTGGTGTCGGTCCTGCGTCGCAGCGCCGACCTCGCCGACGGTGTTCACCACCCGAGCTGGTCGAGGGCCGCGACCAGCGGTGGCAGCTGACGGGCACCGAAGTGGCGGACCTGCAGCAACCGGTGGTGCAGCTGCAGGATCGGGCGGCGGCCCGGGTACCCCTCCGGCAGCTCCAGGAGCTCGTGGTAACCGGCCCAGAACGCGGCGGGGAAGGCCGCGTGGGCGGACATCTGCATGTAGGCGAGGTCGAGTTCCCGATCCGCGGCACAGGCCTCCGGGTCCACGATCCAGCGGCCGGCGATCGTGTTGCCCCGCCACAGGTCCCCGTGCGTCAGCACCGCCGGCGGGTCCGGACGCAGCCGCTGCTGGATCGGGCCCTCGCAGGCGTGCAGGAGCCGTCGGCGGAGCGGTCCGGGGACGGCCGCGTCGCCGAGGTGGGTCCGCACCCGGTACTCGGCGAAGAAGTCGGGCCAGTTCCCGCTCCACGGGTTGGGTTGCGGGAAGCGGCCGGCGTGGTTGTCGCGGTGCCACCCGAAGCGCGGGAAGGGGACGCGGTGCAGGCCGGCCACCTGCCGGCCCAGGGCGGCCCAGTGCGCGTCCGTCGGGGGCGGCAGGCCCTCCCCGACCCGCTCGAGGACCAGGGGGCGCTCCCGGTGGCCGAGGACGCGTGGCACCGCGACCCCGGCGTCCGCCAGTGCAGCGAGGCCGTCGGCCTCGACCTCCGCCGCGTGGGGGCCGCGCTTGACCACGACCCGCCGCCCGTCGGCCAGCCTCACGTCCCAGGTCGCCGCGACGGACCCGCCAGTGAGTGGGCCGGTGGCCACCGGGGCGGGGAGCCCCGGGGGCCACGCCGCGCGGAGCGTCGCTGCGGGTTCCACTGTTGCCATCGTGCACGCTCCTCGGGCGCCGGCGGGGGCCCGCACGTCGCCGCGCTCCGAGGATGGCACGATGCGCCGCTCCCCGGCCGGCACCTCTACGGTGTCGGGTGCGGGAGCAGGAGGAGCGCATGGGAGCGCAGTTGCACGGCGGACGGCTGGTGGCCGACCATCTCGCCGATGAGGGCGTCGACGCCCTGTTCACCCTCACCGGCGGGCACATCAGCGCCATCTACGACGGGTGCAAGGACCGTGGCATCCGGGTCATCGACGTCCGGCACGAGCAGGCGGCCGCGCACGCGGCCGACGCCTACGGCCGGCTGACCCACCGGCCGGGTGTGGCCGCGGTCACCGCGGGTCCCGGGGTGACCGACGCGGTCACGGGGGTGACCAACGCCTACTACGCCAACGCACCGATGGTGCTGCTGGGTGGGCGGAACCCGTTGTCCCTGGAGGGCATGGGAGCCCTGCAGGACGCGCCCCAGCTCGAGTTGCTGCGCCCCGTGACCAAGCGCGTGGACACCGTGCTCGAGACCCGTCGGCTCCGGGAGGTCCTGGACGCGTCCTTCCGCGCGGCGTTGTCGCCGCGTATGGGTCCGGCCTACGTCGACCTGCCCATGGACGTGCTGATGACGCCCGTGGACACCGGCCACCTCGCCGTCAGCGGGGGACAGCGGGCGACCGCGCCGCCGGGCCCTGACCCGGACGCCGTCGCCGCGGTCGCGACGCTGCTGGCCGACGCCGAGCACCCCGTGGTGCTGTGCGGTTCCGGCACCTACTGGGCGCGCGCGTCGCAGGAGCTCGACACGCTGGTGACCACGGCGCAGCTGCCGGTGTACGTCAACGGGATGGCCCGCGGCATCCTGCCGAGCGACCACGCCAACCTGCTGGCGTTGACGCGCCGGCACGCGCTGCGCAAGGCGGACGTGGTGGTGGCGCTCGGCATCGACTTCGACTTCCGCGTCGGCTACGGGCGCCCGCCGACGGTCCGCGACGACGTCACCGTGGTCCACGTCGATCCGCAGCCGGACCGGATCGGCCACAACCGGCCCGTGGCCCACGGCATCGTCAGCGACGTCCGCAGCTTCCTGTCCGCACTGCTGTCCCACGAGGACGTCCTCGGCCGGAGCGGGCCGTCCCCATGGCTCGACGAGCTCACCGCCGAGGAGCAGCGCCGGCGCGCCGACCGTGACGACGCGGCGCGCTCCGACGCGAGCCCGGTGCACCCGCTGCGGTTCGCCGCCGAGGTGGCACGGTGGGCGGAGCGGGACGCGATCGTGATCGGCGACGGTGGGGACATCGTGGCCCACACCGCTGCCCGGGTCCGGGTCGACCACCCCGGCCACTGGATGGACCCCGGCCCCTTCGGCTGCCTCGGCGTCGGTGCGCCCTTCGCCCTGGCCGCCCGCCACGTCCACCCCGATACGCAGGTGCTGGTGGTGTACGGCGACGGGTCCTTCGGGTTCAACGCCTTCGAGCTGGAGTCCGCCGCACGGCAGGGCCTGCCCTTCGTCGGCGTGATCGGCAACGACGGGGCCTGGGGGGAGATGAAGGCGTTCCACGAGCGGGTCTACGGCGCGGACGGGATGGTGGCCCAGGACCTGACCCAGGAGGTGGCCTACGAGGACGTCGCCATCGCGCTCGGTGGCTACGGCGAACGGGTCGAGCGGCCGGAGGAGATCGGCCCCGCCCTCGATCGAGCCGCCGCCAGCGGGGTCCCCGCCATCGTCAACGTGCTGATCGACCGCGGGTTCCGACGGGAGTCAGCCGCGGCCTACGGCGCCTGAGTTCGGGGCGAGCTTCTCCAGGAACCGCTCGCGGTCGACGAGGACCCGCCGGTGCTTGACCAACGCGATCCGCTCGCCGTCGTGCTCCACGTTGACGCGGAACTCGAGCCGCCGGTTGTGGTGACCGATCAGGGTCGCGTGGGCGCACACCGTCGCACCGACGGGGGCAGCCCGCCCGTGCTCCACCTCAGCCCAGGTGCCTACGGTGGTCTCCGCCGGGTCGAGCTCATCGGCCAGTGCGCCGACGCAGGCAGCCTCCGCCAGCGCCAGCAGCGCCGGCGTGGCGAAGACGGGCACGTCGCCGGAGCCCACCGCGGTCGCGGTGTGCTCCTCGGTCACCTCGAGGCTGCGGGCGTGCTTCAGTCCGGGGTCGCACCGGCCCATGGGGCACCTGCTTGGGGAGGACGGCGAGTGATGGCGCGCTGGCGTGACCGTCCGGGAAGGCCGCCGCGCGCCCTTCGAGGGTAACCGTCCCCGTGACCACAGGCTCCCGGCCGTGTGTCCCGAGGCGTCGCCGGCGTGGGTCGCCCGCCTCCCGGTCCGCACGCGGGCCGCAGGGTTGGCCACCGGCGGCGTGGAGGTGGCACCCTGTCGCCTCCCGCGCGCTCCGTGGGCCGCTCCCGTCCGCGTCCGCCGTCGTCGAGTGCGCACCGACCTCGAGGCAAACCCACCGTGACCGCCCCTGCCGCCGTGCTCGCGACCGTCCTGGCCATCACCGCCGTCGGCAGTAGCGTGCTGCTGTGGTTCGCGCCGACCTTCGGCCAGCTCCGGCGGGGCTACGACGCGCTGACCGGCACCTCCATCGCGCTCCTGGCGCTGGGCGCGTGGGCAGCCTTCGACGGTCCCATGGGGTCCCTGGAGGGCACGGAGCTGGCGACGCAGGGCGAGCTGACCCGCGCACTGCTCCTGGGGGCGAGCGCAGCCACCCTCGTCGCCGTGCTGGCCCGCAGCCTGCGGGCACCGGGTCCGCTGGTCCGCCTGCTGGGAGCGGTGGCCAGCCTCGCGGGCGTCGCCAGCTTCCTTCCCCTGGCGGTCATCCGCGCCGAACGGGGCGGGGTCGGTGGCCTCGGCCAGGGAGTGGTGGAGCTCGCCCTCGGCGCGCTGTTGATGGGGGGCATCTGGGTCGGCCTGATCCTCGGCCACTGGTACCTGGTCGAGCGCCGCCTCTCCAACCGTTACATGATGTGGATCGCCTGGACCAACGTGGCCGCCATCGGTGCAGGGCTCGGCTCGGTGCTGTTGTCGTGGCGGAGTCCGGCTCCCTGTGAGGGGCTACCGGCCGGGGGTGAGTTCGAGCAGTGCTCGATGCTGTTCTCCCCGGTGCTGCAGATCGGTTCCATGTCGGTGATCCTGGGCCTCGGCGTGCTGTCCCTGCTGGCCCTGATCGCCGGGTTCAACGTCAAGCTCGCGCGCGAGGGGGGTCGGTCGATCCAGGCGTCCACGGGCATGTTCTACCTGGCCGTCATCCTGGCGCCCGCGGTGGAGTTCGCGGCCAAGGTGCGGTTCTTCTAGCTCCGGCGTGCGTCCGACCCGGCATCCTGGGACGGCGCGTGCGGTTCACCCGTCCGCGGTCGCGCCGCGGCGGGTCGCGAGCAGGAGGCCGTCGTCCACACCCAGCACGGTCGCGTCGAAGGCACCGTCCTCCGCGAGTGCGGCCAGTGCTGCCGCCAGGGTCTCCGCGTGCTCGCCGCCACGGAGCGCGCCGCGGACCAGCAGCATCCCCGCCGGACGCAGCAGTCGCTCGGCGTGGGCCAGCAGTCCAGGGCTGAAGGCCGGGCGGCTCTGGAGCAGCACGAGGTCGTAGGCCTGGTCGGAGAGGCGGTCGAGCACGGTCGCGGGATCGCCGAGGATCGCGCGCACGCGGGTCCCGGCACCCATCGCCTCGAAGGCATCGGTGGCCAGCCCGTGGGCGTGCGCATCGGGTTCGATCGAGGTCAGGACCCCACGCGGGGGCAGGTCCGGCAGGATCCAGGATCCCGACACCCCGCCAGCGCTGCCCACCTCCACGACCGCGCGCGCATCGATGGTGCGCACGGCCCAGCGCAGCAGCGCACCCACCTCCGGATCGGGAGGGTGGGTGGCCGTCGCCCGCTGTCGCGCCACCACCGTCGGTTCCGACTCCGGTGCCAGCACCCGCCGGACCTCGGTGAGCACGGTCTCGTCCACGCCTGCGCCCTCTCCGCCGATACCTGGCAACCTAACGCGTCCGTGGACGGCGCGCGGTCACCCCCCTGGGTTCCAGCGGCGAACCCCCGCGGCCCGGGCATCGAACCTCGCACGGGTACGGCACCATGGAGCGCACCAACGGCACCGGAGGCGAGTGTGGGGTACGACAGGGACGAGTGGCGGAGGCCGTGGCGCGCGTCGACGACCTCCTCCGCAGCCGACGAGCGCTCGCCGGCTATCACCCGGTTCCCCCAACCGCCGCCGACCGGGTGGGACGCGACAGCGGCGGGCCCGGGCTCTCCGGTGGGCTCCGTGCGCCCACCGGACACCGTGGGGACCGTGGATGCACCGGCCACACCCCGCCGCCGACCCGTCGGTCTGCTGCTCGGTGCACTGCTCGGCGCGGTGATCGGCACCGGCGGCACCCTGGTGGTGACCGGCGCCCTCGACACCGCAGCCCAGGAGCCCGCCTCCGGTGAGGCGGCTGCGGAACCGGACGCACCCTCCACGGTGGCGGCGCCGAGCATCGAGCCCCTGAGCGAGAGCTCGATCGTGCCGGCGGTCGCCGAGGCCGTGACCCCGTCCGTGGTCCGCATCGACGTGCGGGGCGAGGGCGGTGACGGGCTCGGACCCGGTGGACAGTCGGGGCTCGGCTCCGGGGTGATCTACCGCTCGGACGGCTACATCATCACCAACCATCACGTGATCGACGGTGCGGAGTCCGTCGAGGTGCGCCTCGCCGACGGGGACGTGCTGGAGGCCGAGATGGTCGGCTCCGACGAGCTCAACGACATCGCTGTGGTCCGTGTCGACGCCGATGACCTGCCAGCCATCAACCTGCGTCCCGAGTCGGAGCCGCTGCTGGTGGGCGAGACGGTCATCGCGATCGGATCGCCCTTCGGCCTGGATGCGTCGGTGACGGCCGGGGTCATCTCGGCGCTGAACCGGGAGATCCGGCTGGACGAGCAGGTGCCCGGGGAGGGCGTGCAGACCATCCCGTCGATCGTGCAGACCGACGCCGCCATCAACCCCGGCAACTCCGGTGGCGCGCTGGTGGACGCCCAGGGGCGCCTGGTGGGTATCAACACCGCGATCCTGACGCGCTCGGGTGCCAGCCAGGGCGTCGGCTTCGCCGTCGGTGTCGAGCAGGCCGTGAACTCCTCGGACCAGCTCATCGAGCAGGGGTTCGTTCGGCATCCGCTGCTGGGGATCGCCGGGACCGACGTGTCCGCCGAGCAGGCCGACCAGCTCGGTCTTCCTGCCCGTCAGGGTGCGATCATCGAGTCGGTGCAGCCGGACACCGGCGCCGACGCGGTGGACATCCGCCCGGGGGACGTCATCGTGAGCGTCGACGGGGAGACGCTCGCGACGATGTCGGAGTTGGTCGCCGAGGTGCGTCGCCGGGCACCGGGTGACATCGTCGTGCTGGAGGTCTTCCGGGACGGCGAGCTGTTCGAGGTGGACGTGGAGCTCGGCGAACGGCCCCGCTGACCCGATCGGGGCTACCCTCACGACCGGAAGGTGACCCCGCCGGTCGGCAGGAGCGCTGCAGGTGCCGGGCCCACAGGAACTGCTCGTCATCGCCGTCATCGCGCTGTTGGTGTTCGGCCCCGACCGCCTGCCGGAGATGGCGCGTACCGCGGCGCGCTGGATCACCAAGCTGCGGAGCGAGACCTCCCGCAACGTGGCGGAGCTCAAGCGCCTCAGCGAGATCCAGCAGCTCCAGGCGGAGCTCAAGACCCTCAAGCACGACCTCGACGGGGCACGGTCCGACGTGCGGCGGGGGGTGCGTGAGGTCACCGGGTTGGTCGACGGGGCGGCCGGGACCACCGCCAGCGCCGGGTCGTCGCGTCCGAGCGAGCCGGTGATGCGCCTGCCCGTCCGGGACGATGACGACCCACCGCCCTTCGACCCCGAGGCGACGTGACGTCGCGGCGAGGTGTGCCGGGCCCCCGCGCCCTGCCCGCCCTGATCGGTGTGGCAGCGGTGGTGGGGTCCTACATCGCGGTGCGCAGTGGGGCCGCGGATCCCGTTGACGCACGGGTGGAGGCCGCACTCGCCCGGCCCGTCCCGCGGCGGGGAGATGCGGTGCTGGGCATGGTCACCGATCTCGGTTCCAGCTTCGCCCTCGCTGGCATGTCAGCCGGTCTCCTGGCCACCGGCCACCGCCGGCTCGCGGGGGAGGTGGCTGCCGCGGGAGGTGCCGCGTGGTTGCTCGCCCAGGCGGTCAAGCCGGCGCTCGGCCGAACCCGGCCCTACCAGCGTGGGACGGCACCCCGGCTGGTCGCGCCCCCCGCGGGATCCTCCTGGCCCTCCGGGCACGCCGCCCTGGCGGCGGCGACGGCGGTGGCGCTTGGCCGTGGTGCCGGGCCGCCCGCCGTGCTGCTCGCCGCCGCCGCTGTGGGCGTGGGCGCCTCCCGTGTGGCGGTGGGTGTCCACCACGCGAGCGACGTGCTCGCGGGGTGGGGCGTCGGCCTGGTCGCCGCCGAGTTGGCCGCGGGCCTGCGCCGCGCCGGGGCGGGCGGCTAGGAGACCGTCAGCGGCAGGCTGCGCCCGACGACGGAGCGGGATCGGGCCCCGACCTGCTCGGCGATCTCGGTGATGGCCTTGGAGGCGGGCGCGTCGGGGTGCGAGAGCACCATCGGCACCCCGGCGTCGCTGCCCTCCACCATCCGCGGGTCGAGCGGGATGCGCCCGAGCAGGTCCGTCTCGAGGGCCCCGGCGAGTTCCTGGCCGCCGCCCGAGCCGAAGATCTCGTGCACCTCACCGCTGACCGGGTCGGTGAACCCGGCCATGTTCTCGATCACGCCGGCGACCGCCATGCCCGTCTGCTCCGTCGCCTTCCCGGCACGCAGCGCCACCTTCTGGGCCGCCTGCTGGGGGGTGGTGACCACCAGCATGTCGGCGTTGGGCAGCATCTGCGCGAGCGAGATGGCGATGTCGCCGGTGCCCGGCGGCAGATCGCAGAGCAGCACATCGAGCTCGCCCCAGTGGACGTCGGACAGGAACTGCTGCAGCGCGCGGTGGAGCATGGGTCCGCGCCAGATGACCGAGCGGTCCGGGTCGGTGAAGAAGCCGATCGAGATCACCTTGCAGCCGTGGGCCTGCAACGGCATCACCATGCCGTCGAAGGCGACCGGCTTGCCCGTCACCCCGAACATCCGCGGGACCGAGTAGCCCCAGATGTCGGCGTCCATGACCCCGACCCGCAAGCCCTGCTGGGCGAGGGCAGCGGCGAGGTTGACGGTGACCGAGGACTTGCCCACGCCCCCCTTGCCGGAGGCGATGGCGATCACCTTGGTGGGGGAGTCGGCGTTGGCGAAGGGGATCTCCATCTCCGGGTTCGCCGCCCCACGTTCGGCGCGTAGGTTGGCGGAGAGCTGCTGGCGCTCCTCATCGGTCATCGACCCGAAGACCACCTGCACGTCGTCCACGTCGTCGAGGCGGGAGACGGCGGCGGTGACATCCTTGGTGATCCGGTCCTTCAGCGGGCAGCCCGGGATCGTGAGCTTGATCTTCACGCCGACCCGGGACCCTTCGATGGCGATGTCCTCGACCATCCCGAGCTCGGTGATCGTCTTGTTGATCTCCGGATCCTCGACCTCTGCGAGGACCTCCATGACCTGGTCGGTGGTGGGCACCTGCGGGCTCCGTCGACGGGGATGCGGGCGGGTGGCGAGGGTAGCGACAGCCCCCTCAGCCGGGGTCGGGTGTGACCCGGACCGCCTCCGCTGCGGTGATCTCCCCGCGCCATGCACGGTCTGCCGCGTCCTGGCGCAGCGTGACGAGGCCATCGCGGGCGGCCTGCTCAGCGAGTCGGCGCTCCGCGGCCCGTTCCACCACCAGTTCACGCAGGGGAGGTGTGACCCGGAGGAGTTCGGTGATCGCGATCCGACCGTGGGTCCCGGTGTCCTCGCAGGCCCGACACCCCTTCCCGCGCCGGAGGTCAGGACCAACCGCCGCGCGCTGTTCGTCGGTGGGAGGACCGAGGCGCTCCAGGAGCTCCCGGGGCGGTCGATCCGGCGCGGCGCAGCGCGCGCACACCCGTCGCCCCAGCCGCTGTGCGAGCACCAGCAGCAGGGAGGAGGCGATGAGGAAGGGGTCCGCGCCGAGGTCAACGAGCCGTGCCACGGCCGAGGGTGCGTCGTTGGTGTGCAGCGTCGCCAGCACGAGGTGGCCGGTGAAGGACGCTTCGACGGCCAGCTGGGCGGTCTCCCGATCCCGGATCTCACCGACCAGCACCACGTCGGGGTCCTGCCGGAGGACGTGCCGCAGGCCGCGTGCGAAGGTCAGGCCGATCCGTGGCTCGATCTGGGTCTGGTTCACCCCCGGCAGCTGGACCTCCACCGGGTCCTCGAGGGTGAGGACGTTGCGGGTGGGGTCGGACACCTCGGCGAGCCCGGCGTAGAGGGTGGTGGTCTTTCCCGATCCCGTGGGTCCGGTGACCAGCACCAGGCCCTGCGGACGCTGTAGCGCGTCGGTGAGGGGTGTCCGTGTGCGCTCCGACAGCCCCAACGCCGACAGCGACACCAGTTCCGTGCCCTGGGGAAGGACACGCAGGACCACCGTCTCCCCGTGCAGGGTCGGCATCGTGGACACGCGCAGGTCCACCTTCCGCCCGTCGACGCGCGTTGCCGCACGCCCGTCCTGGGGCAGCCGACGTTCCGCGATGTCGAGGGCCGCCATGATCTTCAGTCGCGAGATGGCCTGGCGGCCCAGCGCCCGTGGGAGGTCCATCGAGGACTTCAGCCCACCGTCCACCCGGAGACGGACCTGGACCCCCTCGGCGTGGGGTTCGACGTGGATGTCGCTCGCCCGCGCGGTCACGGCCTCGCTGATCAGGGAGGACACCAGCCGGACCACGGGCTGCTCCTCGTCCTCCTCCTCGACCTCGCCGAGCTCGACCTCCTCGGCCGCCGCGTCCTCGATCACATCCTGCTGCGCATCGTGGCGGTACGCGCGGCGGCGTGCATGGTCGATGTCGGAGGTGGGCGCGGCCAGCTTCCGTACCCCGCGCACCCCGGCCACGACCCGGATGTCGTCCACGGCTACGACGTCGGCGGGGTCGGCCATCGCCACGGTGAGCACGCCGTCCTCGAGGCTGAGCGGCACGAGCTGGTGGCGCTCCGCCAGCCGCGCGGGAACCCGGTCCACCGCGTGGGGCTGCGGGGTCATACCGGTGAGGTCGACCACCTCGATGCCGAGCTGGCTCGCCAGCGCGTGCGCCACCTGCGGCTCGTCCACCATGCCGAGCCGGATGAGGGTCTGTCCGAGTCGTTCCCCCGGGGGTGAGGTCGACAGTGCCTCGCGCAGCTGCTCGTCGTCGATGACCCCGGCGTCCACCAGCAGCTCGCCGATGCGACGCCGTCGACCGCGCGCCGGTCCGTTCTGTTGCTCGTCGTCTGCCGGCGGTGGGACGAAGGAACTGGGCGGCTCGGAGCTCACCATCGCCTCCCTGGTTGGGGTGCTGCGGGGGGCCGGTAGCCTGCCGCGACCCCAGCCCCTGTGACCGGGACCGGCCGCATGCTACGCGCCAGCACCACCGTGGTCCGCACGGTCTTCATGGCGGCAGCCGCGCTGCTGCTGCTGCTGGGGTGCCGGATGGATCTGGTGGCACCCGTCGAGTTGCGGGCCGACGGCAGCGCGGTCGCCGGGTTGGAGGCACGCTTCGATCCGCGGATGCTGGCCGAGCTCGACGCCCTCGGTGTGGACCCGACCGCGGAGCTCGCCGCCGTGGCAGCTGCGGAGGAGCAGTGGGAGCTGTTCCGTGTCCGCGAGGAGGACGGCGGGTTGACCGTGACGTTGCGCCGGGAGCTCGCAGATGCGGCGGCGCTGCCCGAGGTGTACGCGGGGCTGGTTACGGGGTTGGCGCCCGAGGACCCGATGCTGGAGTTGGACCTCGACAGCGCCGAGGTGGTGGACCAGCGGGGGCGGCTGTCCGGCACCGCCCGCTTCCGGCCTCCCACGACCTCCGGGTTGACCGTGGACGGGGAAGCCCTCGGGGACGGTGCCGCGGAGCTCGCTGCGGTGGTGGAGGAGGCCGTGACGGTCGGTGTCGAGGTGGTGATGCCGGGTCCGGTCGAGGACCACGACGGGTTCCTGCTCGACGGGGACACGGTCCGCATCGATGTCACCGGTGACGAGCTGCGGCGCTTCGAGGTGGTCTCCGGGCCGCCGCCCTGGTGGTCGCGCATCCCCACCGACGTGGGTACGTGGCTCGCGATCGGCGGTGCGGTGCTGCTGCTCGGCGTCGGCCTGGTGCTGCTCGGCCGCAGGCGTGGCGCGGAGCGGGCCGGGTCGGCCTGAGCGGCGCTGCCGACGGAGCGCGGGAACCCTCAACCGCGCGGGGTCAGCTCCACCAGGGTGCAGGTGTCCTTCCAGCGTTGGAGCGCGGCCTCACCGTCACGGAGGTTCAGTCGGGTGCCCATCCCCATGGTGGCCACCCGCTCGAACTCCTCATCGTCGGTGACCACCCGCACGGCGGCCGTCATCCGGCCGATCGTGGCCTTGATGTCCTTGGACTTGACGGTGACCGTCACCTCCCGTGCCCGCTCGAGGCCGGGGAGCTCCTGCTCCGCAGGCCCCTTGAGCACGAAGAGGGTCGTGCCCTGCTGCACGTACCACGCGGGACGGGTCAGTGCCGTGCCGTCCGGCTGCGGGATCGTCAGCCACACGATCGCTCCCTTCTTCAGGGCGGTCTCGGCGGCCTCGAGCAGGACCCCGCTGGCCTGGACCGACTCCGGTGCGTCGATGAACACCGGCACCCGTGCCACGAGCTGCCCGTCGAGGTAGTAGGCCAGGGTGTGCTCGCGGTTCGAGGTGATCTCGATGCGGTCTCGGATGGTCCGACGGAACAGATCCTCGAACATCTCGCCGCGGAGCTCGATCACGCGGGGCTGTGACTCCCAGATCACCTCGCCCTCGGGGTCGGCGATGGCGAGCACCTCCTCGTACATCCCCTGCGAGCCCTTGTAGACGCCGTGGAGCGCGAAGGGCTGGGAGCCGCCGGGCAGCTCACCCCTGACCCGGATGACCGGGTCGGCGACGCCGCTGGACTCGTGTTGCTCGAGGTCGTAGGCCATCCCCGACAGCAGCTTGACCCGGGACATGCGCGGCTCGATCGTCGACGGTGGGTGGCGGCGCCCCGCAGCGTAGCGGCGCCGTATGTGGCGCCTCGCTCCGCGGTGGCACCACCGAGCGTGGGAGCGGAAGCCGGCGGCGCTACGGTGACCGCAGCGGTGGGCACCGGCGTGGGCGGTACCGGGCACCGGCGCGTGTGTGCCTGGCTGCAGGAGGTGGTGCGGTGGACAGCCACGAGCTGGAGGCGCTCAGAGCGTCGGTACGGGCGTTCTGTGACGAGCATGTGCGGCCCACCGCACGGGAGCGGGACCGCGCCGAGGCGTTCCCGGCCGAACTGCTGCCGGGTCTGGCCGAGATCGGCGTGCTGGGAGCGGTGATCCCCGAGGAGCACGGTGGCGCCGGCCTGGACGCCGCCGGGTACCGGGTGGTGATCGAGGAGCTGGGCGCGGCCGACTCCTCCCTGCGATCCCTGGTGTCGGTCAACCTCGGCCTGGTCGCCCGGTCGATCCTGCGCTGGGGTACGCCCGAGCAGCAGGCCCGGTGGCTGCCCGGCCTCGCCCGTGGTGAGCTCGGCGCCTTCGGGCTCACCGAGCCCGGTGCCGGCTCCAACCCCGCCGAGATGACGACCCGGGCCGTCCGCACCGGTGACCGGTGGAGGATCGACGGGGCGAAGATCTTCATCACCAACGGCACCCGTGGCGCGGTGACCATGGTCCTGGCCCGGGCCGTGGCCGAGGGTGAGGACCTCGGCATCACCTGCTTCCTGGTCCCGCAGGACGCCCCGGGTTACGTCGGGACCCAGATCCACGGCAAGCTCGGCCTGCGTTCGGGTGACACCGCGGAGCTCGCCCTCACCGGGGTGGAGGTCGGCGACGCTGCGATCCTGGGCGCGCCGGGCGACGGGATGAAGGTGGCGCTGTCCGCCCTCGACGACGGCCGGTTCTCCCTGGCCGCCGGAGCCGTGGGGCTCGCCCGCGAGGCCCTCGAGCTGTCGCTGCGCTACGCCGCGGAGCGGCAGCAGTGGGGCGGGCCGATCGCGAGCAAGCAGCTGGTCCAGGAGCTGCTGGCCGCCAGCCACGTGGACCTCCAGGCCGCCAGCGGTCTGGTGGACGTCGTCGTCGAGGCCAAGCTCGCCGACCGTCGGTGCACGCTGGAGGTCTCCACCGCCAAACTGTTCGCCACCGAGGCCTCCGTGCGCTGCGCCGACCGGGCCGTGCAGGTCCACGGCGGGTACGGCTACATCGACGACTACCCCGTCCAACGGCTGCTGCGTGACGCCCGGGTCACCACGCTCTACGAGGGCACCACGGAGGTCCAACACCTGATCATCGGTCGGCTGCTCACCGGCGAGAGCGCATTCTGATGCCCGGGTACGACCTCCACACCCACTCGACCTACTCCGACGGCGTCACCACGATCGAGGAGAACGTGGCCGCCGCCGCGGCCCTCGGCCTCGAGGGGATCGGGATCACTGACCACGACACCACCGCACCCTTCGAGGTGGCACGCGACGCCGCGGAAGCCGCCGGTATCGAAGCCGTGCCCGGCACCGAGTTCTCGGCCGAGGAGGAGGGGATCAGCGTCCACGTCCTCGGGTACTGGGTCGATCCACGGAACGCGCCGCTGGCCACCGAGCTCGACCGCCTCCGGAACGAGCGCACCGATCGGGCGCGGCGCATCGTGGAGCGCTTCGGGGAGCTCGGCATCGCGATCACCTTCGCGCGGGTTCGTGCGCTCGCCGGTGACGCGCCGATCGGCCGACCACACATCGCCGCTGCGGTCGTCGAGAGCGGTGCGGCGGCCGATCTCCGCGAGGTGTTCGACCGCTACCTCGCCGACGGTGGTCCGGCCTACGTGGAGAAGCACGCGGTCACTCCGGAGCGCGCGGTCGAGCTGCTCGTGGGCGCCGGCGGTGTGGCCGTGCTGGCCCACCCCGGCCTGTACGGCGACCGTTCCGGTGCCAAGGGTCTCCCCATCTCGGTGGTGGAGCGGATGGTGGCCAGCGGCCTGGTGGGGATCGAGGCGCACCATCCCGACCACACCGACGAGCAGCGTCGCCACTACGAGGCGGTGGCGTCGCGGCTGGGTCTGCTGGTGACCGCCGGCTCCGATCACCACGGTCGCGGGGCCGAGGACCGGCTCGGTCGGGCGACGACATCGCGGGCGCAGGTGGAGGCCCTGCGTCAGCGGCGGATCGTCTGACCGGTCGCCAGCTGTCGTCGACCGAACGGTCGCTAGCTGTCGTCGACCGAACGGTCGCTAGCTGTCGTCGACCGAACGGTCGCCAGCTGTCGTCGACCGAACGGTCGCCACCTGTCGTCGAAGGGTTAGGATTGTCGTCACGCCGGTCGCCGCCGAGCTGTCGTCCACCACGGGACGGATCGGTGCGCTGTGCCGGCCCGGATGCGGAGGAGGCACCGTGGCGGAGGGCAACGTCCAGAAGGCACAGAAGATCGTTCCGGTCCCGACGCTGCACTTCAGCGAGGGGGCCCTGGCAGGCCGTGTGGTGCGGCTCGACCGTGACGTCGCCACCCTCGGCCGCCGGGAGGACAACCCCTATGTGCTCCCGGACCCCCGGGTCTCGCGCGTCCACGCGGAGGTGCGACGGGAAGCGTCCGCGGTGATCGTCACCGATCTCGGGTCCGCTGCCGGCACCAAGGTCAACGGTGACACCCTCGAAGGGCCGCGCGTGCTGCGCCACGGGGACCGCGTCAGCTTCGGCCCGGTCACCGCGACCTTCGAGGATCCGGCGGCCGCCTCCCAGCGGGAGGATGCCACGGTGGTGTTCGACATGCCGAAGGTCGAGACCGGTCCACACCTCTCGCCCCGCCAGCAGCAGGTCCTGGAGCTGATGGCCGAGGGCATGACCAACTCCGAGATCGGCGAGGAGCTCGGCGTCACCGAACGGACGGTCAAGGCCTACGCCCAGGAGCTGTACGACAAGCTCGGTGTCCGCAATCGTGCGGGCGCGGTCGCTGAGGCCGGCAAGCTCGGGCTGCTGTGACCGCCACCGTCATCGCCGTCGCGAACCAGAAGGGCGGGGTGGGAAAGACCACCACCACCCTCAACATCGCCGCCGCGATGGCCGAGCTCGACGCTGCGGTGCTGGTCGTCGACCTCGATCCACAGGGGTGCCTGACCTTCTCGCTCGGCTACGACCCCGACGCGATCGAACCCTCCCTCAACGACACCGTCGTCGGCCGCACCTCGCTGGCCGACACCATCATCCAGGACGGTGAGGTCGACATCGTCCCGGCCAACATCGACCTGGCCGGTGCGGAGGTCACGCTGCTGTCACGCACCGGGCGCGAGTACCTGTTGCGGGGTGAGCTGACCGACCTGCTCGACAGCTACGACGTGGTGCTGGTCGACTGCGCACCGTCGCTGGGGGTGCTCACGATCAACGGCCTGACGGCAGCTGACGAGGTGCTGATCCCCGTGCAGTGCGAGACCCTGTCCCACCGTGGGGTCAGCCAGCTCCTCGAGACGATCTCCGACGTCAAGCGCCTGACGAACCGGGCGCTGGAGGTCCGTGGCCTGATCGCCACGATGTTCGACCCGCGACCCCGGCACAGCCGCGAGGTGCTCCGGGACCTGCTGGCGCGGTACGACCTGCCCCTGGTCGGCCCACCCGTCCGCAAGTCCGTCCGCTTCGCCGAGGCGCCGACCGGCGGGGCGAGCCTGGTCAGCGCCCGCACCGGTGTGCCCGGCACCGCTGCGTACCGGGCCATCGCCCGGGAGTTGCTGGGCTACGAGGTGGACGCCCGGCTGCTGGAGGCGGCCGGCTGGACCGAGGCCCAGCGCTCGGCCGTGTTGGGCCTGGTCGAGGACGGGGCCGGCTGATGGGAGCGCAGGGCCGCAGCGACGCCCGTCGTCCGGGGACCTCACCGGCCTTCGACCGCATCGCGGGCCCGGAGCGTACGGCTGCGCCGCGCGATGGGCTCGGGAAGGAGGCGCTCTACTCGACGGCGCCGAGTGCGGCCCCGACCAGCCAGGTCGAGCTGCGCTGCCGGCGCTGTGACGTGCCCTTCGGCCTGTCCCTGCTCGAGGCCGTGCGGCTGCTCCGACCGCCCTTCCTGCTGGATCCCGTCCGCCGGCGTCTGTACAGCCGTTGCCCGAACTGCGACCGCTACGCCGGTCTCGAGGTGCGTACCGGGCAGGCGCTGCGGATCCTTCGGGCGCCCTGGCGCCCGTCGAGCTGACACCCACCCTCGCGCCCGGTTGGTCAGGGCAGGTGTTCGACCCTCACCCGACGGGACCGTTGGGGCTGACCCTGCCCGCGGGCCTGACCGCCACGGTCGGTGGGCTCCTCGCCGACGGGCTGGCCCGTGCGCCCGGCGCTGGCGGACGCGCTGCCACGGCTCCCACCGCCGCTGCGGTCACGATCAGCGGTGTTCCCGCCCGACCTCGCGGGCTGCGAGCGCGCCCGGCCCGAGCGTTGCCGGTCACGGTCCTTGGCGCCGCCCCCTGGGGCCTGCTGCTCATCGCTGCCGGAGCGCCCTGCGGTGTCCCGGTCGCCCTGTCGGGACCGGGCCCGCGTCCGACCGGAGCCGTCCGAGCCGGTGCGCTCGTCCGCGGAACGTCCGCCCTGATCACCGTCGGCCGCGGTGGTGCGGGCGCGGGTCCGCGTCCGGCTGCGGGTGCGCTCGACCGCCCCTGCGTCGGCGCGGTCGTCGCTCGCCGGTGCCGTCGGGGCCGCTGACGCCTCGGTCGTGGCCGGGACGGGGGACGTCGCGGTCGGGGCGGCGGTCTCCTCCTCGACGGTCGGCGCTGCGGTGCGCGGCCGACGGCGCCGGTCGGCATCCCGGTCCTGCCCGCGCCCCTCCTGGGAGCGCGCGCTCTTCGGGCGTCCGTCGGTGGCGCCGCGCCGCTGCTGCCGACGGTCGTCACGACCGCCGCCGTCGGTGCGTCTGTCCGACCGTGCACCGGCCGGTGTCCCCGAGCGCGACCCTGCGCCGGACCGCGTCGCGGATCCGTTGCGGGAGAGGTGGTCCCAGGGCCGGGTCTCGGGGAGCGTGAACCGCTCGGCGAGCTCCGAGGAGGTGGAGAACACCTGCGCGAGCTCGGTGTCGGTGGCACCGAGCTTCTTGCGGATGACGTTGAGGCGGTCGACCTCGTTGAACTCCGCGAAGGTGATGGCCGTGCCCGAGCCTCCCGCGCGGGCGGTGCGCCCGATGCGGTGCAGGTACATCTTCTCGTCGTCGGGGCAGTCGTAGTTGACCACGTGGGTCACCCCGTGGACGTCCAGCCCGCGGGCGGCGACCTCCGTGGCCACCAGCACCGTCGCCTTCCCCTGCCGGAAGCGGTCCAGGTTGCGCTCGCGGGTGGATTGGCGCAGATCCCCGTGGATCGCGACCGCCGGGGTGTCGAGCTCCTCGAGTTCGTTGACCAGCCGGTCGGCCATGTGCTTGGTCCGCACGAAGACGTACACCCCGCCGCGCCCCTCGTCCTGCAGGATGCGTGCGAGCAGGCGCGGTTTGTCCATGCGGTGGACCTGGAAGAAGTGCTGTTCGACGTTGGGTGCGGTCTCGGGCTGCTCGTGGTGATCGGCGCGCGTGAAGGTGGGGTGGTCCATGTAACGCCGCGCCAGCTTCACGATCGGGGTCGGCATCGTCGCCGAGAACAGCATCGTGTGCCGCGCCTCGCCCTGGCAGGCCTCGACGAGCCGCTCGACGTCGGGCAGGAAGCCCATGTCGAGCATCTCGTCCGCCTCATCGAGGACCAGTTGGGTGACCTGGCTGAGGTCGAGGTTGCCGCGGTTGAGGTGGTCGAGCAGGCGCCCAGGGGTACCGACCACGATGTGCACACCGGAGGTCAGCGCCTCGTTCTGCTCGTCGTAGCCGACGCCGCCGTACACGCTGATCGAGGTGAGCCCCAGCTCGGCGCCGATCTTCAGGTCCTCGAAGACCTGCACGCACAGCTCGCGGGTGGGCACGACGACCAGTGCCTGGGTCGCGCCCTTGTCGGGATCCAGGCGTTGCAGCAGCGGGAGGCCGAACGCCAGGGTCTTGCCCGTGCCGGTACGTGCCTGACCGATGAGGTCGTGGCCGTCGAGGGCAAGGGGGAGCGTGAGCTCCTGGATCGGGAAGGGATGGGTGATGCCCTGACGCACGAGCGCGTCGCTGAGGGCGGGATGGACACCCAGGTCGTGGAAGGTCTTGGTCACGTGCATCTCTCGTCCGGGCGATCCCCGGCGAGGTGGAGGTGGTGCGCACGCCTGGCGATCGCAGCTCATCGGGGCCTCCCCGGGGTGTGGGGGAGGCGTTCCCCCGCCGTTCGGTGACGACGAGGGGGCAGGCCGGTTCGGCTGCCGGTGCGGACCGCCGGGCCGCCGGTGCGGTGGCCCGTCGTGATCGCGCGAGGGGAAGGGTAGCCGACGTTGCGGGCCCTCTCCCGACGTCCTGCCGCTCCCCGGCGCGACGCCGCGTGCCGGCTGTCGGCGCACTAGCGTCCCGGGTTCGCCACCCCCGGAGCGCAACGCGTGGAGCAGCCTGAGGCCACCGCCGAGCGGCTCGTACTGCGCTACCTCGACGTGGTCGCCCGCCACGAACCCGTCGAGGCGACCCGGATCGGTCTCCAGGGCCTCGACGGCGAGCTTCCCGACCTCGACCCGGCGGCGCTGGCCGCACGCAGCCGCGATCTCGCCGTGTTGGCCGCCGAGGTGGCGGGCACCCGAGCGGAGCTCGCCGCGCTCCCCGGACCGGCGGCGCGGGAGGCGTCGGGCGACCTCGACCTGCTCGCCGCGGAGCTCGAGTTCCGGCGCTACCAGTTGGATGTGCGTCCCCGACTGCTCCTCGACCCACTGGCCGTACTCGACACCGTGGCAGCTGCCGTCCACGAGCTGCTGGCCTGGGACGATGGCACCGACGAGGACCGCTGCCGCCGCTTGGAGGCCGCGAGCCAGCGCGCCCGTCGTGTCCCCGTGCTCCTCGAGCAGGCCAGCGGCCTGCTGGCGACGGCGCCGGCGCCGCACCTCGAGGTCGCGCTGCAGCGGCTGCCGGGCCTGTTGACCCTGGTCCGTGACGTGCTGCCGGCATGTGCGGAGGACCTCGGCGTGGACGTGTCACCCGCCCGGGACGCCGGCGAGGTGGCGGCGGAGGGCCTGGAAGCCTTCGCGGCGCTGCTCGACGAGCTCGGCGACGATCAGCCCGGGGAGTGGCGGCTGGGCCCGGAGCAGCACGCCACGGTCCTGCGCGCGGCGCTCGGCACCGTCATGGATCCGACGCAGATCGAGGACCGCGCCCGCACCTGGATCGCGGGTGTGCGGGAGCGTCTGGCGGAGGAGACCGGGGCGGGCTGGGAGCAGCGCTTCCCCGGGGTCCCGCTGGAACGTGACGTGGACCGCCGCATCCGCCTCAGCCTGCAGGCCATCGCCGACACCGCGGTCGCACGGGGTGCCCTGCTCGACGAGGCGTGCCGGTCCATCGCCGAGGCCCGTGCCTTCGCTGACGAGGTGGCGTTGGTCGACCTCCCGCCGCCGGAACGACTGCGGGTGCGCGAGGTACCGCCCTACCTGCGGGGGCTGGCGGTCGCCTTCGTGACCCCGCCCCCGCCGCTGCGGCCGGCGACCGGGTGCACGTACTACCTCTCTCCCGTGCCGGCCGAGTGGACCGACGAGCAGGCGCGTCGCTTCCTCCGGGCGTTCTCGCCCGCGGCGCTGCGCTCCCTGGCCATCCACGAGGGCTATCCGGGCCACGTGGTCCAGCTGGAGCACGCCGCCCTGCACCCGCGGTTGGCGCGCCGACTGCTGGCCCGGCCCGTCTTCGCGGAGGGGTGGGCGGTCTACATCGAGCGGGAGGTCTTCGCCGCCGGCTTCGCGAGCGACGGCTCGTCGGCGGTGTCGGCCGGGGACTACCGCACGATCCATCTCCGCAACGAGCTGCGGATCGCGAGCGCGGCCCTGATCGACATCGGCCTGCACGCCGGGGAGCTGGCCGACGAGGACGCGGTGCAGCTGCTGCGCAGCGCCGCCTTCCAGGAGCCCGCCGAGGCCCGCGCCACGGTGCTGCGGGCGCAGGTCACCTCCGGCCAGCTGAGCTCCTACTTCGTCGGTGGCGAGGAGCTGACCGATCTCCGCGCCGAGGCCGAGCGCCGTGAGGGTCCCCACTTCGACCTGGAGCGCTTCCACCAGCGTCTGCTGTCCCACGGCACCCCGAGCGTGCCGCTGCTCGCTGCCGCGCTCGCCGACGACGCCCCGGTCCGGCGTCCCTTCGCGACGCCGGCGTGACGCGCCGCCTCACAGCGGGAGCGCTTCGTCCCGTGCCAGCGCCGCGTCCTCGGCCAGCCCTTCGCCGGGGACCTCCAGCAGGTCGACGCCCTGCGCGGCGAAGCGCCGGGCCACCGCCAGGCCGCGCGCGTCGGCGTGGACGTCCAGATCGTGCTGAGCCTGCTGGGCGAGCAGGGCCGCCTGCAGCGCCCGCCCCAGCGTCATCGCGAGCCGGCGGGCGCCGTGCTCGAGGGCGGCAGGGCCGCGATCGCGGGCCTGGGACGCCCAGGCAGCCGCGTGGTCCGCAGCGTCCACGGCCTGCTTGCCGATGCTGGCCAGCTGTTGATGGTGGGTGCTGGTCGCGGCGGCGTTGATCTCCTCGCGCAGCGCCGGCAGCGTCGCCGGATCACGCAGCGCCCGCAGCACGTCCAGCGAGAGGACGTTGGTGGTGCCCTCCCAGATGGGTAGTACCTGGGCGTCGCGCAGCAGGACGGGCAGGTGGGTGTCCTCGATGTAGCCCGCGCCACCGAAGGCCTCCAGCGCTTCGCTGGCCCCGGCGACCCCCTGCTTGCCCGTGACCAGCTTGGTGATCGGCAGCAGCAGCCGTAGGGCGGCACGGTCCGCCTCCGTCGCGACACCGGCCTCCTGCCGGCCGAGCAGCTGCACGGTGCGGAACACCAGCTGCAGGCTGGACTCATGCTCCACCCGCAGCCACGCGAGCGTCGCCTGATGCAGCGGGTGGTCGATGACCGGCTGCCCGAAGGCGACCCGTCGCGTGGCGTAGTCCCGAGCCAGGGCCAGGCCCCGGCGCAGTCCGCTGGCGGCGATGACCGCGTTCCACAACCGGGTGATCGCCAGCATCGGCGTGATGGCGCGCGTGCCGTCGGAGGGAGCGCCCACGAGGTGGGCGACGGTGTCCTCCAGCGCGAGCTCCGCGGTGGGCATCTGCCGGGTGCCCAGCTTGTCCTTCAGCCGCAGCACCCGCACGCCGTTGAGCGCCCCCTCGTCGTCGCGTACCTCGACGGAGAACATGGCCAGTCCGCGCCCGCCCGGACCGTTGCCCTCGGGGCGGGCCAGGGTGAGCGCCATGTCGGCGGTCACCGCCGAGGTGAACCACTTGGTGCCGGTCAGACGCCACACGTCGCCGTCGCGCCGGGCCACGGTCTCCGACCGCCCCACGTCGGAGCCGCCCGCCCGCTCGGTCATCCACTGGCCCGAGGTCCACGCCTGCCCGGGGTCGCGACTGGTCAGGCGGGGCAGCGCCCGATCGATCAGGCCGCGGTCGCCGTGGGCGAGCAGGGTGGCGGCAGCGCCGTCGGTCATCGCGAAGGGGCAGGAGTACAGGGCGCTGGAGGGGCCGTACAACGACACCAGCGCCATCTGGTGGACCCGGGAGTGCTCGCCGTGGGCGCGCTCGTAGGCCGTGGCGACCACGCCGTGTTCCTTGCCGAGGTCGCCGATCCGCTCCCAGACGGGGGAGGTCTCCACCTCGTCGATGCGCCGGCCCCACGCGTCGAAGGGTGTCAGCCGCGGTTCGTGGGCAGGGTCGTCGACCTCGTCCGCCATCGCCTTGAGGTCCGTGGCCGCGAGGATGCCCATCTCGGCCAACGACGGGGTGATCTCCTCTGCGACCTCCGGCGGCAGGATCCGCTCCAGCAGGCGTTGCAGGGCGGTGTCGGCGGCCCACTCGTCGCTGAGTCGTGGTGGCTGCTCCAGGTGTCCGGTGTGCTCCACGAGGGTCATCGCCAGCTCCTGTCCCGCCACCGGTCGCGGTCACGCACCCGGTCGTTCCTGCGTCCGCCGTGCGCCGGCGGAACGGCTCCCGTGAGCACCGTACCGAGGTGTGGGCCGACCAGCCCCTACCCCGGGGCGCAGCGGCCGGCGTACAGGGCCACCGCCACCGCGGTGGCGAGGTTGAGGCTGGACACCCCCTCCCGCATCTCGATGGCGACGAGACCGTCGAGCCGGTCACGGACCTGCGCCGAGAGCCCTTTCCGTTCCGTGCCGACCACCAGCAGGGCCTCGGTCGGCAGGCCGGTGTCGTGCAGGCCGCGTCCAGCCGCGTCCAGGCCGAGCACGGGCCGGTCGGTCGCGGGCAGCAGCTGTGCCTGCGCGACCGGCAGGGCGAACTGCAGCCCTGCCGCCGCGCGGACCGCCGTCGGGTGCCACGGGTCGGCCTCGCCGAGCACCAGGACACCTCCGGCGTCCGCCGCGGCGGCGACGCGCACGCTTGCGCCGAGGTTGCCGAGGTGGCGGGGTGCCTCGAGGACGAGCACCCGCCCGGGTGCCGCGACCACCTCGGCGGCGCTCCACCGGGGCCGCCGGGCCAGCCCGAGCGCCGGTGAGGGCAGCTCCCGCGGGGCGACCCGCCGCCAGGCGGCGAGCTCCAGCGGCACCGCCAGGTCCGCGACCCGCGGGACGACGTCGGGCGCCAGATCCGACAGCAGCGCCAGCAGGGCGTCCCGGTCCGGGGTGACCACCACCTCGATGTCGGCGCCGAAGCGCAGGGCGTGCTTGAGCGCATGCGCCCCCTCGAGCACCACGCGGTCAGGATCCGATCGGCCCGCCGCGACCCGGTCGGCCGGGGACGGCGCACGCGGGCTGTCGTACGCTGCTGCCATGTTGCGTCCTGGAAGTTGCGTCGTGCCCGCGGGTGGAAGTCCCGACCGGGTAGACACCGGAGTGCCCGGCAGCAGGCCCCAGTCCGTCGTCGAGAGGCGGCGGGCCGAGCGGGGTG
>PXDB01000025.1 GCA_003565155.1 Nitriliruptoraceae bacterium | reverse complement strand
GGGCCGCCGCTGTCTCCGGGGTCGCTGCAGGTTCGTGGTCGGGTTCGGGTGCGGGGGCCGCCGCTGTCTCCGGGGTCGCTGCAGGTTCGTGGTCGGGTTCGGGTGCGGGGGCCGCCGCTGTCTCCGGGGTCGTTGCGGGTTCGTGGTCGGGTTCGTGGTCGGGCTTGGGTGCGGGGGCCGCCGCTGTCTCCGGGGACGGCGAGGTCGCCGGCGCCGCGGCGGGCTCCGGTGCGGTCCAGGGCTGCTGCCAGTGGTCGGCGGCTGCCGGCGTGGGCGCGTCCGACGCGGCGGCCGCAGGGGCGGCCGCGGGTGCCGTGGGCTCCGGGGATGGCGAGGTCGCCGGCGCCGCGGCGGGCTCCGTTGCGGTCCAGGGCTGCTGCCAGTGGTCGGCGGCTGCCGGCGTGGGCGCGTCCGACGCGGCTGCTGCCGGGGCGGCCGCAGCCGGTGCGGTCCAGGGCTGCTGCCAGTGGGCACCACCGTCGGTCGCGGCCGCCGCGGGGTCGGAGGAGGCGGGAGCTGCGGTCGGCCCGCTCGCGGGGGACGCCGCGCCTGGCTGCTCCCACCCGGTGCCCGCGTGGGCTGCTGCGCCGGCAGCAGGTGTCGGGGCGGGTTGCGCCGTCCCCCACTGCTGGGCGGTCTGGGGCTGCTGCGCCGGCTGGGCCTGCTGCGGTGCGTGCTCCTGCCCCCATCCGCTGGAAGGTTGCCCGCCCCACTGCTGCTGGGCCGGCTGCTGACCCTGACCGTAGCCCTGGGATGGTTGCCCCTGGCCCCAGCCCCCCGCAGCAGGCGCGCCGCCGTCGATCGGGTCGACACCGGCCACACCCTGATTGGCGACGTGCTCGGTCCACCGCTCACCATCCCAGTAGCGGTACTCGTACCGACCCATCGGGTCCGGGTGCCACGCTGCGGGGTAGCTCACGTCCTGTCCTTGTTCGACGGACGACCACCGTAGCGTCGTCCGGGCGGCGAGCGCCGGAGCCTGGGTAGGCTGCTGGCGGCCTCCCGGGCCGCGAGGTCCGACGGGCAGCGGAGCGGGCCAGCGTTCCGACGACCACCTGATCCGACCGACCGCCAGCGAGGTGACCGTGGACGAGCCGGCGGACGACGAGGTACCCGTCGAGGGGCTGGCCTTCGATGCGGCCGGCCTGGTGCCCGTCGTGGTCCAACAGCACGACACGGGCGAGGTGCTGATGCTCGCCTGGGCCGACGCCGCGGCGCTGCAGCGCACGCTGGAGCTGGGCGAAGCCGTCTACTACAGCCGCTCCCGCGCGGAGCAGTGGCACAAGGGTGCGACCTCCGGCAACACCCAACGCGTGGTCGGCGTGCGTGCCGACTGCGATGCCGACGTCGTCCTCTACCTGGTCGACCAGGGCGGGGACGGCGTCGCCTGCCACACCGGCGCGCGGTCCTGCTTCCACCGCACACTGCAGGGGGCGCCGCGCCTGACGCGCTCACCGCCATCGGCTGCGGTACCCGCCCTGACGCCCGAACCCACCAGCCCGGAGTCCCACTCGTGACCGGACCGGACCATGACACTTTCGTCGCCCTCGCGCGCACCCACGGCGTCGTCCCGGTGTGGCGGGAGGTCCTGGCCGATCTCGAGACACCACTGTCGGTCTACGCCAAGCTGTCCGGCCAGGGTCCGAGCTTCCTGCTGGAGTCCGCAGAGCACGGCGAGCGCTGGGGACGCTACTCCTTCGTCGGCTTCGACCCCTTCCTCACCCTCCGGGGACGCGACGGCGCGGTGATCTGGGATGGCGAACCCCCGGACGAGGCCGCCGCTGCGACCGGCCCCCTGGACGCGCTGGCCCGGGCCACGGAGGCCTTGCACGCGCCGCCGTTGCTCGATCTTCCGCTGCACGGGGGTGCGGTCGGCTACCTCGGCTACGACGCCGTGCGAGAGGTGGAGGACATCCCCGCGACCGGGCAGGACGACCTCGGCCTGCCGGACGTGCACCTGCTCTTCCCGCGTCACGTGGTCGCACTCGACCATCTGCGCCAGGTCCTCACCGTGGTCACGAACGTGGTGGTGTCGGACTCCGCAGATGCCGACGAGCTGGGGACCCGGTACGAGGCCGCGCTGGCTGCGTGCGACCAGGTGATCGAGCGCCTGAGCGCGACCCGCAGCCCACTGCCACCCGCGGCGCCCCCGCAGCGTCGGGCTGCCGAGGACGCCCCCTCCAACCTCGCGCCGGGCGCGTACCAGCGCATGGTGGAGCAGGTGAAGGAGCACGTGCGCGCCGGTGACACCTTCCAGACCGTGATCAGCCAGCGCTTCGCGGTGCCAACGCCGGTCACCGCCTTCGAGCTGTACCGGGTGCTGCGGGTCATCAACCCCTCGCCCTACCTCTACCTGCTCGACACCGGTCAGGCCCAGATCGTCGGCTCCTCCCCGGAGGCGCTGGTCCAGGTCCACGACCGACAGGTGGAGACCTGGCCGATCGCGGGGACCCGTCCACGGGGCGCGACCCCCGAGGAGGACCGGCGCTACGAGCAGGAGCTGGTCGCCGACGCCAAGGAACGCGCCGAGCACGTGATGCTCGTCGACCTCGCGCGCAACGACCTCGGTCGCGTCTGTGACACCGGCAGCGTCCAGGTCGAGGGGATGCTCCACGTGGAGCGGTACAGCCACGTCATGCACCTGGTCAGCTCGGTCACCGGACAGGTCCGGGACGGGCTCGGTCCGGTGGACGTGCTCCGGGCCGTGTTCCCCGCGGGCACGGTGTCGGGAGCGCCGAAGGTGCGGGCGATGGAGATCATCGACGATCTCGAGCCCACCCGCCGTGGGCCGTACGCAGGCGCGGTCGGCTACGTCGACTTCTCCGGCAACCTCGACACCTGCATCACGATCCGCACCGTGGTCCTCAAGGACGGCGTCGCCTACGTGCAGGCCGGGGCGGGCATCGTTGCCGACTCGCGACCAGACGCCGAGGAGGAGGAGACGCGCAACAAGGCAGGCGCGGTCCTCGCGGCGATCCGCGCGGCGGAGGGCCTGCGGGTGTGAGCCGATGACGTCACCACGCGCTGGGCCGTACCCTCACCCCGCACCGTCCCGACCGCACCGGGCTTACGGAGCAGGACCCTGAGCAGCTACCTCGACACCCTTCTGGACCACGCGCGGCGACGGGTGGCGACCGCGCAGGCGCAGCGGCCGCTCACCGCCCTGCGGGAGGCCGCGAGGTCGACGCCTCCGGGTCCCTCGCTGCGCACGGCGCTCGCCGCACCGGGGGTCGGGGTCCTGGCCGAGGTGAAGCGGGCATCACCCTCCAAAGGCCCGATCGCGCCCGCGCTCGACGCGGTCGCGCAGGCGGAGGCGTACCGCCGGGGGGGAGCGGCCGGGGTGTCGGTGCTCACCGAGCCCAGCCGGTTCGCGGGGCACCTCGACGACCTCGCGGGTGTCGCGGGGCTCGGGGTCCCGGCGCTGCGCAAGGACTTCATCGTCGATCCGTACCAGATCTGGGAGGCACGGGAGGTCGGCGCCGCGGCGGTGCTGCTGATCGTGGCCGCGCTGGACGTCGGGCAGCTGGCCGACCTGCACGCCGAGGCCCGGGCGGCGGGCCTTGACGTCCTCGTCGAGGTCCACGACGCCGCCGAGGTCGAGGCCACCCACGCGATCGGTGCTGACCTCGTCGGGGTCAACGCCCGGGATCTCAGGACCTTCGAGGTGGACCCGGGCGCCTTCGCCCGGCTGCGCGCGGCGCTGCCTGCGGGTGCCGTGGCGGTCGCGGAGTCCGGCATCGGCTCGCCCCAGGACGTCCGCGCGGTCGCCGCAGCCGGCGCCGACGCCGTGCTGGTGGGCGAGCGCCTCGTGCGTGCTGCCGATCCGGCCGCGGCCGTCGCGGCGCTGGTCGCCGCAGGTGCGTCCATCGTTGCCGGTGCGTCGACCGTTGCCGGTGCGTCGATCGCTGCCGGTGCGTCGACCGCTGCCGGTGCGTCGATCGCTGCCGGTGCGTCGATCGCTGCCGGTGCGACGACCGCTGCCGGTGCGTCGACCGCTGCCGGGCCCGGTGACGCCACCGCCGCGCCTGTCCACGCCACCCCTTCCGAGCCCCCGGTCAGCGACCCCACCGCCACGTCGCCACCCGCGCACGGCGACACCTCCGCCGCGTCGCCACCCGCCCACGCAGATCCGCCCGCTGGAAGGACGACCACGTGAGCATCCTGACACCCCCGCCCGAGACCATCGCCGCCCGTGAGGGCTACTTCGGTGACTTCGGCGGGCAGTACGTCCCCGAGGCCCTGTCCGGCGCCCTCTCCCAGCTGGTCGACGCGTGGGGCGACGCGCGGAACGACCCCGCCTTCGAGGCGGAGCTCGACGACCTGCGACGCAACTACGGCGGGCGGCCCACACCCCTCTACCGCGCGGGACGACTGTCAGAGGAAGCCGGGGTCGAGGTGTGGCTCAAGCGCGAGGATCTCGCGCACACCGGCTCCCACAAGCTGAACAACGTGGTCGGCCAGGCGCTGCTCACCCGCCGCATGGGCAAACCGCGGGTCATCGCGGAGACCGGAGCCGGACAGCACGGGGTCGCCACCGCGACCGCAGCAGCCCTGTTCGGCCTCGAGTGCACGGTCTACATGGGCGCCGAGGACTGCCGGCGCCAGCGGCTCAACGTGGTACGGATGCAGCTGCTCGGCGCCGAGGTCGTCCCCGTGGAGTCCGGGACCCGCACCCTCAAGGACGCCATCAACGAGGCGATGCGCGACTGGGTCACCAACGTCGACTCCACCCACTACCTCATCGGCTCGGCGATGGGCCCCCACCCCTTCCCGACGCTCGTGCGGGAGCTGCAGAAGGTGATCTCCGTCGAGTCACGACAGCAGTTCGCGGCACAGGCCGGCGGGGTGCCCGACGCGGTGATCGCCTGCGTCGGCGGGGGCTCGAACGCCATCGGCTCCTTCGCCGACTGGATCGAGGTGGACGGCGTCGAGCTGATCGGCATCGAGGCTGCCGGCGAAGGGGTCGGCAGTGGCCGCTCCGCCGCCACCATCAGCGAGGGCCGGCAGGCCGTGCTGCACGGGTCCCGGTCCATCGCCCTGGTCGACGACGACGGACAGGTGCGCCCGGCCCACTCGGTGTCCGCCGGCCTGGACTACCCCGGGGTCGGCCCGGAGCACGCGCACCTCGCCGCCAGCGGCCGGGGCACCTACCTCGCCGCCACCGATGAGGAGGCCCTGTTCGGCTTCCGCCGAACCAGCGAACTGGAGGGCATCATCCCCGCCCTCGAGCCCGCGCACGCCGTCGGCTGGCTGCTCCGGCACGGACGTGCCCACCTCGGTGATGGTGCCCGCGTCGTGCTCACCATGTCCGGGCGCGGGGACAAGGACGTCGACGAGGTCGTCGAGGTGGCCGGCTGGGACGTCGGCGTGGACCGCGCCTTCGGCGCCGACACCGCGGCGGGTGGCGCGGATGTCACTGTCGCCGACCCGGCCCGTCAGGGCGAGCAGGGCGTGGCACCGGGTGATGCGCCGTGACCGTGCCCGTCGGTGGCGAGACACCCGCGGTCGGCACGGGCGCACCTGCCGTCGGCAACGGCACACCCGTGGACGGGGAGCGCCGGATCTCCGGCCGTGGCACGCGTGGCCACGCCCGCATCGCCGAGGCGTTCGCCCGTGCCAGGGCGGAGGACCGGGCCGCCCTGATCATCTACCTGACCGCCGCCTACCCGGACGTGGCGACCTCGCATGCCTGCTTCGAGGCGGCGGTCGAGGCCGGTGCGGACGTGCTGGAGGTGGGCATCCCCTTCTCGGATCCGATGATGGACGGCCCCGTCATCCAGGCGGCGAACCAGCATGTGCTCGAGTCCGGGGTCGGTGTCACCGGGCAGTTGGAGCTGGTCGCAGGGCTCGGTCACCTCGATGTCCCGAAGCTCGCGATGACCTACGTCACCATCGCCGACACCCGCGGGTACGACGCCTTCGCCGCCGAGCTGGCCGCATCGGACGTCTCGGGGGTGATCCTCCCGGACCTGCCCGTCTCGGAGGCCGAGCCGTGGCTCGGCGCGGCAGCGCGTCACGAGCTGGCGACCGTGTTCCTGGCCTCCTCGGTGTCCACCGACGCACGTCTCGCGGCGATCGGGCGGACCTCCTCGGGGTGGGTGTACGCCGCGGGCCTGCTCGGCGTCACCGGCGTCAACGCCCTGGTCGGGGAGGTGACCCGCGAGCTCGTCGAACGGGTACGCACCCACACCGACCTGCCCGTCGCGGTGGGGATCGGCGTCAAGGACCGGGACTCCGCCGCCGAGGTGGCGCGTTTCGCCGACGGGGTGATCGTCGGTTCCGCGGTCGTCCGCGCCGCGGGCATGGGGGAGCCGGCCACCGCGCCGGAGCGGGTCGGTGCCCTGGTGCGGGAGCTCCGGGCGGGGGTCGCCGACCGCCGGTGACCTCTCGACCGTCCCCGGCCGCGGCTCCGGTGACGGGTACGCGGGTCGTGCGCGTCGCTGGCGTGACACACGTGGGGCCCCGCCGTAGCGGGGCCCCAGGTCGTGCGGTGCTGCGTGGCTGGCTCAGCCGATGAAGCCGTTCTCGGTCAGCCAGTCGACGGCGACGTCCGCGGGACGCTCACCGTCCGCGGACACCCGCGCGTTGAGCTGCTGCATGGTGTCGTCGTCCAGCGCCGCGGCCACGGGGGCGTAGAGCTCCTCCAGCGTCTGGCCGAACTCCGTCCAGGCGTCCTCGACGAACACCGGCGAGACGTTGTAGAGCGGGAAGAAGGCCTCGTCGTCCTCGAGGACCTTCAGGTCCAGGGCGGCGATACGACCGTCGGTGGTGAAGACCTCACCGAAGTTGCAGGGGTCACGGTCGGCGGTGGCGCCGTAGATCACACCGGTGTCGAGCACGGTGACGTTGTCGCCGGGGATCTCGATGCCGTAGTGCGCCTCCATACCCGGCAGACCATCATCGCGGACGTTGAACTCCGACTCCACGCACAGGGTCACGGCGTCGGGGTCGGACTCGAGTAGCGCACCCATCTCGGAGATGGTGTCGACGCCGCCGAGCTCCTCGTCGGCCTCCTGGGAGAGCGCGATGCCGTAGGTGTTGTTGAAGGGCGTCGGCTCGAGCCAGAACAGGCCCCGCTCGGCGGCCTCGCGGTCACGGACGGCCTCGTACTGCTCGACGCGGTCCGGGATGGGGTCGGTCTCGCCGAAGAAGGAGATCCACGCGGTACCGGTGTACTCCCAGTAGTGGTCGATCTCGCCGGACTCCAGCGCGGCGCGGGTCGCGTCCGTGCCACCCAGGTTCACCTGGTTGTCCACGTCGACGCCGGCGTCCTCGAGCAGGGCCACGGAGATCTCGCCGAGCACCAGCTGCTCGTCGAAGTCCTTGGAGCCGACGGTCATGCTGACGCCCTCGAGGTCGCCGTCACCCGGCTCGGCGACCTCCTCAGGGTCCGCAGCCTCGCCGTCGGTGTCCGGCCCTTCGTCCTCGAGGCCGTTGCCGCAGGCGCTGATGATGAGCGCGGCGGCGGCCAGGCCTCCGGCCACTTGTAGCTTTCGGATACGCACGTTGTGCCTTTCGGTCGGGGATGCCGGCGACCCGCTCGGGGCCAGGCCGGGAGGGCCGGCCCCGTACGGGGTCGTGCCCTGTCCGGCACCCGCAGCAGCGGGTGCCGAAGTCGTGGTCCACGGGTCCGATCGCGGTCTGCTGTCGCGTCGGCGAGGACGGTGCGGGGTTCTCCCGCAGGCGGTAGCGGCGCTGCTACCGCGGTCGTAGGACCTGCAACGTCTACAGGATACGGGGTGCGCGAGCATCTGCACAGCGACCGCTGCGTCCGAGGCTTCGGGTCGGCGTGTCAGGCGAGGCCCGGGATGGGCAGCGGCGCACTGGCAGGGCGGGTGGGTCACAGCCCCTTGGGCGTGAGCTTCTCCTCGATCAGGCCGGCGATGTAGTCCACCAGCAGCGCCAGCACGGCGACGAGGATGGCGCCCGTGAGCAGCACGGGCGTTCGCCGGAGCTGGAAGCCGGAGAAGATCGTCTCACCCAGCCCACCGCCACCGAACAGGAAGGCCAGCGCTGCGGTGCCGACGTTGAGGACGAGCGCGGTCCGCACGCCGGCGAGGACGACGGGGACCGCCAGGGGCAGTTCGATCGAGCGCAGCACCTTGCGGTTGGACATGCCCATGCCGCGTCCCGCCTCCAGGACGAACCGGTCCACCTGATCGAGTCCGACCATGGTGTTGCGCAGGATCGGCAGGAAGGAGTAGCCCACCAGGGAAACGACCACCGGGAAGGTGCCGGTGCTCGGCAGCGCCGGCTGGGTCCGGAAGATGTAGAACAGCAGCGCCAGCAGCCCCAGCGACGGGATCGCCTGGCCGGCGTTGCCCAGACCGATGATCGCCGGGGCGTAGCGCCGCAGCTTCGGACGGGTGGCGAGGATGCCGAGGGGCACCGCGAGCAGGAGCACGAAGAACGTGGAGTAGAGCGTGAGCGTGATGTGCTGCTGCGTCTGTCCGAGCAGCGAGTCCAGCGTGAGGGTGCGGGCCTCGATGGAGTCGAGCTCCTGGCTCGTGACCCACAGGTACAGGCCGAGCAGGACGAGGAGCAGGAAGACGGGCATGCCGAGGTAGCGGATCACGGCAGCGCGACGGTCACGCCGCGCCGAGGCCGCGTCCTCGTCCATCGCCTGCTGGCGCCGGGTGGCGTCCTGGGCGTCGGGCGGGGTGAGGGTGGTGGACATCAGGCGCCCGCCTCTGCCTCGGGGTCGACGAGCTTGGCGGCGCGGTAGAACTCCGCCGTGGCGTCACGCATCGTCTGGATCGCGGTGATGATGTCGTCCACGTCGAGCAGGCCCTGGTAGGCCCCGCGACGGTCCACGACGATCGCCACCCCAGCAGCGCCGAGCAGCATCTCCTCGAGGGCATCGGACAGGGTGGCCTGCTCCTCGACGGTCGCTCGCGCCCGCAGGCCCACCTCGGTGAGCGGCCGCGAGCTGCGCAGGTCGGTGCCCCTGAGCCACTGCAGGGGGCGTCGCTGCTCGTCGAGGAGCAGCATCGCGGTCCACTCGCTCTCGTCGAACCGTCGACGCAGTTCCGCACGGTCCTCATCCACCGTGCCCACCAACGCCTCGGTCGGCTCCACCTCGCGGACCCGGGTCAGCTTCAGGCGCTTGAGGGTGGCGCCGGTGCCCACGAAGTCCTCAACGAACTCGTTGGCAGGGTTGGTGAGGATCTCCTCCGGCGTGGCGAACTGCGCCACCCGTGAACCCTCGCGCAGGATCGCGATGCGGTCACCCATCTTGATCGCCTCGTCGATGTCGTGGGTGACGAAGCAGATCGTCTTCTGCAGCTCGCTCTGCAGGCGGAGGAACTCGTTCTGCAGACGCGTACGGGTGATGGGGTCGATGGCGCCGAAGGGCTCGTCCATCAGCAGGACCGGCGGGTCCGCCGCCAGCGCCCGGGCGACGCCGACGCGCTGGCGCTGACCACCGGACAGCTCCTTCGGGAAGCGCTCGCGGTACTGATCCGGCGGGAGCCCGACCACATCGAGGAGTTCGTCCACCCGCGCCGTGGTGCGCTCCCTGTCCCAGCCGAGCAGGTTCGGCACCGTCGCGACGTTGTCGCCGACCCGGATGTGTGGGAAGAGGCCGATCTGCTGGATCACGTAGCCGATCCGCCGCCGTAGCTGGTTGGGATCGATGGAGGTGACGTCCTGGCCGTCCATGATGATGTTGCCGGAGGACGGCTCGATGATGCGGTTGATCATCTTCAGGCTGGTGGTCTTCCCGCAGCCCGAGGGGCCGACGAACACCACGATCTCGCCCTTGGGGATCTCCAGGTTGAGCCGATCCACCGCCGGCGTCTCCTGACCGGGGAAACGCTTGGTCAGGTCCTTGAGTTCGATCATCGTCTGGCCGGGAGGGGTCTCCTCTCCCAGTGAGGCGATCTCGGTCTCGGGGCTGGTCGCGTTACTCACGGATACCTCGCGGGATGGTCAGGCGGCCGATGGCCAGATACAGCAGGTCGAAGAGGATGGCCAGGAGCACGATGGCCACGGTCCCGCCGAGCAGGGACTCGAGGGAGCCAGCAGCGGGGATGCGACGGATGCCGGTGAAGATCTCCTGACCGAGGCCGGGGCCGCCGACCAGCGCGGCGATGGCGGCGATGCCCACGGTCAGCAGCGTTGCGACGCGCACCCCGGCGAGCATCACCGGCCAGGCGTTGGGCAGCTCGATCTTCCACAGCCGCATGGTGGCGCTCATCCCCATGCCCTTGGCCGACTCGACCACAGCGCGGTCCACGGAGAACAGGCCGGACACCGTGTTGCGCACGATCGGGAGCAGCGCGTAGAGCGTCAGCGCGATGATGGCGGGCGTGGCGCCGATGCCGACGATCGGGATCAGGAGGGCGAACAGCGCCAGCGAGGGGATGGTGAGGAAGGTCGACACCACGCTGAGGATGGGGGAGCGCAGCTGCGGCGAGCGGTGGGCGGTGATGCCCAGCCCGAGGCCGAGGATCACCGCGATCAGCACGGGGACGGCGGTGAGGTAGATGTGCTCTGCCGTCTGGCTGAGCAGCTCACGCTGCGTGGACGGGTCGGCGAGGTACTCCGTGAAGAACGCCACCTGTGCGGGACCTCCGGGTCGATCGGCGTCACCCAGGTTGCGGGCGCGAGCGTGCGCCGCAGGTCTGGGGAGCCGACTGCCCTGCCGGGGCGGCGTCGGGGTGGAACGGGGCCCGACGCGTGGGGTCTCCCGAGCTGTGGCGGGCTCGGTGGGGGGAGTGCGGGTCGGAACACTAACGGACCGCTGACCACCTCGCGAGCGGATGGGGGTAGCCGGGACGGGCTGGCACGACCGCCGGCGATGGGTCATGGCAGCCGTGCCGTGCGCCGACCGGCGGCTGCAGGCTGCCGTGTTCGCGCAGCGTGCCGGTGTCCGTGCGGGGGCGCAGCCAGCACGGCGCAACGGGTGTCGTCGCTAGGCTGACGGGTGCCCGAAGACGACCGGTAAGGTCGTGCTCCGGCCCGCCCCCGTGCTGGAACTGGCATACAGGGACGACTCAAAATCGTCTGCCCTTGCGGGCTTGTGGGTTCGAGTCCCACCGGGGGTACCGAGCGCATCGCCGGCGTTTGGTGGCGCCCTGCTCCGCCGCTAGCTTGCGGGTCGCTGAGCTGGCGTCGGACGCTTCCTCAGCGTGCCCGCTGGCGCGCACAAGTGCGCGCCTACCGCTCGACGGTCGTTGCCCGGCCGTGCTGCCCGGAGGTAATCACCCGTGAGCGATGCCGACGCCGGGCAGGGCCCCGCGCAGCCGGAGGCGGCCGCGACCCGGGACGGTGAACCGACCCGGGTGCTGATCGCCGAGGACGAGGCGCTGATCCGCCTCGACCTCAAGGAGATGCTGCAGGAGGAGGGGTTCGAGGTGGTCGCCGAGGTGGCGGACGGCGCCTCCGCGGTGCGCTTGACCCGTGAGCTGCGCCCCGACCTCGTCATCCTCGACGTGAAGATGCCGGTCATGGACGGCATCCAGGCGGCCGAGGAGATCGCCAACGAGCGCCTCGCCGCGATCCTGATGCTCACCGCCTTCAGCCAGCGCGACCTCGTCGAGCAGGCCCGAAGGGCGGGCGCGATGGCCTACCTCGTCAAGCCCTTCCAGAAGCACGACCTGCTCCCCGCCGTGGAGATCGCCGCGGGGCGGTTCCGGGACCTCTCGGGCCTCGAACGTGAGGTCGATGACCTGCAGGGGCGGCTCGAAGCCCGCAAGCTCGTGGAGCGGGCGAAGGGGCTGCTGCAGGAGCGGGAAGGGATGAGCGAAGGGGACGCCTTCCGCTTCGTGCAGCGCCAGGCCATGGAACGCCGCCTGACCATGCGTCAGGTCGCCGAGCAGATCATCGAACGCCTCGACGGCGCCGACGGCTGACCGCGGGGGTGCCCTGGCACCGTGACTGCACCCCGCCCACGCCAGCCGGACGCTGCGCCGCCGACCCGGTATGACCGACGCGCGGCCGTGGAAGGCACGCGGGCGTGAACGACGCGCGCATCGTCCCAGTGCGCCCGTCTCACGGACGTTCGCAACCTCGCATGCGGCGATGGCCGTCACGTGCGGGGAGGAGAGGGATCCCGGGTGGAACGACCGGCGGGAGAGGGAGAGGTGGAAGCTCCACCCGGGATCCGGTGACGGGGCCTGAAGACCCCATCGGTGTCACTGGCGGATGACGTGACGGAAGCTACGGAGCCCGCGTTGCAGGGAGGTTTCGTGGAGGTTGGGGTCGTGTGACCGCTGCGGGGGGCGTGTTCAGTACAGCGCGCGGGCGAGACGGGGACGTGCAGCGACGACCAGCGGATCGGTGTCGCCGAGCACGCCGAAGAGCCGCACGAGCTGCTCGCGGGCCGGTTCACGGGACTCACCGCCGAGCTCGACCGCTGCGAGGAGCCGGTCCACGGCTTCGTCGTACACCCCCTCTGCGGCCAGCGCGCGCCCGAGCGCCAGCAAGCTCGCGCCGTCACCGGCGCCGTCGGCGACCTGCGCACGCAGCGCAGCCACGTCGCCGCCATCACGTGCCAGCTCGATCCGGGTGGCGACCGCTTCCGCGGCACCGTCCGGCCGGTGGGGAGCCAGCAGCGCCAGCGCCCGTTCGGGATCGGAGGTGACCAGGTGCTCCGCCAGCCCGACAGCGGCCTCCCGGTGTCGCGGGTCGAGTTCCAACGCACGCTCGAGTTCGGCCATGGCCGCCGCGCCCGTGCTCGCGCGTGCCCGCGCCACGGCCTGATCCGCCTCCGTAGGCAGGAGATCCTCGATGAAGGCAGCGAGCCGTGGCTCGGGCTGCACCCCGGTGAACTGCGCGATCGCCACGCCATCGCGGAAGCCGACGACCTGCGGGATCCCCTGGACGCGGTAGCGGGCCGCGAGTTCCGGGTTGGCGTCGACGTCGACCTTCGCCAGCAGCACGCGGCCTTCCTGGGCGGCGACCGCTCGCTCGAGCATCGGTGTCAGTTGCCGGCAGGGACCACACCACGCCGCCCAGAAGTCCACGATGACCGGACGCTGGTGAGAGGCCTCGAGCACCTGTTGCTCGAAGCTGGCGGCGTCGACGTCGATGACGGCAGGGGCGGTGGGAGCGGTGTCGGACACGGTCGTTCCTCGGGGTGCTCGGGTGGGGTGTTCGGGCTGCATCCGTGGTGTGCGCGGTGGGGCCAGGATGCGGGATGGGGTGGGCGGTGCCACGCGCGCGAAGGTACGCCGCCCCGGTCCCCGCGGATGTGCTCACTAGGCTCCCAACGCCCCCGTCGCGCAGGAGCTTCCCGTGGCCGAACCACGCACCCTGGTGCTGCTCGACGGGCACTCGCTGGCCTACCGCGCCTTCCACGCCCTGCCCGACACCCTGCGCACCGCGACGGGGCAGCTCACCAACGCGGTGTACGGCTTCACCTCGATGCTGGTGAAGCTGCTCGAGGAACGCGCGCCCGACACCGTCATCGTCGCCTTCGACCGGGGGCGTGACGAGGTCCGCACCGCCGCCTTCCCCGCCTACAAGGCCAACCGCGCGGAGCCACCGGAGGAGTTCCGGCCCCAGGTGGAGCTGATCAAGCAGGTGCTCGCCGCCCTCGACATCACCACCGTCGAGGTGGAGGGCGTCGAGGCCGACGACGTCCTCGCCACGCTGGCATCCCGTGCCGTCACCGAGGGGGCGCACGCCTACATCGTCACCGGCGACCGCGACGCGATGCAGTTGGTCGATGACGGCCTCACGGTGCTCTACACCCTGCGCGGGATCACCGAGCTCGCCGAGATGACCCCGGCGGCCGTCGAGGAGCGCTACGGCGTGCCCCCGAAGCGCTACGTCGAGCTTGCGGCGCTGCGCGGCGATGCTTCCGACAACCTTCCCGGTGTGCCGGGGGTGGGGGACAAGACCGCCGCCAAGCTGCTCACCACCTTCGGCGACCTCGACGCGGTGTACGCGCGCCTCGACGAGGTGCGGGGCAAGAAGGTGCCCGCCATGCTGGCCGAGCACCGCGAGCAGGTGGAGCTGAACCGTCGGGTGATGACCCTACGCCGTGACGTCGAGGTGGCACTGGACCCGCTGGCGGTGGAGCCGCCTCACCCGGATGCGACGGCCGTGCGGGAGCTGTTCGGCGCGCTGGAGTTCCGCGCGTTGTACGAGCGCCTGCCGGCCGCACTGCTCGGTGAGACGGCGACGTCCCCCGCGCCGGCCGCGGTGCAGCCCCGTGCCCTGGAGCGCGGCGCCCTGGGGCAGTGGCTCGCGGACCTGGCGGGTCCCGTCGCGGTGCTGGCGACCTGCGAGGCGAAGGTCCCGCACCTGCAGTGGAGGGGTGTCGCGCTGGCGGCGGAAGACCGCGATCCGGTCAGCGCCGACCTCGACCGCTTGTCGGACGAGGACCACGCGGCCCTGGCCGCGCTGCTGGCGGACCCGGACCGGGCGCTGATCACCCACGACGTCAAGCGTCTGCACCACGCCGCGGCGGGGCGCGGCTGGGAGGTCGCCGGTGTCCGGCTCGACACCGAGCTCGCCGCCTACCTGCTGGCGCCAGAGCAGCGCAGCTTCGCCCTGGATCGGCTGGCATCCCAGGAGCTCGGACGGTCCCTGGAGCCGGCCGGCGAGGTCGACGGCACCGATCAGCTCAGCTTCGCGGTCGACGACGAGGAGCCGGTAGCCGAACGTGGCCTGGCGGTCGCGGCGGTGCTCGCGCTGGGCGACCACCTCGGTGCCGCCCTGGCGGACCGTTCCCAGCGCGGGCTCCACGACCGGATCGAGCTCCCTCTGGCACCGGTGCTCGCCACCATGGAACACACGGGCATCGCCGTCGACCGCCACGTGCTCACCGACATCCGCCAGCGGCTGGCGACACGGGTCCGCAGCCTCGAACAGGAGGTGCACGACCACGCCGGTCGGACCTTCAACGTCGGCTCCGGCCCGCAGCTGCAGCAGGTGCTGTTCGAGGAGCTTGGCCTGCCGCGCACCCGCCGGATCAAGACCGGCTACTCCACCGACGCCCAGGCGCTGAAGGGTCTGGCGGACACCCACGCCATCGTGCCGGCGATCCTCGAGTGGCGCGAGGTGTCGAAGCTGCTCAGCACCTACGTCGACGCGCTGCCACCCCTGATCGACGCCGCGACGGGCCGCATCCACACCACGTTGTCGCAGACCATCGCCGCCACCGGACGGCTCTCCTCCTCCAACCCCAACCTGCAGAACATCCCGGTCCGCCGGGCGGAGGGCCGCGAGATCCGACGGGCGTTCGTGGCGGGGGAAGGGTTCGACCAACTGCTGGTGGCGGACTACTCCCAGATCGAGCTGCGCATCCTGGCGCACCTCTCCGGCGACGCGGGGCTCCTGGAGGCCTTCGCCTCCCGGGAGGACATCCACGCCACCACCGCCGCGAAGGTGTTCGAGGTGCCGCTGGAGCAGGTGGACGGGGCCCTGCGCGACCGTGCGAAAGCGGTCAACTACGGCCTGGCCTACGGCCTGACCGCCTTCGGCCTGGCCCAGCAGCTCGGCATCGGCACGGAGGAGGCCAGTGGGATCGTGGACGCGTACTTCGCACGGTTCCCCGGGGTGCGGTCCTTCCTCGACCAGGCGGTGTCCGACGCGACCCGGGACGGCTACACCACCACCATGTTCGGCAGGCGGCGCTACCTGCCCGACCTGCGGGCCGACGATCGCAACCGCCGCCAGATGGCCGAGCGGATGGCCCTCAACGCCCCGATCCAGGGCACCGCGGCTGACGTCATCAAGCTGGCGATGATCGCGCTGGCGGACGCGCTGGAGGGCAGCGGTCTCGGGGCACAGCTGCTGCTCCAGGTCCACGATGAGGTGATCCTCGAGGTCACCGACGAGGAGGTCGACGCCACACGCGCGTTGGTGGAGGAGACCCTCAGCAGCGTCGTCGACCTGGCCGTGCCGCTGGAGGTGGACAGCGCGGTCGGAGCGACCTGGTTCGACGCCCAGAAGCACTGACCGTGCTCACGGGGCGGCTGACAGCGGTCCGTTCGGCCCAGCTCCCCGGGTGCGGGCGGGCGATGCCGTGGCTCTGCCGGCAGCGAAGCTAGCGGTCGATAACGTTCGCGACCGACGACGGTTGCGGACGGGCTGCTCACGCGCTGCCGCGGGCTCCGGAAGCGTTTCGGCGACCACGTCGCCGTCGACGACGTCACCTTCGCGATCGCCCCCGGTGAGGCCTACGGGCTCCTCGGCCCCAACGGCGCCGGCAAAACGACCGCGATCTCGATGCTGTGCGGCCTGCTCCCCCCCGACGCCGACGAGGTGGTCGGCCTCGTCGAGCGTGGCGACGACCGCGTCGACGAGTTCTCCGGGGGCATGCAGCGCCGCACCTCCATCGCCGTGGGACTGCTGCACGCCCCGCGGCTGCTGGTGATCGACGAGCCCACCGTCGGCGTCGACCCGCAGAGCCGAGACGCCATCCTCGAGCAGGTCGCCGCACGGTCGGCGGAGGGCACCTCGCTGCTGTACACCTCCCACTACATGGAGGAGGTCGAACGGGTCTGCGACCGCGTCGGGATCATGGACCACGGCCAGCTCATCGCTGAGGTCACCCGCCGCGAGCTCAAGGCCACCATCGGAGCGCAGGACCGCGTCGTGGTCGAAGCCACCGGCGATCTGGAGACCCTCGGGGCGCGGATCGGCGAGCTGGGGACGGTCTCGCGCGTCGACGTCCACGCCGACGGGCTGACCGTGGTGTGTGGGGACAGCCGCAGCGTGCTCCCCGAGCTGCTGGGCGCAGCGCAGGCCCTGGTCGGCGATGGCGAGGCGGTGGCCGGCGTGATCGCGACCTCGGTCGCCGGCCAGCTGGCAGCCGAGCTCGAGCAGACCGCGACCGCCGTCGCGGCCACGCTGACCTGGACGGCGCAGTCGCGCGTCGAGGAGGTCCTCGCCACCTCGGAGCCCGACGAACTCGGTGACGCCTTCGCCGAGCTGTTCGGTGACGACGCCGGAGCGGCACTGCTGCCGGACGGCACCGACGACCTCGATGCACTGATGGACGCGGCGTCCAGGCGGGGCTCGCCGTGGGTCTCGACGCGCAGACCGGCGCCGATCACCGTCGGGGCACCGCTGGCCGGCCCGGGGTTGTCATGAGCCCGGCGTCCCCCCTTCGCTGCCCGACGCGGCGATCACGCCTGACACCGAACCTTCATGCCTGCGGCCGGCGCGGCGATGGTGGTGGGGTCGCTGGCACGCACCAGCGAGCAGGTCATCGCCCTGGGGCCCGGCGTCGGCATCGTGCTCGCCGCCCTCGGCGGGGCCCTGTGGCCGCTCGACATCGTCGGTGGGTGGCTGCGTCAGCTCGCCCTGGCCACCCCGCACGGCTGGGCCATGGACGCCTTCGGCGACCTGGTCTCACGCGGGGCCGCGGTGTCCGAGGTGGCTCCGGCGCTCGCAGGCCTCGGCGCGTTCGCCGGCGTGCTGCTGCTCGTCGGCGTGCTGGCCGGCCGCGTCGCGCTGCGGCGCGGATAGACCGCACGCGGTGACCTCGCTGACGGTCACCGCCCGCACTGGGCCGCACCTCCCCGCACCGCCTGCCGTCCGGCCCTGACCGGGGCGGTGCGCGGGGAGGTGCACGTGGCCGTGAGCGCGCGGATCAGCCGAACCAGTCGCCGAGGGCATCACGCGACGGGATCCGCTCGACGCAGCTCGTATCCGGCTCGGTGGTCGGGTCGGCGACGAACGCCTCGACGATGCTGGCGCCACAACCTTCGACCATGACATCGAGCCCGCCGAGGGGGTCGTGGGCGAGGGTGGGTGCCTCGACGAGGTAGCTGGTCTGGAGTTCGGCGTGCAGGCGCTCCCCGGTCTCCGGTGGCGTGACGTGATCGAACCCACCGGTGACGAGCAGCGCGGGGACGTCGTCGGCCAGCGTCAGCTCCCCGGGATCGAAGGCGGCTGGCACGTCCCACACCTCGCACGTGGCGTCGTTGTGGGCGCCGCCGATGGTCTGGTGCGCGAACCAGTGGTCCTGCACGGCGCTCCAGCCCACCGCTTCCCGTCCAGCGTCAGCGTCGAAGGCCGCGGCCTCGCCCGTGCACACCATGGAGTGGTACATCCCGTGCGAGAGGTCAGCGAGCAGCAGCTGCTCCTGCGTCGCGTGCATGCTCGCGATCGGTTCGAGGTCTCCCTCACGCGCCTCGTGGACGAGGAGCGGCAGGATGGCGGCGCCGCCATCCGGCAGGTACATCGTGGCGAACACCGCCGCCAGGAAGGTCTCCGGGGTGTAGGTCCTGGTCACCTCGTCCCCGCCGATCGGAGGGGCCGCGGTGACCTCCTCGGGCTGGTCCGCGAGCCGGGCGACGACCGCTTCCATCGCCTCCTCGAGGTCGCCGAAGGGCTCCGCGCAGCGCTCGTCGGCGGCACAGGCCTCGGCGACCCGCTCGAGCGCGCCCTGGAACCCGGGCGCGAACTCCTGGAGGTAGTTCTCCGACGGATCCGCGGGGGAGTTGAGGACCAGTGCCTCGACGCCAGCGGGATCCAGCGTTGCCGCGTGCAGCGCGAGGTGGCTGCCGTAGGACGCGCCCCGCAGTACCACCTCGTCGTGGCCGAGCGCGGCACGGACCGCGTGGATGTCCTCGGCGTTCCCGGTGTGGTCGAAGGCAGCGAGGTCGACACCGGCATCGGTCAGCTCGTCGCGACACGCCGCGAGCACCTCGAGGGACTCGTCAGTATCGGGGACGGCGCCCTCGTCCACATCGTCGAACGCCGCGCACGAGAGTTCCGGGTCGCTGCGTCCGACACCGCGTTGGTCGATCAGGACCAGGTCGCGGTCGTCGACGGCGAAGCGATCGACCGCCTCCGGCTGGCCCAGCACCGGAGCGACGAGGGGCGCACCGGGGCCGCCGTTCAGCACGTAGACCGGGGCGGCGTCGCTCTCGCCGGCGACGGCCGCGACCGCGATGTCGATCGTGTCCCCGTCCGGCGTGTCGTGGTCCAGCGGCACCGTCACGGTCCCGCAGGTGACCCCATCCGGGTCGGGGACCGCGACCTCCACGCCGAAGCAGTCCTCGTCGATCGCCAGATCCGTCGCCGACGGATCGGCTTCGGCTGCGTCCGCGGCCTCGCCGGCGTCCGTGGTCTCCTCTGCGTCCGCGGTCTCGTCAGCGTCCGTGGTCTCCACAGCATCGCCGGTCTCGTCGGCGTCGTCGGTCGCGTCGCAGGCGGCCGCCGCGAACAGGGCGACCGCGAGGCCGACCAGGACCGTCGACGAGGGTCGACCTCGGCGGAGGGCTGTCGTACGCATGGTGTCTCCTGTCGTCTCTGCGGTCCCCGCGTGGGCGGGGAGCGCTGTCGGGGTGCGGGCCCGGCTGGGGTTGGCAGGTCCTCCGTGTGGTCGCATCAGGACATCCCGCCCGAGGTCGCTCCGATCGTCATGAGGAACATGGCGCCGACCATCAGGGCCGGACCCACCATGACCCGTTCCGCGGTCAGCCGTCCCCACCGCTGTGCCAGTCCCGCCCGCAGGGCCTCGCCGAGGGCGCCGGCGGCAACGGTCACCCCGACGGCGACGGCCAGGGCCCCTCCGCCGCTGACGGCGTCGGTCAGCCAGGTGGTCAGCGCGAAACCACCGATGGCGGCGGCCGGGAGACCGAGCAACCGCAGACCTGCGGCCACCGGTCCGCTGCCGGCGTGCACGACCTCAGCGAGCCACGTCAGGGCGATGCCGACGATCGCCAGCGCGAAGACCGCCACGGGCGGGAGCCCGAGCACGTTCAGCACGAGGCCGGCGAGGCCCGCCGCGAGGACGGCCAACAGGACCACGCCCACCAGACCGGTGCGTGCCAGCGGTGCCTCGCCGTACAACCACACGAGGGTTCCCCGGTCCCTGGGGGTGGCTCCCTGACCGGATCGGACGGTGTGCGCACCGGAGGGGGGTCCGGTGCTCGAGGCGGGATCGTTGCGCATCGATCGCTCCTTTCACGGGGTGTTGCGCGTCGTTCCACGGGGTCTTGCTCGTGGTTTCACCGGGTGTTGCGCCTCGTTGCGGCGCTCTTGGACGCGTTGCGCTGTCGGGTCGGTCAGCGGCAGCGTCGATCAGGGGACGGCTTCGGCGCGCAGCGACTCCCGCCACCCGACCGACCCCCCGGCGAGGATCGTCGCCGCGTACATGCGGCCTGCGAGGCGCACCGCGAGGACGGTCCCGAGGACGGTCATCGCCACGCCGGCGACCAGTTGCCACACCGGAAGGGCCTCGAGGGCGACCCGGGCCGGCAGGGTGAAGGGCGCGCTCGGTGGGAGCAGGGACAGCACGACGGCGACGGTGCCGGTCGGGTTGGGAAGTACCACGAGGAAGACGAGGATGATGCTCGCGAAGATCGCGAGGAGGAAGGGTCCCTGGGTGGACGAGGCCTCCTCGACCGAGCCTGCCCGCGAACCCGCCACCGCGAACAGGGCCGCGTAGAAGGCGTAGCCGATGACCAGCATCAGGACGCCGACCGCGACCGCGCCGAGCCCGAACTCGGGCAGGTCCGCCCCGCCCACGAGCGCGTTGGCCGACAACCCGGCTGTTGCGATGATCGCGACCTGCCCGAGGGCCAGGACCCCCAGTGCGACGAGCTTTCCCGTGAGCAGGTGCCAGGGCCGCAACGTGCCGAGCAGCACCTCGACCACGTGGTTGCTCTTCTCCTCGACCGTCCCGCTCAGGACCATCGCCGCGTTGAGTTGGATCATCAGCATCACCACCAGGGTCACGACGAGTGCGAGGATGAGCGCGGCGTCGCCATCCGCCGATTCCCCGGCGGGGTCCACGACCGGGACGCTGATCTCCTGCGCGAGCAGGCTCCGCGCGGTCGTCGGCGGTATCCCCTGGGCCGACAGCGCGTCGAGCAGGCGCTGCTGTGCGACGGTCTGGGTGACCGTGGTCTCGAGTTCGGTGGACGCCGAGCCGTCCTCGGTGACCAGTCGTGGTCCCCCGACCAGCGCGGCGTCGACCTCGTCAGCGGTGAGCATCCCGACCGCTGCGGACTCCTGGTCCACGACCGTCGTCGCGACCTCGATGTCGAGGAGTGGACCGTGCTGCGTGAGCGCCGCACCAAACGCGTCGGTCCGGCCGTCGACGAGCGCCACCTCGTAGCGCTCCGGCGCGTCGTCGGCCAGCAGGGGGGGCAGGACGACCAGGGCGACGACGCCCAGGCTGAGCACCACCGTCACGCCCCACAGCATCCCGTTGCGCAGCCGGTCATGCAGCTCGCGTCGTAGCACCAGGGCGATCGTGCGGGTCTGCGTCATGCCGCCACCTCCCGGTCGTCGCGGCGCTGGTCGTCGCGTGCTCCTGCCTCGACCTCGGTGATGCTGGCCCCGACGGTGCGGCGGAACACCTCGGCGAGCGGCGGGGTCTCGAAACGGAACCCTTCGACCGTGCCCTGTCGCGCCAGCCCGTCGAGGAGCTGGACCGCGTCGACGTCGGCCGGGACCCGAAGGCGCGTCCCCTCCGTCGTGGTCGCCACGACCTCCGCGCTCGGAGGCGGGAGCGGTGTGGTCCCGCCAGCCAGCCGGACGAACACCTCACGGTCGGGATGGGCGGCGCGGATCTCGCGGAGGCTGCCCGACAGGCGATCGTGTCCATCGGCGACGATGACGACGTCGTCGCACAAGCCCTCGACCAGTTCGAGCTGGTGGCTCGAGAGCACCACGGTCGCGCCAGCCTCGGCCTGCTCGCGGATCATGTCGCCGAGGAGCTCGATCCCCAGCGGGTCCAGGCCGTTCAGCGGCTCGTCGAGGATCAGTAGATCGGGTCCGTGGACCAGTGCGGCCGCGAGCTGGACCCGTTGCTGGTTGCCGTGGGACAGCTCGGTGAGGGGAGCACCCGCCCGGTCCGCGAGCCCCAGGTCGGTGAGCCACCGCGTTGCCGCGTCACGGGCGGACGATGCCGACAGTCCGTGCAACTCGCCGAGGTAGGTGAGCTGGTCGGCGATGCCCATGCGGGGGTACAGGCCCCGCTGTTCCGGCATGTAGCCGAAGCGTCGGCGGGCATCAGCGTCGATCGCTCGGCCCTGCCAGTGCACCGTGCCCCGGTCGAGCCTGACCAGCCCGAACACCGCCCGCATCGTGGTCGACTTGCCCGCCCCGTTCGGGCCGAGGAAGCCCAACAGCCGACCCGGTGCAGCGGTCAGCGAGATCCCGTTCAGCGCGGTGACGTCCCCGTAGCGCTTGTGCAACCCTCGGAGTTCCAGCATCGGCACAGCCTCCCACTGGCTCGACGATGGGACGCACCATCGCCAAGGCGCTGTGGATCGACTGTCGATCGGCTGTGGGTCGGCGCACAGCGGATCCGTCTCCGGCGGCTACTCGGCAGCCACCTCGACGTCGGCGGTGAGCGGGCCGACCGCACGGTCGAAGGCCAGCGCCTTGGCGGCGACCTCGAGCACCTCGATGCGGTAGGCGCCCGGGGGACCGGTCATCTGCACCTTCACGCGACCGAAGAGGTCGGTCGCCCCCTGCACTTGCCCCTGGCGGTCCGGGCCGGTCATCCGCGCATCGACCGCGAGGTCCGAGCAGCGCCGGTCCTCGGCGTCCTTGACCTCGATCAGGAAGGTCACCCGCACCGTCGGTGTCGCGGCATCGATCCGCTCCGGTTCGAGCGCCTCCAGGCGCGTGACGCGCACCGGTTCGGTGAACAGCCCCGTCTTCGGCAGGTCATCGTCATGGCGCTGCAGCGCCCCCCGGCGGCGTCTGCGCCGTCGCCACCGATCCGCCACCTCGCTGCTCCTCCACCCGGGTGTCGAGGTGGACGGTCCACCCGCCACGCACCTCGCCGGACGACGGTAGCCGTCACGCGCCCGGGCGGTGGCCCGACGAGGGACGCTGCCGCGATGCGGCGCTCATCGCTGCGGTGCGGCGTACCGTCCGCCGAGCGCCGGATGGTCGCGACGCCAGCAGCCGACGAGGTGATCGTTCACCAGCCCCATCGACTGCATGAAGGCGTAGACGGTCGTCGGACCGACGAACCGGAAACCGCACCCCTTCAGGGCCGCTGACAGCGCCGTGGCCTCCGGCGTGGTGACGGGGACGTCGCTCGGGTGGCGGGGCGCGGGGTGCGCCGACGGGGCGAAGCGCCACACCAGCGCGTCCAGGGTCTCCCCGCGTGCGTGGAGCTCGAGCAGCGCAGCGGCACCGCTGATCGTGGCGGTGATCTTCGCGCGGTTGCGCACGATGCGGGCATCGTGCAGGAGACGTGCCACCTCGGTGTCGCCGTAGCGGGCGACGGTCGCGGGGTCGAAGCCCTCGAAGGCCTCCCGGAAGGCCGCGCGCTTGCGCAGGATGGTCAGCCAGGACAGCCCTGCCTGGAACCCCTCGAGGCACAGCTTCTCGAACAGGCGCCCTTCGTCGTGGACGGGCACGCCCCACTCGGTGTCGTGGTAGGCCACGTACTGGTCGTCGTGGCCGCACCACCAGCACCGCGCCAGACCGTCCGCGTGGAGCACGAGGCCCTCGGGCAGCCGCGTCGGATGGTCACCGGCGGTGCCGACCGCGGGGTCGGCGACCTGCGGTTCGGGCGGGTCGGCGACCTGCGGTTCGGGTCGGTCGGCGACATCCCGTGCAGGCGGATGGGCGCTCGAGGCGGTGTCGGGGGCGGTTTCGGGGGCGGTTTCGGGGGCGGTGTCGGGGTCGGCCACGCGGTCTCCGGGGTACTGGACCGTGCACCCTACGTTGACACCGTGGCAGGGTGCTGCGACCCTTTCGGCTGCCGGCGTCCAGCAGGCCAGCCACCGCGCGCCGTCAGGTCGACCACAGCATCATGGGACGTGTCCCGGAGACGTGACGACCGAGGACGGACGTGGGGCCGCCGACCAACCACCGCCGGTGGTGGTCGGGGCACCACCTCGACGCGGATGGGCGGGCCTCCTCGCAGCACCTTCGCGCCGGCAGCATCCCTGTCCCCCATCCCCTGACCGAAGAGACCCGACCCCGATGTCCGAGACCCCGACCACCGACCAGACTCCCGCGCCCGGCCAGGCTCCCACAGCCGACGACCCGGTCGTCCTCGCCCAGGACCCCGGCGGGTCCATGACCTCCACGGGTGAGAGCATCGTCGAGCACGATCTGACCGACGATGAGTTCGAAGCCGCCCTCGAGGGCACCGTCACCGCCATGGAGGACGGCAAGATCATCGAAGGGGTGGTCGTCAAGGTCGACCCTGACGAGGTCCTGCTCGACATCGGATGGAAATCCGAAGGGGTCATCCCCTCCCGCGAGCTGTCCATCAAGCTGGACGTGGACCCCAACGAGATCGTCGCCGTCGGCGACGTGATCGAGGCCCTGGTCATGAAGAAGGAGGACGAGGAGGGACGACTCGTCCTGTCCAAGAAGCGCGCCCAGTACGAGCGCGCCTGGGGCACCATCGAGCAGATCTACGCGGGCGACCGCACCGTCCAGGGCTCGGTGATCGAGGTGGTCAAGGGTGGACTGATCCTCGATATCGGTCTGCGCGGCTTCCTGCCCGCGTCGCTGGTGGAGATGCGCCGCGTGCGCGACCTCCAGCCCTACGTGGGTGAGTCGCTCGAGTGCAAGATCATCGAGCTCGACAAGAACCGCAACAACGTGGTGCTGTCCCGGCGTAAGTTCCTCGAGGAGACCCAGAGCGAGTTCCGCAACGACTTCCTGACCTCCCTGCAGAAGGGCGAGGTCCGCGCGGGTGTGGTGTCCTCCATCGTCAACTTCGGGGCCTTCGTGGACCTCGGCGGTGTCGACGGACTGGTCCACGTCTCCGAGCTGTCCTGGAAGCACATCGACCACCCCTCCGAGGTCGTCGAGGTCGGCGACGAGGTCGAGGTGGAGGTCCTGGACGTGGACCTCGACCGCGAGCGTGTCTCGCTGTCGCTCAAGGCCACCCAGGAGGACCCCTGGCAGCGCTTCGCCCGCGAGCACGCTGTCGGTGAGATCGTCGATGGTGAGGTCACCAAGCTCGTGCCCTTCGGTGCCTTCGTCAAGGTCGCCGACGGCATCGAGGGCCTCGTCCACATCTCCGAGCTCGCTGAGCGCCACGTCGAGGTACCGGAAGCCGTGGTCAACGTCGGCGACAAGATCGAGGTCAAGGTCATCGACATCGACACCGTGCGCCGTCGGATCTCGCTCTCTCTGAAGCAGGCGCAGGCGCCGACCGCCTCTGCCACCGAGGACTCCCCCTACGAGGAGCCGGCCGTGGAGACGGCGTACTCCTCCGGCGACGATGCCGGCGGCGGGGGCGGCACCCTGGCGGCCGCCTTCGCCCAGGCGGGGTTCGGCCGCGAGGCGTCCTCCATGAGCCCGGAGGAAATCGCGCTCGCGGAGGCCGCGGTCCCCGAGGAGACGACCCCGGAGCCGGAGCCGGAGCCGGCCGGGTCCGTGCCGGACGAGCCGGTCACCAGCGCTGACACCGCCGAAGCCGCGGACGACGCGGCTGCTGCACCGGCCGACGCCGACGCCGCCGTCGAGGAGGCAGCTGCGGAGGACGCTGACGAGGAGACCGGGCCGGCCTGAGGCCGCACGCTCGACGCACGCTGCGCCCCGGTGGACACACCGGGGCGCGGTCGTCCACCGACCGCACCGACGGTGTCTGGCGCCGTGTCAGGGAAGGGAGCAGCCATGTACCTCGTCGCGGTGACCGGCGGCATCGGCAGCGGGAAGTCCACCGTGTCGGCGCGTCTCGCCCATCACGGCGCTGAGGTGATCGATCTCGACGAGGTGGCCCGGGAGATCGTGCAACCGGGCGAGCCCGCCCTGGAGGAGATCGCCGCCCGCTTCGGCAGCGGTGTCCTCCAGGCGGACGGCACGTTGGACCGTGCGGAGCTGGCCCGACGGGCCTTCGTCGACGAGGACACCCGCCGGGACCTCGACCGCATCACCCACCCGCGCGTCGCCGCCCGCATCGCGGAGCGCCTGACGGTGCTGGCCGCGGATGATCACGACGATCCCGCGCGCATCGTGGTCGTTGACCACCCCCTGCTGATCGAGACCGGCCAGGCGGGCCGGTTCGATGCCGTCGTGGCCGTGCTGGCCGACGCGCAGGTCCGCCTCGACCGATTGGTGACCCAGCGCGGCCTCGATCCCGACGACGTCCGTGCCCGCATGCGCCAACAGGTCGATGACCAGGCCCGTCGTGCGGCAGCTGATCACGTGGTGATGAACGAGGGCGACCTGGACGGTCTCACCGCCGAGGTGGACCGACTCCAGGCCCACCTGGAGGCCAGGGCCAGGGGGCGCCACGCCGCGAGGTGAGCCGTGCCTGCGCCGTCACACGAGCAGCAGGGCAAGCGCACCGCCGAGGATGCCGTACACCAGGGAGAACCCGATGGTGCGGCGCATCACCTCGGCCTCCGACCCGGTTAGGCCCACCGTCGCACCGCCGGCCACGATGTTGTGCGGGGCGATGGCGTTGCCGACGGCCGCACCGAAGTTCTGGGCGCCCAGCAGGGGCACCTGCGGGTAGTCGAGCTGGTCGGCGGTCGCGACCTGGAGGTCGGTGAACAGCACGTTCGAGGCGGTCCCCGATCCGGTGACGAAGGTGCCCAGCACCCCGACCAGAGGGGCCAGCACCGGCCAGGCCGAGGCGACCGAGCCGGCCGCCGCAGCGGCGAGCTCCTCGGTCATCCCCGAGCGGACCATCGTGCGGGCCAGGAGCAGCATGGCCAGCAGGGCGATGGTGACCGGGATCAGCTGCCTGAGGGTGGTGGACAGGGCGCCACCGACGGTGGGGGTGCGGGCCTTCTGCACGAGCGCGCCGAGGAGGAAGGACACCACCAGCAGGGTCCCGGGGTGGGTGAGCGGTGCGAAGCTGCCGGTGAAGCCGCCATCGAGCGTCCAGACCAGCTCCACCGCATCGAGCGGCTCGGCGACGAAGGGGACCAGCCGGGTCAGCAGCACCAGGGAGATCAGGATCAGGTACGGCGCACCCGCGCGCAGCAGCGCGGCACGGTCCGCCTCCACGTCGCCGATCGGGGGGTCCTCTGCATGTGGATCCGTGACGGCATCCGCCTCCGAGGCCGCCGCCGACCCGGGGTCGCCCTCGGACCCGGCGGTCTCCGCCATGGTCGGCGCGGTGGCCTCGGGGCGCAGCCGACGGACCAGCAGCAGCACGGAGATGAAGATGCCGGCCCCGATCAGCGCGCCACCGAGCGTCGGCAGCTCCGGACCCACGAAGGTGGCCAGCACCCACATCGGCACCAGGAACGCCGCGGCGGCGAACACCGTCCACAACCAGATGGCACCGGTCATCCGCGTGCCGGTCCCACGCGAGGCCAGGAACATCATGATGATCAGGGGGACCACACCGAAGGCCAGGTGGTAGGTGGCGCTGGCTGCGGACAGCTCGAGGGGATCGAGCCCGGTCGCGGCGACCATGGGGACCACGGGTGTGCCGATGGCGCCGAAGGACACGCCCACGGCGTTGCCGATCATGGCGATGACCACGGCCACCAGGGGCTTGTAGCCGATACCGACGAGGAAGGGCGCCGCCAGGGCGACCGGTGACCCGAACCCGGCCCCACCCTCCATGAACAGGGTGAAGAACCAGGCGATCAACAGCGCGAGGATCCGGGGGTCGTCCGAGAGCCGACCGAGTGCCACCCGCAGGACATCGGTCCCGCCGGTGGCGACCTGCAGATGGTAGATCGCCAGCGCCGGCAGGATGATCCACAGGATCGTGGCCGAGGTGAAGGTCGCCTCCGCAGCGACGCCGAGGACGCTGCCCACCACGCCGACGTCGGGCAGTACCTCGGTCCCGAGCCCGTAACCGAACAAGGCCACCCCGAGCGCCAAGCTCGCGCCGGCGATGCCTGCCCGTGAGGCCGGCCAGCCGAGCCCCAGCATCAGCACGAGCACCAGCAGGATCGGGAGGGCTGCGAGGAGGGCGGACACGGGTCGAGGTCTCCGATGGGCGGGTGGCTGGAGTGCACAGGACGGTAGAGCACCCCGGCGGCGACGGTACGTGGCCCGGGTCGTCGGCGGCCGCGGGGTACCGTGTCTGCATGTCCACCTCGACGTCCCCATCCGCCACCAACGACCGCGCCGAGCTCCACCGCCACGTGGCCGACGACACCCCCTTCCGTGTGGTGGCGGAGTTCGAGCCCTCCGGGGACCAGCCCACCGCCATCGAGCAGCTCGCCCAGGCCTTCTCCGACGGGGAGAAGGCGGTCACCCTCCTCGGTGCGACCGGAACCGGCAAGACCTTCACCGCCGCCAAGGTGCTGGAACGGCTCCAGCGCCCCTGCCTGGTGATGGCGCCGAACAAGACGCTGGCGGCCCAGCTGGCCAACGAGTTCCGGGAGTTCCTCCCCGACAACGCCGTCGAGTACTTCGTCTCCTACTACGACTACTACCAGCCGGAGGCCTACATCGCCTCCAGCGACACCTACATCGAGAAGGATTCGTCGATCAACGACGAGATCGATCGGCTCCGGCACCGTGCCACCATGGCACTGCTGTCCCGCCGCGACGTGGTCGTGGTCGCCTCCGTGTCCTGCATCTACGGCCTCGGTTCTCCCTTCCAGTACACCGACCACGTGCTGGTGCTGGAGACGGGACAGGAAGCCGGCCTCGACGCCTCGATCCGCAAGCTCGTCTCCCTGCAGTACAGCCGCAACGACCTCAACCTCGTCCGCGGGACCTTCCGTGTACGGGGCGACACCCTGGAGATCTTCCCCGCCGACGACGAGCGGGCGTTGCGGGTGGAGTTCTTCGGCGACGAGGTGGACCGCATCGTCCGCGTGGACACCCTCACCGGCGAGGTCGGCAAGCCGGTCCGCTCCGCGATGGTCTTCCCGGCCTCCCACTACGTCTCGTCCCAGGCGGCGCTGGAACGCGCGCTCGGCTCCATCGAGGTGGAGCTCAACGAGCGTCTCGAGGAGTACGAGGCCGAGGGCAAGCTGCTCGAGGCGCAGCGGCTGAAGATGCGGACCAACCACGACCTCGAGATGATCCGCGAGGTCGGCTCCTGCAACGGCATCGAGAACTACTCCCGCCACTTCGACGGCCGCGCGGCCGGCGAGGCGCCCTACACCCTGCTGGACTACTTCCCCGATGACTTCGTGGTGTTCCTCGATGAGTCCCACGTCACCGTGCCCCAGATCGGCGGGATGTACGAGGGGGACCGTTCCCGCAAGGACAACCTGATCGAGCACGGGTTCCGGCTGCCCTCCGCGCGGGACAACCGGCCGCTGACCTTCGACGAGTACCTGCAACGCGTCGGCCAGCGGCTGTTCATCTCCGCGACACCCGGGCCCTACGAGCGGCGCGAGTCGGACACGATCGCCGAGCAGATCATCCGCCCCACCGGGCTGGTGGATCCCAAGGTGGTGGTCAAGCCCACGAAGGGCCAGATCGACGACCTGATGGAGGAGATCCGCCGGCGCACGGACGCCCGGCAGCGGGTCCTGGTGACCACGCTGACCAAGAAGATGGCCGAGGATCTCACCGACTACCTGCTGGAGAACGGCATCCGGGTCCGCTACCTCCACTCCGACATCGACACCGTGGAACGGGTGGAGATCCTGCGCAGCCTGCGCATCGGTGAGTTCGACGTGCTGGTGGGCATCAACCTGCTGCGGGAGGGGCTCGACCTCCCCGAGGTGTCGCTGGTGGCGATCCTGGACGCGGACAAGGAGGGGTTCCTGCGCTCCTCCACGTCCCTGATCCAGACGATCGGGCGTGCCGCCCGCAACGTGGACGGCTCGGTGGTGATGTACGCCGACGATCTGACCGACTCGATGAAGGCCGCACTTGACGAGACGGAGCGGCGCCGCGAGAAGCAGCTGGCCTACAACGCCGAGCACGGCATCGATCCCCAGACGATCCGCAAGCGCGTGGGCGACATCATCGCCGCGGTGCGCGCCGAGGAGCTCGGCGAGGAGTACCGGGCCGATGACGCGCCGGCGCCGCTGCCCTCCGATGCCGTCGACACCGAGGAGCTCCCTGCCGAGGAGCTGGCTGCGCTGATCCAGCGCCTCGAGGAGGAGATGCACACCGCCGCCGGGGAGCTGCGCTTCGAGTACGCCGCCCGGCTACGGGACGAGATCGGCGATCTGAAGAAGGAGCTCGCCGGGATGCGCGCCGCCGGGGTGTGAACGGTCTGCGCCGAGGCGATGACGGGCTCTCCTCGCAAGGCCGGTGCCCGGTGCCCGGTGCTGTACACCGGTTGAGCCGCGCGCGCATCGGCCGACGCCAGCCGGAAGCTGTGGCCATGCACAACTCGCGGCGGCCTCCGGCGGGCCCGGACGACCTACCGACCGCGGCTGCGCCGGAAGCTGTGGCCATGTTGCGTCCTGGAAGTTGCGTCGTGCCCGCGGGTGGAAGTCCCGACCGGGTAGACACCGGAGTGCCCGGCAGCAGGCCCCAGTCCGTCGTCGAGAGGCGGCGGGCCGAGCGGGGT
>PXDB01000102.1 GCA_003565155.1 Nitriliruptoraceae bacterium | reverse complement strand
GGCCATCGCTGTGGCGCCGCCGCGCCGCTGCCGCGCCGCCGCGCCGCCGCCGCGCCGCCGCGCCGCCGCGCCGCCGCGCTACGGGCCGTCACCGCCGGGCCGCCGCGCCGCCGGCCCGCTGGCCCGCCGGCCTGTGGTGTCCGCCGGTCGGGGCACGATCCGGGACGTCGATGTCCCGTCTGGTCGCCCGATCAGGCCTTGAGGGCGGGTTGGTGCCCCGAAGGGGACAGGAGTGTCCCGCCCGGTCGCCCGGCTGGCGCCGGCTGCACGCGGGATGTGCCCAGGCCGCTCCCGTCCTCGGGACCACCCCACGCCGGACCACCCCGGGCGGGACCGTTCCCACGACGCCGGTGGGCGCCGGCGGACCGCAACCTCGCCGTCGGGAGTAGCGTTGGCAGCCGCGGATCAGCCCCGCCAGCCCGCTCCAGGCGGGCGATCGACGCTCGCGCCCCGAGACGCGCGGCCATCACCACCTCGACAAGGACGTTCCGTGGACGCCCAGACGCCCCACGCCAGCGACGACGCCAACGCCGACGCCGACACCGACGCCGACACCGACACCGACGCCGACACCGACACCGACACCGATGCGTCGACCGGCTCGAAGCTGCAGGAGATCATCGCGACGCGCCGTGAGAAGGTCGCCCAACTCCGAGCCGCCGAGGTGGAGCCCTACCCGGTCCGGTTCGCGCCGACGGCGTCGCTCGCGGATGTCCGCGGCCGCTACCCCGATCTCGCCCCGCAGACCGACACCGGCGAGCGGTGCACCGTCGCCGGCCGCATCATCAGCATCCGTCGGATGGGGAAGCTGACCTTCGTGGTGCTCCGCGAGGACGGCGTCGACCTCCAGCTGTTCTGCCCACGTGCCGCGCTCGACGAGGGATCACGTGCGCTGCTCGAGCTGGTCGACGTCGGCGACTGGCTCGGCGCGCAGGGGGAGGTCGTGGCCACCAAGACCGGTGAGCTGTCGGTCAAGCCGACCACCCTGACGCTGCTGTCGAAGGGGCTCCGGCCCCTGCCGGACAAGTGGCACGGGCTGTCGGATACCGAGGCACGGTTCCGGCAGCGGGAGCTCGATCTGGTGGTCAACGCCGACGCCCGCAGGGTGTTCGAGCTGCGTGCCAAGGTGCTGGGTGCCCTGCGTGCGGAGATGGAGGAGCGGGGCTTCGTCGAGGTGGAGACCCCGATGCTGCACCCCATCCCCGGCGGTGCTGCAGCCCGACCCTTCGTGACCCACCACAACGCCCTCGAGGCCGACCTCTACCTCCGGATCGCCCCGGAGCTGTACCTGAAACGGCTCATCGCGGGCGGTATGCCCCGGGTCTACGAGATCAACCGCAGCTTCCGCAACGAGGGGATGTCCACCCGGCACAACCCCGAGTTCACGATGCTCGAGTCCTACGAGGCCTACGCCGATTACCACGACGTGATGGCGCTCACCGAGTCGCTGTTCGCCCGCGCCGCCCGGGCGGCCCGGGGCACCACCGAGCTGTCCTACCAGGGGCGGAAGGTGTCCCTGGCTGCGCCGTTCCGACGGGTGTCACTGTTGGAGCTGGTGCGTGAGGCCACCGGGCGTGGTGAGCTGGACTACGGCACGGACCTGGTCGAGCTGCGGGCGGTGTGCGAGCAGCACCAGGTCCCCTGGGAGCCGGCCTGGGGGCCGGGCAAGCTGGTGCTGGAGCTGTACGAGGCGTTGGTCGAACACACCCTGTGGGACCCCACCTTCGTGATGGACTACCCCGTCGAGGTGTCACCTCTGGCGCGACGGCACCGCAGCGACCCGGGGGTCACCGAACGCTTCGAGCTGATCGTGGTCGGTCGCGAGCACGCCAACGCCTTCTCGGAGCTGATCGACCCGGACGACCAGCGCACCCGGTTCGAGGCGCAGGCGGAGGCCAAGGCCGCCGGCGATGAGGAGGCGATGGTCGTCGACGAGGCCTACCTGCGTGCGATGGAGCTGGGGCTGCCCCCGACCGGTGGGCTGGGCGTGGGCGTGGACCGCCTCGTGATGCTCCTCGCCGACGTCGCCAACATCCGTGACGTCATCCTGTTCCCCACCCTGCGGCCGCAGCAGCAGTGACCCCCGCCCCGACAGCGGGGTTGCGGGGACCGCGGCGGGTCAGGAGGAGGCCCGTACAGGGCCGCCTGCCTCTACCCCGTCGGTGTCTGCAGATGGCAGCATCGGCCGTTACCACTCATGGAAGGTGGTGGTGATGGGTCGGCGGTGGCGGCGGCGGGTCCGCAAGGCTGAGCGCGAGCAGGAGCCGGAGGCGGTGGGACGTTGCCCTGGCGGTGAGGATGCTGATCCCGTCGTCGTGGACCTGATCGATCTGGCGCGGCCACCGCTGAAGCTGGTCCCGCTCGAGAACCTGCTGCCGTCCGTCACGACCTCCGAGCGTGACGCGGGTGTGGGTGGTGCAGCCGGCGCGCACGCGGACGTACCTCCGATCTCGGAGTGAGCTGCGACACCCGGGAGGCCTGACGCACGACGGTCCGGCATGATGGGTGCTCCCGGACCCACCCACACGGCGAGGAGCCGACGTGCGTTTCACCGCCTACACCTCGTCCTCGGATGTCGTCGACGACCGCTACCGGGCGGTCGCACGCGCCTTCGGGTACCGGATCGGCGAGCGTGGGGACGCCCTGATCTACGGGGGGACCGACGTCGGGCTGATGGGGGTCCTCGCCCTGGCGACCCGAGAGGCCGGTGGCCACGTCACGGGGGTGCTGCCGCAGTTGATGGCGGACCGTGGTCTCGCTGACCCGGCCTGCGATGAGCTGCTCATCACCGACGGGATGGGCGATCGCAAACGGGCGATGTACGAGCGCGCCGACGCCTTCGTGGCGCTGCCCGGTGGCCTCGGGACGATGGAGGAGCTGCTCGAGGTCCTCACCCTCAAGCAGCTCGGCTACCACGACAAGCCCATCGTGCTGGTGGACGTGCACGGCTTCTGGCAGCCGCTCCTCGCGATGTTCGAGCATCTGTTCGAGCAGGGGTTCGCCAAACGGGAGTACGCCGGACTCTGGCATGTCGCGCCGACGATCGACGAGCTGTTCGACCACGTCGACCACTACCGGCCCCGACAGCTGCCCTCCAAGTGGTTCTAGTCCGCAGCGGACCTGCGCCGTGTCCGCGCAGGTCCGCTGCGCCGACACGGTCCGCGAACGGCGCCTCCGCACCGTTCCTGCGCCACCCTGCGCGCCGCAGCCGCCCACGGCCGCAGTCCGGGACAACCCCGGGCCGTCGGGTGCCGAAGACCTGAGAGAGCAGTTTCGCGATGTCCGTCATGGGTTACGCTCGTGCGGGGTGGCAGATCCGGGCAGCGCCGGACAGAGGACCTCCCCCACGATCCACGGACCCCCCAGCCAGAAAGTCCTCCGCATGTTCGAGCGGTTCACCGACCGGGCCCGACGAGTGGTCGTCCTCGCGCAGGAAGAAGCGAGGATGCTCAACCACAACTACATCGGGACCGAGCACATCCTGCTCGGCCTGATCCACGAGGGGGAGGGGGTCGCCGCCAAGGCCCTGGAGTCCATGGGCATCTCCCTCGAGGCGGTGCGCAACCAGGTCACCGAGATCATCGGTCGTGGCCAGACGGCGCCCGCCGGTCACATCCCCTTCACTCCCCGGGCCAAGAAGGTCCTCGAGCTGTCCCTGCGGGAAGCGCTGCAGCTCGGCCACAACTACATCGGGACCGAGCACATCCTGCTCGGCCTCATCCGGGAGGGCGAAGGGGTCGCCGCCCAGGTCCTGCAGAAGCTCGGCGCGGACCTCAACCGCGTCCGCCAGCAGGTGATCCAGCTGCTCTCCGGTTACTCCAGCGGCGAGCAGGGCAAAGCCGGCGCCGGCGTGGGCGAGGGCTCGGCCCAGGGGTCACGCGAGGGCAGCACCATCCTCGATCAGTTCGGGACCAACCTCACCCAGTCGGCGCGCGACGGCGACCTCGACCCGGTGATCGGCCGCGCGAAGGAGATCGAGCGGGTCATGCAGGTGCTGTCGCGGCGCACCAAGAACAACCCGGTGCTCATCGGAGAGCCGGGGGTCGGCAAGACCGCGATCGCCGAAGGCCTCGCCCAGCGTGTGGTCTCCGGTGAGGTGCCCGAGACGCTCGCGGACAAGCACCTCTACACCCTCGACCTCGGCGCGCTGGTGGCCGGCTCGCGGTATCGCGGTGACTTCGAGGAGCGGCTGAAGAAGGTGCTCAAGGAGATCACCTCCCGCGGGGACATCATCCTGTTCATCGACGAGATCCACACCCTTGTCGGTGCGGGTGCCGCCGAGGGGGCGATAGACGCCGCGTCGATCCTCAAGCCGATGCTTGCCCGTGGTGAGCTGCAGACCGTCGGTGCGACCACCCTCGACGAGTACCGCAAGCACCTGGAGAAGGACGCGGCCCTCGAGCGGCGGTTCCAGCCGGTCAAGGTCGAGGAGCCCTCGATGGAGCACACCATCGAGATCCTCAAGGGGCTCCGCGACCGCTACGAGGCCCACCACCGCGTGACCATCACCGACGATGCGCTGATGGCTGCCGCTGAGCTCGCTGACCGCTACATCTCCGACCGCTACCTGCCCGACAAGGCCATCGACCTGATCGACGAGGCCGGCTCGCGGCTGCGGATCCGCTCGATGACCACCCCGCCCGACCTCCAGGACCTCGATGCGGAGATCGAGGACGCCCGCCGCCGCAAGGAGGAGGCGATCGACGGCCAGGACTTCGAGCGGGCCGCGGCGCTGCGCGACGAGGAGAAGCAGCTGATCGACCGCCGCTCCCGCCGCGAGGACGAGTGGCGCTCCGAGGGTCTCGACACCGTGCTGACGGTGGATGAGGAGGTCATCGCCGAGGTCCTGTCCACCTGGACCGGCATCCCGGTGCTGAAGCTGACCCAGGAGGAGACCGAGAAGCTGCTCCACATGGAGGATGAGCTGCACAAGCGGGTCATCGGCCAGGAGCAGTCCATCTCCGCGGTGTCCAAGGCCATCCGTCGGACCCGGGCGGGGCTCAAGGACCCCAAGCGCCCCGCGGGTTCGTTCATCTTCCTCGGGCCCTCGGGTGTCGGCAAGACCGAGCTCGCCAAGACGCTCGCCGAGTACCTGTTCGGTGACGAGGATGCCCTGATCCACCTCGACATGTCGGAGTACATGGAGAAGCACACGGTCAGCCGGCTGATCGGCTCGCCGCCCGGCTACGTCGGCTACGACGAGGGTGGCCAGCTCACGGAGCAGGTGCGCCGCAAGCCCTTCTCCGTGGTGCTGTTCGACGAGGTGGAGAAGGCCCACCCCGATGTGTTCAACACCCTGCTGCAGATCCTCGAGGACGGGCGGCTGACCGACTCCCAGGGTCGCACCGTGGACTTCAAGAACACGATCCTGATCATGACCTCCAACCTCGGGACCAAGAACCTGACCTCGCCGAGCGTCGGGTTCGCCGCCGAGGACGACTCCACGATGTACGAGAAGATGAAGTCGCAGGTGGACGACGAGCTGAAGAAGCACTTCCGACCGGAGTTCCTCAACCGCATCGACGACACCATCGTCTTCCACCCGCTCTCCCACGCGGAGATCAAACAGATCGTCGATCTGATGCTCAAGCGGGTCAAGAAGCAGCTGAGGACCAAGGACCTCGACCTCGAGCTGACCGATCAGCTCAAGGGCTGGCTCGCGGAGAAGGGCTACGACCCCCAGCTCGGCGCGCGCCCCCTGCGTCGCACGATCCAGCGCGAACTCGAGGACCGGCTCTCCGAGCGTCTCCTGCACGGTGAGCTCAGCACCGGTCAGCTGATCGTGGCCGACCTCGACGAGGATGGTGACACGGTCGTCTTCCGCTCCGTGGAGTCCCCGGAGGCCCCGGACACCCCACCGGTGGAGCTCGCGGGTGGCGGTGACCACGAGGACCACGGCAACGGTGGGAACGCCGAGGAGTAGTCGAGAGGACAGCAGCGATCGGGGCGGGCCTGCAGGCCCGCCCCGATCGCTGCGCGCTGCGCCCGTCTCAGTCGCCCGGGCTGTCCCAGTCCTGCACGTCGCTGCCCGCCTCCCTGGACAGGATGTCCAGCGCGGCCTTGGCGCCGTCACCGGCGGAGATGATCGCCTGGCTGCGCGTCGGGTAGACGAGGTGGCCGGCCGCGTACACCCCTTGCTCGGAGGTGCGCGCGTGCGCATCCACCGCGATCGCTCCGTCCTCGGTGGTGACCCCGAGCGCCTGCGCGAGCCGGGCTGCCGAACGTCCGCCGGCCAGCACCACCTGATCGGCGACCACGACCTCGTCGCCCGCGTGGACGGTGAAGCCACCTTCGCCCGCGCGCTCGATCGCGGTCACCTCGGCATCCACCAGGGTGGCGCCGACGTCCAGCACCTGCCGGCGTGCGACGGCGTGGAACTCGCTCCCGGAGCTGTCGGCAACACCGAGGTAGTTGTACAGGTGCGCGTGGTGCAGGAGCGTCTGGTCGGTGCCGTACACGCGGGTGTCGTGGCCGTTCTTGGCGAGGAGCAGGGCGGCGGATAGCCCCGCCGCACCATCACCGACGATGGCCGTGCGTCCCATGGTGGACCTCCTGTGCTGTGGGTCGTCCCGCCCCGCGAACCTACGGGGCGTGTCGGCGGGTTCGAAGGGGCAGCACGCACGGGTCGGTCGTGGTGGGTCGGTCCGCGGGTCGGTCGGGACCTCCGCGGGCTACGCTCGCGGCCGGAGCAGCCCGAGGGAGTCCGCGGTGGCCCACGACCTCATCGACTCGACGGAGATGTACCTGCGCACCGTCCTCGAACTCGACGAGGAAGGCATCCCGCCGCTCCGGGCACGGCTGTCAGAGCGGCTCCAGCTCTCCGCCCCGTCGATCTCCGAGGGGGTGGCGCGGCTGGAGGCGCAGGGGCTGGTGCGCCTCGCACCCGACCGCACCGTGCAGTTGACCAGCGAGGGGCGGGCCCGCGCCGAGCGGGTCATGCGCAAGCACCGGCTCGCCGAGCGGCTCCTCGTGGACGTCCTCGGCCTCGAGCACGAGTTCGTGCACGAGGAGGCGTGCCGATGGGAGCACGTGATCTCCGACCGCGTCGAGCAGCGGCTCGTGGAGTTCCTCGGCCACCCGACGACCAGCCCCTACGGCAACCCGATACCCGGCAGCGGCGGTGGCTTCGACGACGTGGTGCCCCTCGTCGAGGTGGCCGCAGAGCAGGTCACCGTGCACTCGATCTCCGAGCACCTGCAGGCCGACGCCCACGTCATGCACGTGCTCCACCAGCACGGCATGATCGCCGGCGAACACGCCAGCGTGGAACACCACGATGACCACGTCGCACTCGCGCTTGCCGGCCACCTGATCGAGTTGACGCCCGACGCCGCGCGACTGGTCTACGTCCTGCCGGCCACGACCGCCTGAGCGCACCGCTCGAGCAGTTCGACGGTCTCCTCCCAACCGACGCACGCATCGGTGATCGAGACGCCGTGTGCCAGGGGCGCATCCGGGGTCCAGTCCTGGCGGCCCGGGTGCAGGTTGCTCTCCAGCATCAGCCCCAGCAGGCCGTGATCGTCGTTTCGCCACTGCGCCAGCAGGTCGTCGACCACCAGTCGTTGACGGCGGTGGTCCTTGCCGGAGTTCCCGTGGCTCGCGTCGACCAGCACCGGACGTCGGTGGTCGGTGACCGCCCTGCCCGCGTCGCGGGCCGCGTGCACGTGCTCGACGGCGTAGTTCGGTCCGTCGTTGCCGCCGCGGAGCACGATGTGGACGTCCGGGTTCCCCGTGGTTCGGACCACGGTGCTGCGTCCGAGGCCGTCGACGCCGAAGAAGGCGTGCGGTGCGATCGCCGCCGCCAGGGCGTTGCGGGCCCCCCCGAGGGTGCCGTCGGTCCCGTTCTTGAACCCGATCGGCATCGACAGCCCGGAGGCCAGTTGGCGGTGCACCTGGCTCTCCACGGTCCGGGCCCCGATGGCTGCCCACGCGACGAGGTCCACCTGGTACTGCGGCGTGATCGTGTCGAGGACCTCCACCGCGCAGGGCAGCCCCATGCCGGTGACGTCGAGGAGCACCTCCCGCGCCACACGCAGTCCCCGCGAAGCGTCGTAGGTGCCGTCGAGGGAGGGGTCGTAGATCAGCCCCTTCCATCCGATCGAGGTGCGCGGTTTCTCGAAGTAGGTCCGCATGATCACGATCAGTTGCTCGCTGAGTGACGCCGCGACGGGCCGCAGACGCTCGGCGTACTCGTGGGCCAGGTTCGGGTCGTGGATCGAGCAGGGTCCGACCACCACGACCATGCGGTCGTCCTGGCCACGGAGCGCGTCAGCGATCTCCGCTCGCGCGCGGCTGACGACGGCGTGCTGGGCGTCCGTAGCTGGTAGCTCCTCCCGGACCTCTACCGGGGTGGCGATCGGCTCGAAGGCCTCCACGTGTCGATCGTCGACAACGGTCCGGGGATCGGTCGGGGTGGTCACAAGGGCGCTCCTGCTCGCGGTCGTCGTTCTGCGCGCCGCTCTACTCGTACTGCGGTGGTGTGCAGCCGCGGCCGGCCGACGATGGCCCCGACGCTACCGGTGTGAGCGGGTAGCCTCCCCCCGCTCCGAGCCCGCCAGGCTCCTCCCGCCGCCGATCGGACCTCCTCCCGTGGCATCCCGGTCGACGCGACGTCCAGCGGATCCGCCCACGATGCCGGACCCGGCGACCCGGCGGCGGCTCACCGACGATCTGCTGGGTTGGGCCCGGGGCGTCCGCGCGGATCTTCCCTGGCGCGCCACCCGCGACCCCTGGGCGGTCCTGGTGTCGGAGCTGATGCTGCAGCAGACCCAGGTCAGCCGCGTCATCGGGCCCTTCGAGGCGTTCCTGGCGCGCTTCCCCACAGCGGCGGCGTGCGCCGAGGTAGCGGTCGCCGAGGTGGTACTGGCCTGGGAGGGCCTCGGCTACAACCGTCGGGCCGTCAACCTCCACGCAGCGGCACGCCGCATCGTCGAGGAGCACGGCGGTCGGCCGCCCGATGATCTCACGGCGCTGCTCGCCCTCCCCGGGGTCGGGCCGTATACCGCCCGGGCGGTGCTCGTCTTCGCCTACGAGCGCGACCACGGCGTCGTCGACACCAACGCCGCGCGGTTCCTGGCCCGTGCGGCGGCAGGCCACCGGCTCGACGCAGCCGCGGCGCAGGAGCTGGCCGACACGCTCGTGCCGCTGGGCCGCGGGTGGGTGTGGAACCAGGCGGTGCTGGATCTGGGTGCGCAGGTGTGCACCAAGCGTGCTCCACGCTGCGACGAGTGCCCGATCTCCGGCTCCTGCGCATGGGCCCGAGCCAGCTACGCGCCGCCGGACCCCGCCCAGGGTTCCGCGGGCACCACGCGGACCCAGCCGGCGTTCACGGGCTCCGACCGGCAGGGCCGGGGCCGCCTCGTGCAGGCGCTGCGCACCGGCCCGGTCGATCTGGCGCGGGTGGCGGACGTCACCGGTTGGCCGGAGCAACCCGACCGGGCACGGCGGATCGCCGATGCCCTGGTCGGCGAAGGCCTCGCGGAGTACGTCGACGGCCAACTCTCCCTGCCCGGTCGCTCCACGTGAACGCCCGGCTCGTCGCCGCGGCGATCGAGGTGCTGGAACGCGAGGGAGCGGTCGGGACCGACCGACTCCTGCGTGCCGTGCGTGCGAAGGGCGGTCACGGGGTCGGTCGGGCGGCGTTGGAACGTGCTCTGGACGCGGATCCCCGGCTCACGAGGACCGAGGTGCTGGGTCGGCGCCGCTGGGAGCTCGCCGGGTCGCCACCGGGGCCCGGTGCGCAGCCGGACGGTGCGCCGGCAGCTGCGGAGCCGGACACCCGCGCGGCCCTTGGTGCGCTGGAACTGCGGGCCTGGCAGGCCGAGGCGCTGGCCGCGTGGTCACGCACGGGCAGCGGGGTGGTCGAGGCGGTGACCGGGACGGGGAAGACGCGCCTGTCGATCGCTGCCTGCCGGATGATCCTGGACCGCGGTGGGGTCGTGGTGGTGCTGGTCCCCACGCTCGAACTGCTCGACCAGTGGCAGGCCGAGGCCCGCCGTCTGCTCCCCGACGTGGACGTCGGTCGCCTCGGTGGCGGTGGTCAGGACGACCTGTTCTCCCACCGGATCCTGGTGGCCACCCCGCACTCGGCGGGCGACGTGCCCCTCGATCTCCCGCCCGGCCGGCCCGGACTCGCCATCGCCGACGAGGCGCACCGCTACGGGTCGCCGACGTGGGCGCAGGCGCTCCCGGACGCCTGCGCGCTGCGGCTCGCACTCACCGCGACCTACGAGCGCGGCGACGACGGCGTGGCGGAGGTCCTCGAGCCGTACTTCGGCGAGGTCGTGTTCCGCTACCGCTACGACCGGGCCGTCGCCGACGGCACGGTGGCGCCCTTCTCCATCGCGCTGGCGGCCGTCGATCTCGCGCCCGACGAGCAGGTCGCCTACGGGGCCGCCGACGACCGGGTGCGTCGTCTGCATCGCGAGCTGGTCGTCGGGCTGGGGATGCCCGCGGAACCCCGGGCGCTGCTGCGGGCCGTGGCCGCGGTGGTGGCCGACGCCCAGGGGGCGGACAACCCGGGTCGCCAGGCCGCGGCGTGCCGTGAGTACCTGGCCCGCGTCCGCCAACGCCGGGAGATCGCGGCCACCTCGGCCGCGAAGCTCGAGGTGGTCCGCGCCGCCGCACCGGCGCTGTCGAGGAGCCGCTGCCTGGTGTTCAGCGACACCGTCGAGCAGGCCGAGCACGCGGCCGGTGCGCTCGCGATGGCCGGCGTGTCCGCGGAGACCGTCCACGGGGAGCTGCCCGCGGAGCGTCGCCGGATCCGCCTGGCGCAGTTCCGTCGCGGCCGGATCGCGGTGCTGGTGGCGCCACGGGTACTCGACGAGGGGATCGACGTCCCCGACGCCGACGTCGCGGTGGTTCTGGCGGCCTTCCGCGCCCGTCGTCAGCTCGTCCAACGCCTGGGCAGGGTGCTCCGACGGAAGTCTGACGGGCGTGAGGCCCGTCTCGTGCTGGCCTACGCGCGGGGCACCGCGGAGGACCCCGACAAGGGTGGCCACGCCGACTTCCTCGCCGAGGTGGACGGCGTCGCGCGCCGCATCGACCGGATCGATGTCGCGGCACAGCCGCGCCAGCTGGCGGAGTGGCTCCGGGCCTGATGGCCCGAGCCTCGCCGCCGGGTGGTGTTGGCTGCGTTACGCTGCGTGTGGACCGCACGGCCGCACGGGGCGCGGTCCTGTCGGGGCCGGGTCCACGTCCGCGCTCCCCTGTTCGTGCAGCTGTCGCCGTGCGGGCCGCACGGTGGTCGAAGGAGCCGCAGCGTGGTGGAGGTGAGCCGCGACCCGGCGCTGCGTGACGTCCTCGCGTTGCTGGCACCGGGTATGCCCCTGCGGGAGGGCATCGAGCGCATCATCCGTGCAGGTCGCGGCAGCCTGATCGTCATCGGCTGGTCGCCGCGGATCGAGCCGCTGGTCTCCGGCGGCTTCGTGATCGACATCGCCGCCACCAGCCAACGCATCGCCGAGCTGGCCAAGATGGACGGTGCCCTGGTGCTCGACGCCGACGCTGGCCGGGTCCTCCGGGCGAACGTGCACCTGGTCCCCGATCCGACGATCGCCACCTCCGAGACCGGGACACGCCACCGCTCCGCCGAGCGCACCGCACGACAGACCGGGACCCCGATCGTCACGGTGTCGGAGTCCATGGGGATGGTCAACCTCTACGTGGGCGACCGGCGGCACGTGCTCGAGGAGGTCTCGACCCTGCTCGTGCGGGCGAACCAGGCGCTCTCCACCCTGGAGCGGTACCGCTACCGCCTGGACGAGGTCTCCGCCCTGCTCTCCGCCCGCGAGGTCGAGGATGCCGTCACGGTCCGCGACGCGGTCCTGGCGCTGCAGCGCGCGGAGATGCTGCGACGTATCGCCAGCGAGGTGGAGGCCCACGTCATCGAGCTGGGCAGCGAGGGGCGGCTGATCCAGCTCCAGCTCGACGAGCTGGTGGGCTCGGTCGCCGACGAACGGGAGCTGGTGGTCCGTGACTACCTCCGTGACCGTCGTCGCAAGCTCAGCCGTGTGCTGGAGGAGCTCGGCGAGCTCGGCACCGACGCGCTCCTGGATGCGGAGCTCGTGGCCAGGTTGCTCGCCTACACCGATGAGGAGCTGGACAAGGCGGTCTCACCCCGCGGCTACCGGCTGCTGTCGCGTATCCCCCGGCTCCCGGCCACGGTCGTCGATCGGCTCGTGGAACGCTTCCAGACGCTGCCACGGGTCATGGAGGCCACCATCGCGGAGCTCGACGAGGTCGAGGGGGTGGGGGAGTCACGGGCCCGTGCTGTCCAGGACGGGTTGCGTCGTCTCGCGGAGCCGACCCTGCAGGAACGCCTCGGATGACCCCGTAGGAGCGGGGTTCGGGGCCATCCGCACCTCGACCGCACCGCAGGTGCGTGCTATCCTCAGCCCGGCCAGACGGTGGTGTCCACGAGCATCATCGCTGCACCAGCGCCTGCGGAACCACATCGACGTGGCGACAGCGGCGCTGGCAGGACCCAGCACGAGCGAGTCGAGCGAAAGGTGCCGTGCAGACGGCCGTCGAGCGGTGTGGGTCCAACCAGATGAGGCTTCAGGTGCTCATCGGTGGTTCGGCGCAGGCTGCTCCCCGGTTCGGTTGAGCGGCGCCAGACCACCGAGAACCGGTCCGACCCCGGACCCCGTCAGGAGCGCGTCTCATATGGCCTACAGCGTCGGCGACACCGTCATCTACCCCCACCACGGCGCGGCGGTCGTGGAGCGCAAGGAGGAGCGGGAGCTCAAGGGGCAGGCACGGGAGTACCTCGTCCTCCGACTCACCTACGGGGACCTGACGCTGATGGTGCCGGCGGACTCCTGCGAGGAGGTCGGCATCCGCAACGTGGTCAGCAAGAAGGAGGTCGAGCAGGTCCTCGACGTGCTCCGCGAGCCCGAGGGCAAGGCCGCTGGCAACTGGTCACGTCGGTTCAAGGCCAACTACGAGAAGCTGCGCTCCGGCGACATCTACCAGGTCGCGGAGGTGGTGCGGAACCTCGCAACCCGGGAGAAGGACAAGGGGCTGTCCGCCGGTGAGAAGCGGATGCTCACCAAGGCGAAGCAGATCCTGCTCTCCGAGCTGGCCGTGGCCATCAAGAAGGACGAGGAGCAGGCCGAGGCCCTGGTCGAGGAGACCCTGGTCACCGCCCACGGCTGACGCCGGGGCGCGCGAGCACACTGCGGAGCACACCTGCCACGCCCACCTGTCGCGGGCCGGGTAGCAATGCGCCCTAGCATCGCGTTCGCCGGCGAGTGGTGGGGACCGTGATGGTGGAGCGCGACGTGCCACGCGAGCACGTGGTCGTCGAGTCGGTGCGCCTCGGCGTCGTGCTGGCGGCCACTGCTGCCGGCTACGCCCTCGGTGAGGCGGCGCACGACGTTGCAGCGTTCGAGGACCCCTCCACCACCCGACTGGTCACCTCGATGCTGGGGGCGCTCGTCGGCTACCTCGCCGGCGGCCTGCTCGGCCGCACCCTGGTCCGCGGCGCGCGGGAGGCGAGCGCACGTCTGGTGCAGGTACCGGCCATCCAGCTGATCGCCGGTGCCCTCGGCGGCGCGGTGGGTGCGCTGCTGGCGTTGGCGATCGCCGCGCCCCTGCTGCTGCTGCCCGGCCAGCGGTTCCTCGTGCCGGCGTTGCTGCTGGTGGTGATCGCCCTGGTGTACGCCGGCGTGCTGCTCGGCGCCGGCCGAGCCGCGGAGCTCGGCCGCTACGTCGGCATGCGCGGACGGCTGGAGGTCCGCACGCCCTCCCGCGGCGCGGGTGTGAAGGTGGTGGACAGCTCCGCGTTGATCGACGCTCGGCTCGTCGACATCGCCCGTGCCGGCTACCTGGAGGGCACCCTGGTGGTGCCCAGACCGGTGGTCCGGGAGGTGGAGCGCATCGCGGAGCACGCGCAGGAGCACCGTCGCCGGCTCGGCCAACGAGGTCTGCACGCCTTCCACGTCCTCCAGGACGAGGGGCTGATCGCGGTGGAGGTCGATGAGGACGAGGTGGCCGGCATCGGGCCGGTCGACGAGAAGCTGGTCGCCATCTGCCAGCAGCGGCGGGCGGCCCTGCTGACCGCGGACGCGCCGCTGGCGGAGATCGCCCAGGCACGCGGGATCAGGGTGCTGAACCCCCATGAGTTGGCGGAGGCCATGCGGGCCCCGGTGCTGCCGGGTGACCGCGTACCGCTGCTGCTGGTGCGTCCGGGCCGCGACGCCGGGCAGGCCGTCGGCTACCTGGAGGACGGAACGATGGTGATCGTGGAGGAGGCCGCGGACCACGTCGGTGCAGAGGTCGAGGTGGACGTCACCTCGATCGTGCAGTCGAGGACCGGTCGGCTGCTGTTCGCTACCGTCGGGTGGGTCCCGGCGTGACCGGTGGCGGCGCGGTGCACCTCGGCGTGGTGGTCGTCGCCGCCGGCAGTGGTGACCGGCTGGGTGCGACGGCGCCCAAGGCGCTGGTGCCGCTGCACGGTCGCACCCTGCTCGCCCACACCCTGGCGGGGCTCGCCGCCGCCGGCCTGCCTCCCGCGGTGGTGGTGCACACCCCGGGGTGGCGACGGGCCTTCGAGGCTGCCACGGCTGGACTGCCGGTGGCCGGGCTCGTGCCGGGCGCTGCAACCCGCACCGAGAGCGTGGTCGCCGGCGTCGAGGTGCTGGAGGCGTCGGCCGAGGTCGTGGTGATCCACGACGCCGCACGGCCGCTGACGCCGCCGGACGTCATCGCCGCCGCCGTTCGGGCGGTACCGCTGGACGGCGAGGTCCTCGCCGCGGCGCCGGGCGTGCCCGTCGCCGACACCCTCAAGCGCACGAGGAGTTCCGAGGACCGGGCTGACCGTGAGGTGGTCACGACCGTGGACCGCACGGGGCTGGTCGGCATCCAGACCCCGCAGGTGTTCCCCGCGCGGGTGCTGCGGACCGCACTGTCGGCGGTGCGCGACGGGGCGGAGCTCACCGACGACCTCGGCCTGGTCGAACGGTTGCGGGCGCAGGGAGCCCTGGACGGGCGGATCGTGGTGGTGCCCGGTTCCGTGTGGTCGCGCAAGGTCACCTACCCCGCCGATCTCGCCCTGCTCGAGCTACTGGCGACCCACGCCGACCCGGGCGCCTTCGACCCGCACGCGGCCGAAGGGGGCGTCGGATGACGGCACCGGCGCTGCGTGTCGGTCAGGGCATCGACGTCCACCCCTTCGCCGCGGACCCGACCAGACGCCTGCGCATCTGCGGGGTGGAGGTCGAGGGTGCCGACGGCCTCGCCGGGCACAGTGACGCCGACGTCGGACTCCACGCCGTCGCGGACGCCCTGCTCGGTGCCGCGGCGCTCGGTGATCTCGGTGCCCGGTTCGGGGTGGACCGGCCGGAGACCCGTGGTGCCGACTCCAGCGACCTGCTGCGGGCCGTGGTGGACGAGGTTGCCGCCGCGGGCTGGTACGTCGGCAACCTCGACGTCACCGTCGTGGCACAGCGCCCCCGGCTCGCCGCCTACCGTGACCGGATGCGGGCGCACCTCGCTGCCCTGTGCGACGTCGAGGTGGCGGCGGTATCGGTGCAGTTCACCACCACCGACCGCCTCGGGGCGCTCGGTCGCAGCGAGGGCATCCTGACCTCGGCGGTCTGTCTGCTGTTCCGTCCGCAGCGGTAGGCTCCCCGGCCGGCGCGTGCCCGGTGGCCCGCTGTCACGCCTGCAACCCACCCGGTGGACCCCGATGACGCTGTCGCTGTACGACACCCTGGCCCGCGAGCAGCGGCCCTTCGAGCCCCGCGAGGAGGGCATGGCCGCGCTGTACGTGTGCGGTCCCACCGTCCAGGGGGACGCCCACATCGGACACGGGCGTGCGGCGGTGGTCTTCGACGTCCTGCGCCGCTACCTCGAGTGGCGTGGCTACGCCGTCACCTTCGTGCAGAACGTGACCGACATCGACGACAAGATCATCCTCCGCGCACGCCGGGAGGGGCTCGAGCCGGCGGTGGTGGCGACCCGCTACACCCGGGCGTGGAACCGCACCATGGACGCCCTGGGCGTGCGTGCGCCCGACGTCCAGCCCCTGGCCACCGGCCACCTGCTGGAGATGCAGGCGCTGATCCAGCTGCTGCTGGACCAGGACAAGGCCTATGCGGTCGAGGGCAACGTGTTCTTCCGCGTCCGGCGCTTCGCGGGGTACGGCAGGCTGTCGCGGCGTCGTGTGGACGATATGCAGCAGGGCGAGGACATCGTGGACGCCTCCGACAAGGAGGATCCGCTCGACTTCGCCATGTGGAAGGCCGCCAAGCCCGGTGAGCCCGCGTGGCCCTCCCCGTGGGGTCCGGGTCGACCGGGTTGGCACATCGAGTGCTCGGCCATGGCCGCCAAGCATCTCGGTCACGGCTTCGACATCCACGGGGGCGGGCTCGATCTGGTCTTCCCCCACCATGAGAACGAGATCGCCCAGCACGAGGCCGCCCACGGCGACACCTTCGCCCGTTACTGGGTGCACAACGGCATGGTGCAGATGGGGGCGGAGAAGATGTCGAAGTCGGTGGGCAACGTCGTCTCCCTCGAGGAGGCGCTGTCCGCCTGGGGTGTAGGTCCCCTGCGGCTGTGGTACCTCTCCGCGCAGCACCGCACCCCGCTGACCTTCGACACCGCCCGGCTGCGTGATGCTGCCGCCGTCCACCAGCGCTTCGTGACCTTCCTGCGGGCTGCCCGGCGGGTCGCGTCCGACGTCGGGGTGGACGACACGGCCGCCGCGGTGCACCGGGCGGCGTTCGCCGCGGCGATGGACGCCGACCTGAACGCACCGGCTGCCGTCGCTGCCGTGCACGAACTGGTCACCGCGGGCAACGAGGCGCTGACGGCCGCCGAACGGGGTGACGTGGCGGCCAGCGCGCGGGTCGCCGGCCTCGCCGGTGCGCTGACCGAGCTCGGCGACGGCGTGCTCGGCCTCCACCTCGAAGCGGCGCTGGCCGATGCCGCCGGGGTGGAACGCCAGCTGGCCGCGTTGGTGGACTCCCTCCTGGAGCAGCGGGCAGCGGCTCGTGCGGAGCGCGATTTCGCCACCGCTGACGGGATCCGCGACCAGCTCGGCGCCGCCGGGGTGGTGGTCGAGGACCGCCCCGACGGGGTGCGCTGGTACGTCGCCGACGCGCCCACCGCCGGGTGAGCCGGCGGGGAGGTTCCAGCGGCCGGGAGGCGGGCTACCGGCTCGTCGGCGGCATCCACCCCGTCCGGGAGCTGCTGCGCGCGGGGGCGCAGGTCTTCGAACTGCTGGTGGCCGAGGGCCGCGAGCCCGACGCGGTGGTCGACGAGCTTCGAGCAGCCGCCGCAGCCGCCGGAGTGCGGGTCAGGCGGGTGGCCCGTGAGGAGCTCGACCGTGGCACCGACGGGCTCGTCCACCAGGGCGTGGTGGCGGTGGCGGCCCCCTTCCGCACCATCACCCTCGCACAGGTGCTGGCGGTCGCCGAGGACGCCGGTGAGCCACCGCTGCTGGTGGCGCTCGATGGGATCACCGACCCCCACAACCTCGGTTCCATCGCCCGTACCGCTGAGGCGGTGGGCGCCCACGGGCTGCTGCTCCCCGGCCGCCGCTCCGCCCGCGTCACCCCGGTGGTGGAGAAGGCGGCGGCAGGTGCGCTGGCCCACCTGCGGGTGGCTGAGGTCGGCAACCTCGTGCGCGCACTCGGACAGCTCGCGGAGGCCGGGGTGTGGTCGCTCGGGCTGGACGGGGACGCCGACGTGGCGCTGGAGGAGCATCCCCTCGCCGGTGCGGCGTGCGTCCTGGTGGTCGGAGCGGAAGGGTCGGGCCTGGCCCGTCTCACCCGCGAGCGGTGCGACGCCCTGGTGCGCCTGCCCATGCGTGGCCGGGTGGGTTCGCTGAACGCCTCGGTGGCCGCCGGGGTGGCGCTGTACGCGCTCCGCCGCCGGCGCGACACGGTGTGATGCGGTGCGCCAGCGGCGGCGGGCGGCCCCGCGGGCGCCTGTCGGGCGGCCATCCCGGTCGCGGCGGGGAGTCGTGCGCCGTAGGGTCGTCACGCGTGTCCGACCACGGTGCGAGCATGGAAGGTGTCCGGTATGGATGAGCTACTGACCCGCCTGCACGACCTCGGCCTCGACGACGGCAAGGCCGCCGAGGTGACCGAGACGGTGCGGTCGTTCCTGGAGGAGAAGCTGCCGGAGGAGCTGGTCGTGCAGCTGGACGACATCCTCAGCGGGGAGCGCGAGACGATGGGCAGCCTGCTCGACAAGGTCCCGGCTGACGCCCTGCCCTCGGACGTGCGCACCAAGGTCAGGGGATTCCTCGGCGGGTGAGCGCCGTCAGTCCCGGCCGTCGTAGATCGGCCAGACCTGCGCGCGGACGTGCTCGTAGACCACCGAGGTCTCCAGCCGCGCCACCTCGTCCCGGGTGGTGAAGGCCGCCAGGGCCAGGTCACGGAGGTGGTCGGTGTCACGCACGGCGACCTGTACGAGGAAGTCGACGGCTCCCGTCAGGTGGGTCACCGACACCACCTCGGGCTGCGCCAGGGCGTGGTCGCGGAAGGCGATCACGGCGTCACGGGAGTGCCGCTGGAGGTGGACCTGGATCACCGCCTGCAGCCCGACCCCGATCGCGGTGGGCTCCACCTCGGCGTGGATGCCACGGAGCACACCCGTGGCGAACAGCCGACGGACACGCTCGTGGGTCGCTGAGGTGGAGAGCGACACCAGCGCGGCCAGCTCCTTGATGGTGCGACGACCATCCTCCTGTAGTGCCCCCACCAGGGTGGCATCCGTCCGGTCCAAGGGCATCAAGCACCCACCCTGTCAGGCAAGGTTCCGGTTGCTCCGGCGCACGTCCGGACAGGATAATGATGTACGCGACCGGAAGGTCTGGACATGGCGGGCATCGACACCGACGTGGTCCACGGGGGTCGGGAGGACCTGCGCACGCTCGGGGTCCACGCGCCCCCGCTCGACCGTTCCACCACCTACCCCGTGACCTCGCTCGCGGCGGGGACCGAGGACCTCGAGCGGCTGGCGGAAGGTGACGCCGCGCCGGAGCACTCCCCGGTCTACGCGCGGCTGTTCAACCCCACCGTGGCCCGGTGGGAGCGGGGTATCGCGGGGCTGGAACGGGCCGAGGGTGCCGTGGCCTTCTCCTCCGGGATGGCGGCGGTGACCGCGACCCTGATCGCGGCCGGGGCGATCGGCCGGCACGTGGTGGCGATCCGGCCGCTCTACGGCGGCACCGACCACCTGCTCTCCAGCGGCCTGCTCGGCACCCGCACCACCTGGACCACGCCCGCCTCCGTCGGCGACGCGATCGAGCCGGACACCGCCCTGGTCATCGTCGAGACGCCCGGCAACCCCACCCTGACCCTGGTCGACATCGCAGCGGTGGTCGCGCAGGCCGGCCCGGTCCCGGTGCTGGTCGACAACACCTTCGCCACGCCGATCCTCCAGCAGCCGCTCACCCTCGGTGCGACGTGGTCGCTGCACTCGGCCACCAAGGCGCTGGGCGGGCACGGGGACGTGATCGCAGGGGTGGTCGCCACCGATCAGGCACACGCCGCGGCGCTACGACGGGTCCGTGTGGCCACCGGGGCCCTGCTCGACCCCCAGGCGGCCGCGCTGCTGCATCGCAGCCTGCAGACCCTGGCGCTCAGGGTCCGGGCGGCCCAGGCCAACGCCACCGAGCTCGCCCGCCGCCTCGCGCGGCACCCGGGCGTGGAACGGGTCTGCCACCCGAGCCTGCCGGGCTGCGATCCCGAGGGGATCGTCGCGGCGCAGATGCAGGGCCCGGGCGGCATGCTGACCTTCGACGTCGTCGGCGGCCTCACGGCCGCAGGGCGGGTGATGGAGGGCGTGCGCCTGCTCACGCCCGCGGTGAGCCTCGGCAACAACGACACCCTGATCGAGCACCCCGCGGGGCTCACCCACCGGGTCGTTGACCCCGAGGCCCTGGCCAGCGCGCGGATCGGCCCCGGGCTGCTGCGGGTGTCGGTCGGGATCGAGGATGTCGACGATCTGTGGCGTGACCTCGCGCAGGCGATCGACGCGGCCACCGGGCTGGCGGGCGGCACGTCGCAGCCGGTCGTCGAGCGTTGCACCGCGGGCGTCGGGCTCCAGGCGTGAGCCGGGAGGACACCCCCGGGCCCGACCCGACCGTGCTGGAGGCGATCCAGCGCCGCGTCCACTGGCTGGCGCTCAGGATGGTCGACCACGCCAACCGGGAGCGCGGGGACGCCGGGGGGATCAAGGTGGGTGGTCATCAGGCCAGCTCCACCTCGATCGTCACGCTGATGACCGCGTTGTGGTTCGCCCACCTCGAGGCGCAGGACCGGGTCGCGGTCAAGCCGCACGCCTCCCCGGTGTTCCACGCGATCCGCTACCTGCTCGGGGAGCTCGATGCGGAGTACCTGACCCGCCTGCGCGGCTTCCGGGGGCTGCAGGCCTACCCCAGCCGCACCAAGGACCCGGGGCGCATCGATTTCTCCACCGGCTCGGTGGGGCTCGGGGCCACCGCTCCCCTGTTCGCCGCGATGGCGCGCCGCTACGTCGAGGCGCACCACGGTCCACGGTCGCAGCGCGGCCGGTTCATCGCGCTGCTCGGTGACGCGGAACTCGACGAGGGCAACATCTGGGAGGCGATCGGTGATCCCGCCACCGCCGGGCTCGGCGACGTGCTGTGGGTCGTGGACCTGAACCGCCAGTCCCTGGATCGTGTGGTGCCGGGCATGCAGGCCGGCCGCCTGCAGCGCACCTTCGCCGACGCGGGCTGGCACGTCACGGAGGCCAAGTACGGCCACCGCCTCCGGAGGCTGTTCGCCCGCGACGGTGGTGCGGCGCTCCGTGACCACATCGACGCGATGTCCAACGAGCGCTACCAGTCGCTGTTCGCCCTGCGCCACGACCCGGCGCAGCTGCGCGAGCGGTTCCTGCACCGGGCCGATCCGGCGGTTGCCCGCGTGCTCGACGAGGTCGACGACGCCGAGGTGGAGGTGGTCCTCGACCTCGGCGGCCACGACCTCCTGGAGGTCCTCGAGCGCTACCGGGAGGCGGACGGGGTCACGGACCGCCCCAGCGTGGTGTTCGCCTACACCATCAAGGGGTGGGGGACCCGGCTGGCGGGCGATCCCCGCAACCACGCGGCGTTGCTGCCCGCGGAGGCGATCGAGGAGCTCCGCGCCGCGAACGGCCTCGACCCGGCCAGCGAGTGGGATCGCTTCGCCGAGGGCACCCCAGAGGCCCGCCACTGCGCCGAGGTGGCGGACCGGCTGACCCGGGATGCCTGGCCGGACGCACCGACCCCGGTGGTGCCCGACGCGGCGGGGCTGCCGGCACGGCCCCGGGTCAGCACCCAGGAGACCTTCGGGCGCCTGGTGGTCAGCCTCGGCCGCGACGATGCGGTGCGTCCCTACCTGGTCACCCTCACCCCCGACGTGGCCGTGTCCACCGGACTCGGTGGCTGGATCAACCAGGCCGGGGTGTTCGACCCACTGCACGACCCGGCGGAGGACGCGGTCGCGGTCGACGACGGTGCCACGCTGCTGCGGTGGGAACGCTCCGCGGCGGGCCAGCACGTGGAGCTCGGCATCAGCGAGATGAACCTGTTCTCCGCCCTGGAGGGCTTCGGCCTGGCCGACGAGCACAGCGGCCAGCAGCTGCTGCCCATCGGCACCCTGTACGACCCCTTCGTGTGCCGCGGGCTCGACGCGCTGATCCACGCCGTGTACTCGGGTGCGCGCTTCGTGGTGGTCGGCACGCCGTCCGGCATCAGCCTGGCACCCGAGGGCGGCGCGCACCAGTCCACCATCACCGCCTCGATCGGTGTGGAGCTGCCGGGCCTGACCCTGGCCGAGCCCGCCTACGCCGCGGCGCTGGACTGGCTGCTGTGCGACGGTCTGGCCCGCGTGGCCGATCGCGACGCCGAACCCGAGGCGCTGTACCTGCGGCTCAGTACGCGGCCGGTGGACCAGGCCCCCTTCGACGCGGCCCGTGCCCGGCTCGGGGACGCGGAGCTGCGGCGCCACGTCCTCGCCGGTGCGTACCGTCTGATCCCCGCACCGTCGCCGCGTGGCGAGGGCGACCCCGCGCCACTGGTGCGGTTGGTGGCCGCGGGTGCGGTGCTGCCCGAGGTGGTGGCCGCGCAGGCCGAGCTCGCCGACGAGGGGGTGCGGGCGGAGGTCATCGACGTGACCTCACTGTCGCGGCTGTACCGCGGGTGGCGCGCGGCGCTGCGTGCCGGGGTCCGGCACGCCCGAGCGCCCGGGGCCGCCCACATCGATCGGCTGCTCGGCGCTGCGCAGCCCGACGCGCCGCTGGTGACGGTGCACGACGCCGCGTCCCACGCCATGGCATGGTTGGGCTCGGTCACCGGTGCCCCCGTGGTGCCGCTGGGTGTGGACGCCTTCGGGGAGTCGGGCCGGATCGACGAGCTGTACGACACCTTCGAGCTGTCGACCGGACACGTGGTCACCGCGGCGCTGGCGGCGCTCGCCCGTTCCTCACCCGCCTAGCCGCCGGCTAGCGTCGCACGCGCCGATGCGCACCTGCGACCCCGTGGAGCCTGCCCGTGCAGCCGAGCGATCTCGACCACCTCGCTGTCCCCGGAGACCCCCAGCTGCACGCGGACGGTCGACGCACCGCCTACGTCCTGACCGAGGTCGACGTCGAGGACGACCGCTACGTGCGCACGATCCACCTGCATGACGGTGCGGGGACGCGCAGGTTCACCCACGGCCCCTCCGACGTGCGACCGCGTTGGTCGCCCGACGGGCGGTGGCTCGCGTTCCTGCGCACCGGGACCGAGGACGGGCAGAAACCCCAGCTGCACGTGATGCCCGCCGACGGCGGTGAAGCCCAGCGCCGCACCGACCTGCCGTTGGGGGTCAGCGACCTGGCGTGGGCCCCGGACTCCGACCGTCTGGTGGTCGTCGCCGGTGTGTGGGACGCACGCGTCGCCGGGCTCACCGACGAGGAGCGCCGCCGCCGCCCCAAGCGCATCACCCGGCTGCCCTACCGCACCGACAGTGACGGGTGGGTGCACGACCGCACCAGCCGACTGCACCTCGTCGACGTCGAGGGGGAACGGCCCGTGGTGGCCCTCGACACCGGTCCGCGTGACGCAGCTGCCCCGGACTGGCACCCCGACGGGTCGACCATCGCCTACCTCTCGGACCCCGACGACTGGCCGGAGACCGAGCCCCACTCCCAGGTCTTCTGCCTGACCGTGCCCGACGATGCCGCGATCGCCGCGGCCACGCCGGGCACCCTCGACGCCGGTCGCGAGGACGCCGCACCGTCGGATGCAGGTGACGTCCCTCGCGTGGACACCGCCGCGGCGCCGACACTGGGTGTGCGCCGGCGGGTGCTGACCACCCCCGGGATGTGGCAGGCCGTGCACCACGACGCGCAGGGTCGGGTCTTCGTGACCGGACTCCCCGACCCCTACGACTGGCCCGGCACCCCCGCCATCCACCTGCTCACCGACCCCCGGTCCGCCGAGCCCGCACCACCGGTCTCGTTGACCGGCCACCTCGACCGGGACGTCGCACCGGGATCCCCCGCCTGTGCCACGATCGGCCCACGCTTCGTGGACGACGGGTTCCTCACCACCCTGGAGGGCCGTGGCACCACCGCCATCGCACGGGTCGGGCTCCGGGGGTTCGACCCCGACGCGGGCGCACCACCGGTGGTCACCGAGGTGGTGGCCGGTCCCCGCGCCGTCACCGGCTACAGCGTCAGCAGCGACGGCGAGGTGGTGGTGTTCACCGCCACCGACCCGGCCACCCCCGGTGAGCTCTATCGCCTCGAGGCCGGCGAGCAGCGGTGCCTGACCGACCTGGCCCCGGGCTTCCGGACCAAGGTCGACCTCCGGCCGACCCAGCGTTTCACGTGCGAGGGTGACGGCGTCGAACTGGACGTGTGGGCCGTGCTGCCCCCCGGCTTCGACGACGCCGAGCCGGGCAGCGTCCCCGTGCTGTACAACATCCACGGTGGGCCCACGTCCCAGTACGGCGAGTACTTCTTCGATGAGTTCCAGGTCGAGGCCGGTGCCGGCTACCTCGTCGTCGGCACCAACCCCCGGGGCTCCTCCGGTCGCGGTACGGCGTGGGCGCGTGCCGTGGTCGGCGCGTGGGGCGAGCAGGACAGCGTCGACACCCTCGACCTCGAGGCGGTGGTCGAGGCCACCCTGCGGCGTTTCCCGCAGGCCGACCCCACCCGCGTGGGGGTCATGGGCGGGTCCTACGGCGGGTACGCCACCGCCCGGCTGCTGGCGCGCAGCGACCGGTACGCCTCGGCGATCGTCGAGCGGGGCCTGCTCCAGTGGGAGTCCTTCGCCGGGACCTCCGACATCGGCCCCTACTTCGACCGGATGTTCCTCGGGGCTTCACTGCTCGAGGGTGCCGGGCTGCACCACGCCGCCAGCCCGGCCCGCACCGCGCACCGCATCACCACCCCCACCCTGGTGCTGCACAGCGAGCACGACTGGCGCTGCCCACCGGAGCAGGGCGAGCAGCTGTTCATGGCCCTCAAGCGCGTCGGTACACCCACGGAGATGCTGCGCTTCCCTGACGAGTCCCACGAGCTGACGCGCTCCGGCGCGCCGAAGCACCGTGTGGAACGCTTCGAGGCCGTGCTGGAGTGGCACGGTCGCTACCTCTCGTCGGGCGACCACGCGAAGGAGGGCTGAGCGCGGGTGACGGTACGGATCGTCTGGCTGGCCCGGGGCCTCGAGCAGGTCCCCGAGGATCCCGCATGGCTGTCGCCGCGGGAAGCCGAGCGTCTGGCCGCGATGCGCTACGGCAAGCGATCGAGCGAGTTCCTGGTCTCCCGCTTCACCGCCAAGTCGGCCCTTGCCCGTGTGGTCGGGGTGCACGCCGACGTGGCGGACGAACTCGCCCGCATCGAGGTGACACGTCGTCCGACCGGCGCTCCGCTGGCGCTGGTCGATGGAGCGCCGGCCGGGGTGGCGATGTCCTCGACCGACCGTGCCGACTGGGCGGTCACCGTGGTGGGTACCGGCAACGGTCACGGCACCGGCACCGGTCACGGCACCGGCACCGGGCTCGGGGGCAGCGCTCCTCGCCCCGACCAGCCCGGGGACGCGGACGGGCTCGAGGTGGGCTGCGACCTCGAGCTGGTGGAACCCCGCTCGTCCGGGTTCGTCCGGGACTACCTCACCGCACCGGAGCAGCGGTGGGTGGCGCAGGCGCCCTGGCCCGTGGAGGTGACGGCCAACCTGCTGTGGAGCGCGAAGGAGAGCGCGCTGAAGGTCCTGCAGACCGGGTTACGCCGCGATACCCGCAGCGTCGAGGTGGTCGTCGAGGACGCAGCGCCGCGTGAAGGCTGGTACCCGCTACGCGTCCACCCCGTGGAGGGAGGGACCTTCCACGGGTGGTGGCGACGCTCCGGCGCGTTCCTGCTCACCGTCGCAGCGAACCGTCCCGCGCCGCCACCGGTCAGCCTGGAGCAGCCGGATGCGCTCTTCGGTGCGGCGCCGAGCCACCGGTGGCTCGCGTCGCCCCTCAACCAGGGGCGTTCCCCGGGGACCACTTGATGGAGCACCCCATCGCCGGGCGCTGCTCGGCGGGCGCCGGCTCGCCTGCGAGCACGGCCTCGGCGGCAGCCCGCAGCTCATCTCCGGTCACCGCGACGTCGTTGCCGGGGGTCGCGCCGTCGAAGGCGCCGCGGTACGCGAGGCGCTGGTCACGGTCGAACAGGAACAGGTCGGGTGTGCATGCGGCGCCGACGGCGCGGGCGAAGGTCTGGTCCTCGTCCCGCAGGTAGGGGAAGGTGAAGCCGGCGCGCTGTGCCTGCTCGGTCATGCCCTCGACACCGTCCTGGGGGTGGGTCGTGCCGTCGTTGCTGGAGACCCCGATGACGGTCAGGCCCTGGGCCGCAAGGTCCGCGGTCACCTGCCCGAAGACCGCCTCGATGTGCTGCACGTAGGGGCAGTGGTTGGCCAGGAAGGCGAAGAGCACCGGACCGTCGGCGGCGAGATCCTGCACGGACCGGACCGCGCCGTCGTGATCGGTCAGGGTCGCCTCGGGCAGGGCGGTACCGATCGGTGTCTGCTGTGAGCTGGTCGCCATCGTCGTGCCACTCCTGTGTGGGTCAGGGACTCGGTGCGCGCGCAGGGATGCTCGGCCTTCGGGACCGCCGCCTGCGCTGGTGTGGTGCCTGGCGGTCCGCTCGCGCCGGAGCCGAGGAGGGGATTCGAACCCCTGACCTGCCGCTTACAAGGCGGATGCTCTGCCGGACTGAGCTACCTCGGCGCGGACCCGATGCTACGGGGCAGGGTCCGCGGATGCCCGGCGTGCGGTCACGTCCGTGTAGTTGCACCGGTGTGGTTCGTCTGCGAACATCACCGCCGAGCAGGAGGGCAGTGATGTCGGCAACCACCTCACCCAGCACGGACACGATCTCGACGCGTGACGCGGAGATCCTCACCTTCGAACGGGAGTGGTGGAAGCACGCCGGCAACAAGGAGCAGGCGGTACGTGAGGCGTTCGGTCTCTCGCCCACCCGCTACTACCAGCTGCTCAACCGCATCATCGACGACGAGGCCGCCCTCGCCCACGATCCGATGCTGGTGAAGCGGTTGCGGCGGCTGCGGTCCCAGCGTCAGCGCCAGCGGGCAGCCCGCCGTGTCGGCGTCGGCACACGGTGATCCGGTCTTGGGCGCGGGAGAGGTCGAGCCGGGCGGCGAACCGGGTGTAGGGCTCCTGGTCGCCCGGGTCCTCGGCGTCGCGGCCCTAGTGGTCGCAGCGTCCGCGGCGCTGTTCGTCGGCTTGGGCGCGCTCGGCAGCGACGACGCGCCGGTGGTCGCTGACGCACCCGAGGAGCCGGAGGAGGCCGAGCCGGACCCGGACCCGCCGCCCGTCACGCCGGACCCTGACGAGCCGGAGGAACCCGAGCCCGATGCGGGGACCGACGAGGACGCGTCGGCCCCTGAGGACGACGCCGACGCGGACGAGGGTGCTCCAGACGAGCCGTCCGGGGACGCCGCGGAGGAGGCCGAAGCCACCGAGGAGGACGACACCGAGGAGGACCCGGATCCGGACGCCGACGAGCCCGACCGCATCGACCCCGGTTCCATCAGCGTCCAGGTGCTCGACGGCTTCCAGCAGGATGGGGGCGCCGCCGCGGACGCCGTCGCTGCGGAGCTCTCGGACGCGGGCTACCGCATCGTCGCGCAGAACCCGGCGCTGCGCTACGACGTCACCGCGGTGCTGTGGACGGCCGGCAACGAGGCCGCGGGCCAGCAGATCGCCCGCGAGATCGGCGCCGCCGAGATCCGCCAGCAGCCGGGCAGCCTCTCCACCTCGGTGATGGTCCACGTCGTGGTCGGCGCCGACCGCGGATGAGCGCGGCAGCACGTGGGTCAGCCGGTGTCCTCGCACCGCCCTCGCACCGCCGTTGCAGTGCGGTCATCGGGAGGCGGAGGGTCTAGTTGTCGTGGAGGAGCTGGAGCTTCTCCAGGATCATCCGGCGACGACGTTCCTCCTCCTCCGGGTCCGTGGAGAGCACGTCCTGGAGCACCTGCGAGAGGGCGAGCGGCGAGAAGGGCTTGGTGATGTAGTCGGCAGCGCCCTGTGACCAGCCGCGGATCTGGTCCTGATCCTGGACCTTGGCGGTCAGCATGACCACCGGGATGTCCTTGAGGTCCGCATCGCTCTTGATGGCACCGAGCACCTGCCAGCCGTCCATCTTCGGCATCATGACGTCGAGCAGTACCACGTCCGGGGACTCGTCGCGGACCTGCTCCATGGCCTGCTCGCCGTCGGTGGCCTCGATGACCTCGTAGCCCTCGAACTCCAGGTTGACCCTGCACAACAGCAGGACGTCCGGTTCGTCGTCGACGACGAGCACCTTGGCGCGTTCGCTGGCCACCTCGGCTTCCTTCCTGTCGACCCACCTCCACAGCGTCCCCCTCGGTCCCTACGGCGGGACCGCGCGGCGGGCCGGGCTGCTCCTACCCAGGAGGGCACCCTTCGCACAACGTAGCCGGTTGGCCGCGACGAGGGAGAATCACGGGTTGCCACCGGCAACGCCGCAGGAGCGCGGACGTCTCCACCCCCGCGCCATCGTCCCCGCGTCAAGGCGGGGCCACCTCCGCGAGCGGTGGTCGTTGGGTGACCTCCACGGTGTGGTGGCGCAGCAGGAGGGCGCCAGCAGGGTCGCGCTGCGGCTGCAGCAGCGTGGACGGTGGTGCCGGCCGTGCGCGGTCCGACCGGCCGCCGCTGCCGCGGTCCGCGCGCCGCCAGCAGGCGACCTGGAACAGCTCGGCAGCCATCCGCCCCAGGGCCGCGAGGTCCTGATGATCGTGGGTGCGGACCCCGAGGTCCACCTGGGCGATCGCTTCGACGCCGTGACGCCGGGCGATGTCGATCAGCATGGCGAGCTCGACCCCGTACCCGCGAACGAAGGGCAGCGACGCCAACAGGTCGCGTCGCGCGGCGATCTCACCGGCCAGGGGCTGCACGACACCGCTGAGCTCCGGGAACCACGCGGCCAGCACCGGGCGGGCGAGCAGCTCGGTCACGCGGCCGCCGCTCCCGTGGCGTGCCCCGGCGGTGTCCACGAAGGGCCGGTCGTAGGCGGCCTTGGTGAACCGCACGCCGTCGTCGTGCAACAGCGGTCCGAGCAGCCCGGTGACGAAGTGCGGACCGATGTCGACGACATCGGCATCGAGGTACACGAGCAGGGACCCGGTTGCCGCGGCCAGCCCCTTCCACATCGCCTCGCCCTTGCCGGCGGCGCTCCCGAGGTGGGGCAGCACCTCCGACTGTCGGACCACCCGTGCGCCCGCGGCAGCGGCGACGGCGCCGGTCGCATCCCCCGAGTCGGCGTCGACGACCAGGACCTCGTGGACGAGGCCGACCCGGCGGACGAGGTGGTCGTGGACCGTGGCCACCACCGTGCCGACGGTGTCCTCCTCGTCGCGGGCCGGGATCACGACGCTGATCACCTCCCCGGCGCCGCGGGCCCGGCCGGCGAGCTCCACGGCGTCGAAGGCGGCGTGGGAGTGGATGCGGGGTGCCGGCGGCTGGCGCGGGTCGGTCGCGGGTCCGATCGGTGTCGGTGTTGCCGCAGGTTCGTTCATGCCGCAACCCCCCGTCGGCATCCCGAGACGCGGCCCTGCGGCCAGCGGTGCTGCCGCCCGCTGCCCATCACCCGGCCAGCAGCGGCAGACTCGCCGCGTAGATCACCAGCAGCATCGCACCCTCCCGTCGCCGCACCTGGCGGCCCGTGACCATCGCGAAGGTCGCCAGTGTCACCACAACGACCATGATGATCGCTCCCAGACCGGTGATCGTCGCGCCCAGGGGCTGGCCAGCGCCCGCGAAGGCGGCCGCGGCCCCCACGGCGCCGCTGTTGAACAGGTTGGAGCCGAGCAGGTTGCCGACCAGCAGGTCGTTCTGCCCGCGTCGCGACGCCTGGATCGCCGTGGCCAGCTCCGGGAGGGAGGTGCCGATGGCCACCACGGTCAGGCCGATGAACGCCTCGCTCAGGCCGAGGCCGCGTGCCACCTCGCTGGCGGAGACCACCAGCAGCTGCGCCGCCGCCAGGGTGGCCACCAGGGCGAACCCGGTCCGGACCGACTCACGACGCAGTGAGATGATCGCACCGGCCTGGAGGAACTCCTGGACCGTGTCCGCCGACCCACTGGCAGCGGTCCCGTAGCTGGTCGCGGCACGCATGGTCAGCGACAGTGCGATGAGCAGGCCGCTGAGCAGGATCACCCCCTCGACGACGTGGAACCTGCCCGACGCGAGGAAGACCGCGAACAGCACGACCATCGCCAGGGACAGCGGTGCCTCGCGGCGCAGCACCGGCCAACGCACCTGGACGGGGTGCAGCACCGCTGCGACGCCGAGCACCAGGCTGAGGTTCGCCACGTTGGAACCGACGATGTTGCCGACGGCCAGATCGGCCGAGCCGCGGATGCCGGCGAGGATGGAGACGACGAGCTCCGGTGCGCTGGTCCCGAAGCCGATGACCAGGGCGCCGATCACCACCGTGGAGATCCGTAGGCGGGCCGCGATCCTGGTCGCCCCGACGACGAACTGGTCCGCGGCCACGGTGAGCAGCGCGAGACCGAGGATGACGCCGAGCAGCGGGAGCAGCACCCGCGGGACACTACCCGGAAGCGGGAGCCGGGTACCGTCCCCGACCGGTCATGTTCCGGCCGTCCGTTGTCAGCGGCAGGGGTTCATCGTGCGGGCTTCGCGGTCATGGGTGGGTCTCCTGGGCCTGCTCGTCGGCCTCGTCCTCGGTTGCACCGACCCGTCCGGTGGCGACGCTGACGGTGGTGAGGAGCAGGGTGGCGAACAGCAGGTCGGTGTGCGCCCACCCACCGAGGACCTCGTTCCGTCGGACGTCGAACCGCCCCAGGAGCTGGTCATCGACGAGTTGTTGGCGGGGGAGGGCCCAGGCGCCGACGAGGGCGATGCCCTCGTGGTGCACTTCGTGGGGTTGCGGTGGTCCGATGGCGCACCCTTCGACGCCTCCTGGGACCGTGAGCAACCGCTGGAGTTCGAGCTCGGTGCCGGTCGCATGATCGACGGCTTCGAGCAGGGTCTGGTCGGGCTGCAACCCGGTGGCCGTCGTGTCCTGACCATCCCGCCGGGGCTGGCCTACGGCGAGCGGGGTTCCCCCCCGGCGATCGCCCCCGGCGAGACCCTGGTGTTCGTCGTCGATCTGCTGGAGATCAGCTGATGTCCCACGTGCCTGGACTACACCCCGCCCTCGAGGCCCTCACACCGCTGGTCGGCACCTTCCGGGGGGAGGGAACGGGTGACTTCGCCACCATCGACCCGTTCCGTTTCGGCGAGGAGGTGTCCTTCGTCCACCGGGGCGGGCCGGTGCTGGCCTACAGCCAGCGGACCTGGGACCCGCCCACACAGCGGCCCATGCACGGTGAGACGGGCTTCCTGCGCCCAGCGGGGGACGGGCGTATCGAGCTCCTGCTGGCCCACACCTTCGGGTTGACCGAGCTGCAGGAGGGCTCCGTCGAGATCGCAGAGGTACCTGCGGGACTGCGGCTGCGGCTCGAGAGCACGAACATCGGGGTCGCCGGTACGGCCAAGACCGTGGATCACGTCCGGCGTGAACTGACGCTCACGGGCCATCTGCTCCGCGCCGAGCTGTGGATGACCTACGCCGGGGTCGCGAACGGCCAGCACCTGCGCTCCGAGCTGCACCGCGTCGGGTGAGCCCTCCGCACCTGCGGGCGTCGCGATGCGCACCGCCGGCGGGGCCTGGCGCAGCGCGCGGGCTCGGCGGTGCGGACCTTCGCGCCAACGGGTCGTAGGCTCGGGGTCTCCCCACAGCAACGGTGCCCGCTCCCTGTCGACAGCCCCTTGCGGCGCACCGGGGAGATCGGGCTGACGTACTGGCACGACGTGAGGAGCTGCGGTGACGGAACGGTTGGTCGTGATCGGTGGCGACGCGGCGGGGATGTCCGCCGCCTCCCAGGCCCGACGGCTCAAGGGCCCCGAGGAGCTGGAGATCCTGGCCTTCGAACGAGGGAGCTTCACCTCCTACGCCGCGTGCGGGATCCCCTACTGGATCGGCGGCCTGATCGACGAGCGGGACGAGCTCGTGGCCCGCGCCCCGGAGGTGTTCCGCGAGCGCCAGTCGATCGACGTGCGCACCGGGCACGAGGTCGTGGCGATCGACACCGACGCCCGGACCGTGGTGGTCGAGGACCTCGCGGCAGGCGAGCGCACCGCGCACGGCTACGATCAGCTGCTGATCGCGACCGGTGCCACACCCCTGCGTCCACCTGTGCCCGGGATCGACGCGGACGGGGTGTTCGGCGTGCAGACCCTGGACCATGGGCAACGGGTCCTCGACGCCCTCGCGGAGCGCCAGCCGCGGCGGGCGGTGGTGATCGGGGCCGGCTACATCGGTATCGAGATGGCGGAGGCGATGCTGCTGCGCGGCCTCGAGGTCCACGTCGTGGAGATGGCCGAGCAGCCGATGTCGACCCTCGATCCGGAGATCGGTGCCAAGGTCGCTGACGCGATGCGGCGGATGGGGATGCACCTCCACCTCGGCGTTGCCGTGGAGGGGATCGAGACCGGCGAGGACGGCTGGCTCAGGGCGGTGCGTACCGCCGAAGGGACGCTGGAGGCGGACATCGCCGTGCTCGGTACCGGCACGCGTCCGTTCAGCGACCTGGCACGGGATGCCGGTGTCCCCATCGGTCCCTCCCAGGGGATCGTCACCGACCGGCGCCAGCGAACGCCGGTGGAGGGCGTGTGGGCCGCCGGTGACTGCGCGGAGACCTTCCACCGTGTCGCGCAACAGCCGGTGTCCATCGCGCTGGGGACGATCGCCAACAAGCAGGGCCGGATCGCCGGGCTCAACCTCGGCGGGTCCTACGCGGCCTTCCCCGGGGTGCTCGGGACCGCCATCACCAAGGTGTGTGAGGTGGAGATCGCCCGTACCGGCCTCGGTGAGCAGGCCGCCCGGGACGCGGGCTTCGCGCCCGTGGTCGCGACCATCGACGGCACGACCCGGGCCCACTACTACCCCGACGCCAAGCCGATCACGATCCGTACCGTCGCCGAGCAGGGCACGGGTCGCCTCCTCGGGGCGCAGCTGATCGGCGAGGAGGGGGCCGCGAAGCGCATCGACACCTTCGCCACGGCGTTGTGGAACGAGATGACGGTGGAGGAGCTGCTCAACGTCGACCTGTCCTACGCGCCGCCCTTCTCGCCGGTGTGGGACCCGGTGCTCATCGCGGCACGTCGCGCGGACAGCGCGGTGCGTCGCCACGGTTGAGCCGGGCAGGGCGCACCGCCCGCCACCTGCTGTCCGTGTCGCGGCGGAGCGCGCACGGTGTGGCCGGGCCTACGCCTTGCGACGTGCCCGGCTGGTGGCCTTCGCCTCCGCGTGGGTTGCCACGTGGTCGATGACGTGGCCGGCCACATCGACGCCGGTGGCCTCCTCGATGCCCTCGAGCCCCGGCGAGGAGTTCACCTCGAGGACCACCGGGCCGTGGTTGGAGCGCATCAGGTCCACGCCGGCGATGGTGAGGCCGAGGATCTTGGCGGCGCGCTTGGCGGTCGCCCGCTCCTCCGGGGTGAGCCGGATACGGCGCGCGCTACCGCCGCGGTGGACGTTGGAGCGGAAGTCGCCGGGGGCGGCCGTGCGTTCCATGGCGGCCACGACGCGGTTGCCGACCACGAACGCCCGGATGTCGCTCCCGCCGGCCTCCCGGATGAACTCCTGGACCAGGATGTTGGCGTCGAGTTGGCGGAAGGCGCCGATCACCGACTCGGCCGCCTTCTTGGTCTCAGCGAGCACCACACCCATGCCCTGGGTGCCCTCGAGCAGCTTGACCACCAGCGGGGCACCCCCGACGAGCGAGATCAACCCGTCGAGGTCCTTGGTGGAGTGGGCGAAGGAGGTGACCGGTAGCCCGACGCCCTCGGCCGCCAGCAGCTGCAGGGAGCGCAGCTTGTCGCGGGAGCGGGAGATCGCCTGCGACTCCACGGCCGGGTACACGCCCATCATCTCGAACTGGCGCACCACGGCGGTGCCGTAGAAGGTGTGTGTCGCCCCGATCCGGGGGACGACGGCGTCCAGGCCCTCGAGCTTCGCGCCGCCGTACACGATCGCCGGGCGGTGGGAGGTGATGTCGATCACGCATCGCAGGTAGTCCACGATGCGCACATCGTGGCCACGTTCCTCCGCGGCTGCACGGAGCCGTCGGGTGGAGTACAGCTGGGCGTTGCGGGACAGGATGGCGAGGTTCACGCACGTGCTCCATGGCCGCGAGGGCGGCCACCTTGCGTCGGTCGGGGGAGGCGCACGGTACTGCCCCGGCGGAGGCGACCGACCGGGCAGGGCGCCGGGATCGGCCGCGCACGGGGCTCGCTACCGTGGCAGCGACGACGGTCCCCGCGAGCGACAGGTGCCCTCGTGATCCAGGTGGTGCCCACGGTGCTGCTCGCCCTGATCGTCATCGCCGTGATGCCGATCTGGCCGCACAGCCGAGGCTGGGGATGGCCGCCTGCCGGCATCCTGGCGATGGGACTGGCGACCCTGGTGTTGTTCTCCCTCACCGTGGTGCCGGAGTAGCCACCTCGCCGGGCGCGGTCCTGCGCTCACGCCCTCGCGGCCCGGGCAGCAGCCTTCGCGGCCTGCTTCGACTCCCGCACCCGCTGCAGGGTCTCCTTGTCCTGCACGTCGGCGATGGAGCGGTAGCCGGGTTCCGCGTACTCGCCAGCGGCCTCCTCCCAGCCCTCGGGCTGCACGCCGCACTGCTTGCCGAGCAGCGCGATGAAGATGCGCGTCTTCTGGTCCCCGTAGCCGGGCAGCGCTCTCAGGCGCCGCGTGAGATCACGGCCGTCGCTCGCCCCCTCCCAGACGGCGGCGGCATCCCCATCGTGATGCTCCACCAGGTGCGCGGCCAGGGCCTGCACCCGTTGGGCCATCGAGCCCGGGTAGCGGTGGATGGCCGGCTTGGTACGGAACAGCTCCTCCAGCGCCTGAGGGTCGGTGGCGGCCACCGTGGCCGGGGTGAGCTCACCGTCCAGCCGCTCGGCGAGGCGCGCCGGTCCCTGGAAGGCCACCTCCATGGCGATCTGCTGGTCCAACAGCATCCCGATGAGCAGGGCGAAGGGATCCTCGGAGAGCAGCCGGTCCGCCTGCTCGACGCCGGTGAGGTGGAGGGGTGGCATGGGTCGCTCCGTGCGCGGGTCGCGGGCTGTCGATGCGGGTTCGGAGGTCGTCGTCGGGAGGACGGTGGCGGTCAGCCGTCCTCGGGTTGGACCTCGGGTGTGCCGCCGTCCTCGGCGGCCTCGGCGTCCGCGCCGTCCTCGGCGGCCTCGGCGTCCGCGCCGTCCTCGGCGTCGTCGGTCTCCACCTCGGCGTCGGGATCGACCTGGTCGGGTTGGGGGCTCGCCTGCAGCGGGTCGGCCGGATCGGCATCGCCGTCGCGGAAGCGGAGCAACTGCTCCACGAAGGCCGCCGCGAGGGGCGCGGCGACGTCGCCGCCCGCGCCGCCGCCCTCCACCAGCACAGCGAAGCCCAGCCCCCCGACGGTCCCGATGAACCAGGCGTTGGCCGCGGCGTCGCCAGCCACCTCGGCGGTGCCGGTCTTGCCAGCGACGGATGCGCCGTCGACGGCGGCTGCGGTGCCGGTGCCGTCGGTCACCACCAGCTCCATGGCGGCGCGCAGCCGGTCGGCGGTCCCGGTGGACAGCGACGAGGTGGTCCCGGGCCCGTCCTCCTGCAGCAGGTAGGGCTGGCGCCACACCCCGTCGGGCACCGCCGCGGCCAGGGCGGCCAGGTGCAGGGGTGACGCCTCCACCCGGGCCTGCCCGAAGCTGGCGGCGGCGAGCTCCGCCGCGTCGTCCGGGGTCGGGAAGCTGCCCCCGAAGGCCGCCAACGGATGCGCCGGGTCCACGCCGAACCCGAAGCGCTCGGCTGCCGCCTCCATCGCGGGCGCGCCGACCTCCTCGGCGAGCAACGCGAAGGTCGTGTTGCAGGAGGTGGCGAAGGCCTCTGCCAGGGGCACCTCGCCGAGGTCACGGTCATCGAGGTTGGTGACCTCCAGACCCCCGACCACCGTCCGGGCGGGGCAGGGCACCGTGTCGTCGAGGTCGTAGCCCGCGGCCAGCGCCGCCTCCAGGGTCACGGTCTTGAAGGTGGAGCCGGGCGCGAACCGGCCCGTGCGGGCCCGGTCGTAGCCCGACAGCGGCCGGCTCGCGGTCCCGCGGATGGCACCGTCCTCCACGTCGACCGCGACGATGGCGGCCGGGTCCTCCATCTCCGCCAGCGCGTTCTCGATCGCCCGCTGGACGGCGATGTCGATGGTGGTCTCCACCGGAGCGGAGGGCTCGTCCTGGGCCTCGTCGATGGTCACGGTCACCGGGCCCTCGGGGCGCTCGGCCAGGCCCACGCGGTGGATCTCGGAGCCGACGAGCTGCTCGTCGAAGGCCGCCTCCAGCCCGAACTGCGGGATGCGCGTCCCGATCTCCGCCTCCACGCCCTGCTCCTCGAGCTCCTCGAGCTGCTCCGCGGTGGCCTCGGCGACGATGCCGACCACGTGCTGGGCGAAGCCGAGGTCGAGGAGGACGCGCCGTTGGTCCTCCTCGGTGGGTACGCGGGGCTCGACCACACCGGAGGTCCGGCGCAGCACCGTCCACGCGGCGTCGGCGCGGGCGGCGCTGACGGTCACCACGGGGTAGAACCAGTCGTCCACCAGCTCCCCGCGACCGAGTTCACGCTCGGCGAGCACCCCGGTGCCGGGCAGCGCTCGCTCGAAGGCCGCGGCCACGTCGTCGGGATCCTCCATCCCGCCGGGGACGAAGCCGAGCCACCGGCCGTCGTCGCTGGCCAGCGCGGTGCCGTCGGCGGCCAGGATCGGCCGGCGCGGGACGTCCTCCACCTCGACGGCGAACACCCACCCAGGGCGCAGCTCGGGGTGCAGGGTGGTCAGCGACCAGTCGACCGTCCACACCCCGCGGTTGCGGGTGGCCACCACCTCGGTGTCCCACGAGATGGAGCGCGGCGCCTGTGCCGGGGTCACCTCGACGGTCACGGGCAGCTCCGCGCGTCCGTCGACCGGCTCGCGGAGCTCGCCGGCGTCGATCCGGACGGCCGTGGGTTCGAGGGCCTCCTCCAGCTGCTCGTGGACGGTCGTGAAGTCCTCGGGCACCGAGGCCAGGGTGGCCTCCATGGCCGCGAGATCCCCCGCCTCCCACGCGTCGACGAAGGTGTCCAGCACCTCCTGTGCGGGGCTGGCCGCCGCCTCATCGGCCGCGTCCGGGTCGGTCGTCGCCAGGAACCAGTCGTAGCCGAACCACCCGAGGCCACCCACCACCGCCAGACCGGCCAGGAGGGCCACTACCTCCCTCAGACGCATACCCCGGGCCTCCCCGCGCTCGGTGTGACGGCGGTTTCCTCGCTACCGGGCGACCGTACCGCTCAGGTGTGACCGCGGGTGGGTGGCTCCGGCGGTCGGTCCCCGTTCGGATCGTCCTGCGGCGAGGGGGCTTCGACGGGCGCCGCGGCGGCATCGGTGTCTGCGCCGTGCCGGTCGCCCTCCTCCGTGGCGTCGTCGCCCCGTCGTGCCCGCACGACACGGCGGACCACCACCACGAGCACCGCGATCGGGGCGAGGATCGCCACCGCGACCGGCAGCACCGTCAGGGCGATGCGGATCACGGCGTCCGCCACGTCCGCGAGGATGCGCATCGTGGTCGCCAGGGCGCTACGGGCGGTGTCCCCGGGAGCCCACGCCGGGTCGGTCAGGGGGCCGGTGGCAGGTGTCGGCGAGAGCTGCAGTTGCACCGTGGACAGCGCCACCTGGTCCGCGAGTACCGCGCGGCGGGCGGTGGCCTGGTCGATCTCCGCGCGGACCTCGTTCACCCGGTCGAACACCCGGAGCAGGTCCTCGGTGTCGCCGCTGGCCTCCCGGACCTCCGTCAACAGCTGGCGGAGCTCCTCCTCGTAGGCCTCGAGGTTGGTGATCCGGGCGTCGAGGTCGCTGAGCTGGGTCGTCACGTCCTCCTCGTCGAGCCGGCGCTCCAGCACGCTGTCCGCGAGGTCGTCGATGGCGTCGAGGAGGTCGGTGAGCTGGTCGGTGGGCACCCGCAGGGTGAGCCGCCCGGACACCACGCCGTCGGCATCCCTGGCCAGGTCGGTGCCCGACACGTAGCCGCCGACGTCGGCCACAAGGTCGCCGATCGTGTCGGCGGCCGCGGCGGTGTCCCGCGCACGCACGTGCATGTGGGCGGTGCGGATCACCGCTCTGCCGTCCTGCTGGTCGCTGCGGGGTGCGGGGTCGTCGGTGGTGGCCCGGGGGGCCTCCTCGGCTGCCGCGTCGCCCGCTTCGGCGCTGCTGTCGGTGTCCACGGCATCGCTCGGCGCGGTCTCCTCCATGGGTGCCTCGCCGGCGTCATCGGTCGCGATCCAGGCGCCGTCGGCCTCCTGCTCCTCCACGGACCGGTCGGCGGTTCCACAGGCGGTGAGCACCACCGCCGCGATGACCAGGAGCGCCACCGACCACGCCCCGCGGCGGTGCCGGTGGCCGCGCGCTTGGGGGCGGGACGCTGCCGCCGCAGGCCGGGCGTCGTGCCGGCGACGTGGGTCCGGGTGCTCGACGCGCTCCACGGTGCTGCCTCCTGGGTGTCAGCGGGTGGTGCCCTACCCGTCGGACGGCGTCGGAGGCGGGCCGGTTCCCGGCGTGCCACGGCCGCGGGTTGCGGTGACGGGTGGGCGCAGAGCGCGTCACCGGGTGGCCCCCCGCGCGCACCTGCGCCGTACCCTGCCTCCGCCGCCACCATCACGCCGCCCGTCGAGAGCAGCCATGGCCTCCCCCGCGTCCACCTCCTCCCCCGCGACGGCTTCCCAGTCGGAGCTGAACGCGTGGCTCGTCGAGGAGCTGTACGAGCAGTACCAGCAGGACCCGGGGTCGCTGTCCTCGCCCTGGCAGGAGTTCTTCGCCGACTACCGCCCCGAGGATCCGGCCCCGGCAGGCCGGGCGGTGACCAGCGACACCAACGGCGGCAGGGACCGCTCGGGCACCGCCGGTCGGCCGTCGCCCGACGCCGCCCGGCGTGAGGCCGCGGAGGGCTCCGGCTCATCGAAGCCCGCAGCATCCGCGCCGGCACGGCGAGCCGTCGCACCGGTGCCTGACGGGATGGAGCCGCAGCGCATCAAGGGCGTCGGCGCCCGCATCGTGGAGAACATGGAGACCTCGCTCGGGGTGCCGACCGCCACCAGCGTGCGCGACGTGCCGGCGAAGCTGCTCGAGGTCAACCGCCGGATCGTCAACAACTACCTCCGCCGCACGCGCGGTGGGAAGGTCTCCTTCACCCACCTCATCGCCTACGCCATGGTCCGCGCCCTCGAGGACGTCCCGGCGATGACCACGGTCTTCACCGAGACCGAGGACGGCCGGCCTGCAACGCTGCGCCCCGAGAGGGTGGGGCTCGGCCTCGCGGTCGACGTCCAGAACGACGACGGATCCCGGTCGCTGCTGGTGCCCGTCATCCAGGACGCCACCTCGCTGTCCTTCGAGGGGTTCCTGCGCGCCTACGAGGACACCATCCGGCGGATCCGCACGGGCAAGCTCGACCCGGCGATGTTCAGCGGCGGGACCCTGACGATCACCAACCCCGGCACCATCGGCACCGTGCACTCGATCCCGCGTCTGATGGCGGGGCAGGCGGCGATCCTCGGGGTCGGCTCGATCGACTACCCCTCGGCCTACCAGGCCGCCGACCCACGGGTCATCGCAAAGCTTGGTGTGAGCAAAGTGATAACGCTCACCTCCACCTACGACCACCGTGTGATCCAGGGGGCCGAGTCCGGCCTGTACCTCCAGCGCGTCCACCAGCTGCTGCTCGGCGAGGACGGCTTCTACGACGAGGTGTTCCGCTCCCTGGGCCTGCCCTACGAGCCGGCGCGGTGGCGCAGCGACCACACCGACCTCGACGACGAGGTGGATCTGCTCACCAAGCAGATGAAGGTCGACCAGCTGGTCAACATGTACCGGGTCCGGGGGCACCTGATCGCCGACCTCGACCCGCTGCGTCAGCAGCACGTGACCATGCATACCGAGCTGGACCCCACCTACTACGGGTTGTCGATCTGGGACCTCGATCGGGAGTTCCTCACCGACGTCGGCGGGCGGGATCAGCGCCTGCCCCTGACCCGCATCCTCAGCACCCTGCGGGACGCGTACTGCCGCACGGTCGGCATCGAGTACGGCCACGTGCTCGACCCGGAGCAGAAGCTCTGGATCCGCGAGCAGGTCGAGGGTGTGCAGGAGGAGCTGACCGCCGACGACCAGCTGTGGGTGCTGTCACGCCTCAACGCCGCGGAGTCCTTCGAGTCCTTCCTCCACACCAAGTACGTCGGCCAGAAGCGCTTCGGCCTCGAGGGCGGGGAGTCGCTGATCCCGCTGCTCGATGCGGTGTGCGAGGCGGCCGCCGACACCGACACCGTCAGCGACATCGTGATGGGCATGGCGCACCGTGGACGGCTCAACGTGCTGTCCAACATCGTCGGCAAGTCCCACCGGCAGATCTTCGGCGAGTTCGAGGGCCACATCGACCCCGACACCGTCCAGGGCTCCGGTGACGTCAAGTACCACCTCGGTACCCGCGGGACCTACGCGTCCCGTGCGGGCAACGAGGTGGAGCTCCACCTGCCCCCCAACCCCTCCCATCTCGAGGCGGTGAACCCTGTGGTGGAGGGCATCGCGCGTGCCCTGCAGGACGTGGCGGACCGGGGAGGCGAGGGCGTGCGGCCGGCGCTGCCGGTACTGATGCACGGGGACTCGGCCTTCGCTGGCCAGGGCGTCGTGGTCGAGACCCTGCACCTGTCCCAGCTGCGGGGCTACCGCACGGGCGGGACGATCCACGTCGTGATCAACAACCAGGTGGGCTTCACCACCTCGCCGGAGGCCTCCCGCTCGTCCTTCTACGCCACCGACGTCGCCAAGACCGTCCAGGCACCGATCCTGCACGTCAACGGCGACGACCCGGAGGCGGTGGTCCGCGTGGCGCGGCTGGCCTTCCGCTACCGCGAGCGGTTCCACCGCGACATCGTGATCGACCTCATCTGCTACCGCCGGCACGGGCACAACGAGGCGGACGACCCCTCATTCACCCAGCCGGAGATGTACGAGACGATCGAGACCCACCGCTCGGCTCGCAAGCTGTACACCGAGGCGCTGGTGCGGCGCGGCGACATCTCGCTCGAGCAGGCGGAGGAGTCGCTGGAGGACTTCGAGTCCCGTCTGCAGCAGGCCTTCGATGAGACCCGGCAGGCGACGCCGCCCGAGCCGGCCGCGGATGCGGAGCCCACGGACAGCGGGGTGCTGCCACCGGTGGAGACCGGTGTGGCCCGCACCCACCTGGATCGGATCGCTGCGGTGCAGTTCGACGTCCCCGACGGCTTCGATCGGCACCCGAAGCTCAACCGCATCTTCGCCAAGGCCCGGGAACGCTACGACGCCGGCCAGATCGACTGGGCGCTCGGGGAGACGCTGGCTTTCGGATCCCTGTTGCTCGAGGGCACGGATGTGCGACTGGCCGGTCAGGACTCCCGGCGTGGGACCTTCTCTCACCGTCACGCCGTGCAGATGGACTACCGCTCCGGCGCGGAGCATCTACCGCTGGCCAACCTCTCGGCCGATCAGGGCCGTTGGTTCGTGTTCGACTCCCTGCTGAGCGAGTACGCCGCGGTCGGTTTCGAGTACGGCTACTCCGTGGCCCGGCCCGAGGCGCTGGTGTGCTGGGAGGCCCAGTTCGGCGACTTCGTCAACGGCGCGCAGATCATCATCGATCAGTTCATCGTCGCCGCCGAGGACAAGTGGGGGGAGACCTCCGGGCTCGTCCTGCTGCTGCCCCACGGCTACGAGGGGCAGGGGCCCGAGCACTCCTCCGCCCGGATCGAGCGGTTCCTGGTGCTGGCGGCGAACGACAACATCCAGGTGGTGAACGCCACGACCGCCGCCCAGTACTTCCACGTGCTGCGCCGCCAGATGCACCGCGAGATCCGCAAGCCGCTCGTCATCTTCACGCCGAAGTCCCTGCTGCGCTCGCCCGCGGCCACCTCGCCGCTGTCGGAGCTGGTCGAGGGGCGTTTCCGTGAGGTGTTGGACGACCCGGCCGTGGCCGCCGGTGACCTCGATCCGGCCGAGGTGACGACCCTGTTGCTCGCATCGGGCAAGGTCGGTCACGAGCTCCTCGAGGCGCGGGACCAGCGGCAGGCTCCCGCCGCCGTGGTGCGCGTCGAGCAGCTCTACCCCTTCCCGGCGGACCAGCTCTCCGAGCTGTTCGCGCGCTACCCGCAGGCCAAGGACGTGTGCTGGGTCCAGGAGGAGCCGGCCAACATGGGCGGTTGGGGCTTCGTCGGGGGACGGCTGTGCTCGGTGCTCGATGCGCTGGGTGACGGGCGAGGGCTCCGGCGTGCGAGCCGGGTGGCGTCGGCATCCCCGGCCGCCGGCCAGCACGTGGTCCACGAGCAGGAGCAGCGCCAACTGCTCGAGGACGCCTTCGGCCCGGTCGGGGGCTGACCCGGCCGGGACCGCCCCGCCGCCAGGCGGTGACCCCGCGTCGCGCCGCGCTGCCGCCGCCGCTCCCGCTGCCGGCGCCCCTCACGCCGCTGCCGCCGCTCCCGCCGCTTCCGCCCGAAGTTGTGGCCTCCCACAGCTTCCGGCAGCGAGCACGTCCCCAGGAGTTCGAAGGGCAGCTGGCTGTGCCGCGAGTTGTGACCAGGCACAGCTTACGGAGACGGTGCCGCCGCGAACCAAGGCCCGCGCTCCGCAGCAACCACGCTGAGGCCCGACCTCCGCAGCAACCATGCTGAGGCCCGACCTCCGCTCGCCGGGGGAACACCACCGCACCATCAGCGCGACAGGAACCTCGGGGCATCCACCTCGAGATGCTGGGCCCTGGCCATCAGCGCCGAACCGATGTGCGTCAGCAGGCCCTCAGGCGCCGAGAGATCCGCGGCGGTGACGAAGAGCAACCGGACGCCGGCCTGCGCCAGCTCCTCAGCTCGAGCGCGGTCGCGTGCACGACCCTGCGGGTGGTCGTGATCCACGGAACCCTGGTACTCGACGCCGAGTCGGACGCTCCGGAAGTACCAGTCGACGCACCGGTGCGGGGTCACCCACACCTGCGGCTCGGGAGGCGGGTCGAACCGGCCGAGGAGTCGGCCGAGCTTCCGCTCCCCGTCGCCGGTCGCGCGGGTGCCATCCAGCGCGAGCAGCCCGCTGCTCTCAGCGAGGGTAAGACAGCACCGCCGCGTCGCCCGTTCGAGCAGCTGTCCCGGCTGCAGCACGCCCGACCAACGCAGTCGGTCGTGCAGCAGTCGGAGGGAGCGCTGATCGGGGCGCGGTCGGAGCCGGAGCGCATCGAGGAGCGCGTCCACTGCCGTGGCGACCGACACCTCACCGACGAGCCGGCTGTCGTGGCGTACTCCGCGGGCGACGAACGTCGGCGGCGAGGGGGACGCACCGCGCGGCCTCCGGAGGACCGCGACGAGGTGTCGGGCATCCGACGGTAGTGACGGTCCGTCCAGGAGGAGGAGCGCTACTGGCCCGGTCAGCACCGCATCGCGGCCGCAGTTCAGGGTCGCGGCGATCGCCTCCTGGAGCGGCCCCGGTGCGCTGCCCCGGAGGCGGTAGGTCCCACGCCACGCGCGCTCGAAACGGGTCGATCGCAGCAGGTTGTCCGCTGGATGCTGACCGAGCAGCCGAACGGCCTGTCGCCGTGCGACCACGCCGTGCTGTTCGCCGGCGAGTGCGAGGAGTGCGTTGACGTTGTCCACGCTGGCCAGCTTGCCGGGTGCAGCGCTCGCGCCGACGGTGAGTTCGGTCGGGGCTGTGGATGAGCCGCGAGTTGTGCCTCACCACAGTTCCCGGTCGGTAACCGCTTCCCGGGGCTGCGGTCACCACGGCCGGGAGCCGGGAGTTGTGCCTGAGCACAACTCCCGGCTGGATGTCCGCGACGATGCCGGTGCACGCGCGTGGCACACCTGCACATCCACGACGCGGAACCACCTCACCGCCGGGCAGTAGCGACCAGGAGCGACGGGCCCGTCAGAGCTCCGCGAGGAAACGCCGGATGGCGGGGTTCACCACCTCGGGGTGGGTCATGTTGGCGGCGTGGGCGCCACCCTCCACCTCGACGAAGCCACGGCAGTCCGGCACGCCCTCGCACACCTGGCGGGCGCGGTCCAGGCTGATGGCCCCATCCTCGGTGCCGTGGATGCACAGCACCGGCATGGTCAGCTCGGGCAGACGGTCGGTGATGTCGTCGCGCTCGAGCAGGGCTCCTCCGGCGGCCCGGATGTTGCGATGGTCCCACTCGCGCCACCGGGCCTTGGTCGCCTCCTCCAGCGCAGGATCACCGATGATCAGGGACGCGACGTTGTCCGCCAGCTCATCGAGGTAGCCGTGCGCCGCCCAGGTGTCGACCATCGCCTGGTACTCGGCGATCTTCTCGGGTGTCTCGGTGGCGGCCTGGGTCGCCAGCAGGACCAACCCGCGGACACGCTGCGGCGCGAGCAGTGCGGCACGCATGGACAGGAACCCGCCCTGGGACATCCCGACCAGCACCGCCTCCTCGATGCCGAGGTGGTCGAGGAGCCCGAGGAGATCGCGGGCGGAGTCCCAGTAGCTGAACGCCGCGCCGTCGCTGCGGGTAGCGCCGAAGCCGCGCTCGTCCCAGCACACGACCCGGTGGTCGGTGTCGAGCTCGGCGACCTGTGCGGCGAACATCGAGTGGTCCATGAGGAAGCCGTGGCTGCACACCACGACGGGTCCACGCCCACCGGTGTCGGTGTAGTGGAGCTGTTGCCCGTTGACGTCTGCGAACGGCATGGCGCCTCCCTCTCCCTGGGTCGCCGAGACGGCGCGGTGGGCAAGGGACGCTAGCGAGCCGGGAGCAGGAGGTGTCCCGCCAGCCGCGTCGTTGCGCGTCGTCCGGGGACCGGAGCCGCGGTGCCCCCGCTCGGTCGGTGGACGGCCGCTCGGTTCCGGTCGACGCCGCAGCCGGGTGGGCGGCCATGCCGCAGGGACCAGGCCGGCGGGGCCGCGGGCTGCAGGGGCGTCGGCCGGGGCACCGGAAGGGAGCTGCCGGTCAGTCCGGCGGCGGGATCATCGCCGCGTCGGTGTAGCGCACCGCGGAGTCCCAGAGCAGCCACTCGTTGATGCCCGCGTCGTAGGTCGCCCGGATCTGCTCGCGGACGTACTCCGCCCGGTCCGGGTAGCCGAGCCGGACCGGCCAGTTGGAGTCCTCGAGCCACGGGGCGACCCGGGCGCGCTTGCCCTCGGTCACCTCGAGCCACACCTCGAGGTTGTTGTAGACGATGTCGTAGGGCTGCATCAGCGGGTTCGCGACGTCGTACTCGCCTGGCCCCCAGTGCGAGGGGTAGATCATCGGCGAGACGTAATCCAGCACCTCTGCGAGCCGTTCCACGTCCTGGCCCACCTCCCACGGCCGGTCGGCGGAGACGCCGTACAGCGACGCGCCGTGCTCCACGCCGAAGGGCGCGATGCGCTCGTCGGCGGCAGCGGTGAAGGCGACGATCTCGTCCTCCACCGAGCCCTCGAGGCCCGGGATGGTCATGTTGTCCAGCGGTCCATCGGGCTTGCGCAGGTAGTCCCACAGGATGTGGTCGACCCCCATCGCCGCCGCCTCCTCGGCGATGGCGATGTTGTACTCCTGGATCTCCGGGTGCGCGAAGTTCGCGAAGCCGTTGTAGCGGCCGGTGTAGAAGTTGCTGCCGTCAGCGGTCTGGATCGCGTAGTCGCGCTCGCCGTTCGCCCACGCCCACGGGGCGAGGACGGGGTCGGCGAAGGCCACGATCCGTCCGATCACGGGCACGCCCATGCCGTGCAGCTTCTCCACCGCCGCCTCGAGGTCGATGCGGCAGTCGGGGGGGTCCGCGCCGATCATCTGGGCGAACTCGTTCTCGGTCGCGAAACCGACCTTGCCGGTCTCGTCCTTGAGATCCAACTGCACGGAGTTGATGCGTCCTGCCTCGATCGCGTCCATCACGGGCTCGCGCAGGCCGGGTGAGGCCCAGCCGCAGAAGGACACGTGCACGGTCCGCAGCTCGTCCACGGTGGCCCGCGAGGGGACCACGACGAACCCGCCGACGTCGTCGCTGGTGGCGTTGCCGGCGACGTCGGTGGCGACGATCGACAGCTCACCCTCGGGTGGGGAGTCGAGCTCCACCTCCCACGCGCCGTCCTCGCCGGCGGTGGTCTCCTCCGAGCCCACGGTGACCACGGCCCCGGCTTCGGTGGTGCCCGTGATGGCGACCGGCTGCCCGGCCACCAGGCCGCCCTCGGGGACCGCGACCTCCAGCTCCGGCGGGGTGGCCTTGACCTCGAAGGTCCAGGCCTCGAGCACCTCGGCCCCGGTGTCCTCGTCCTCGTCCAGCGCGCTCACCGGGTCGACGTCCACCACCTCGGCGTCGTCGTCCTCGGCAGCGTCAGGGTCGGGCAGGGGGATGCGCACCACGGCGAGCTCGTGCTCCCCGTCGGGCAGGTCGGCGCCCGACCAGCGCAGCTGCGTACCGTCGTGCGCCTCGGCGTCATCGGTGACGTCGTCCGTGCCGAGCAGCAGGCGCACATCATCGAGGTGGAGCAGCCCGTCGATGTCGGCATCCGGGTCGGAGTCCTCCGCGAGGCGTGCCTCGACCTCCACGGCCACGTCGGCCAACTGCTCCGCGTTGTACAGCGCCCCGTCGTCGGGCCCGGCGATCGAGAGCTCCCGCCCCGCGAAGGGGTCGTCATCGGTGCAGGCGGCCAGCAGCAGGGTCAGCGCGGCGACGCCGGTCGCGGCGCGCCAGGGTGCACGGGTGCGGTGGGTCACGGTCGATCCCCCGGGGGAGCCGACGTCGCGTCGGCAACAGCGATGAGCCGCGCCCCGGTGGAGCGCGCGCGCAGCAACGGTACCGTGCGGGGTCATCGAGATCGGCCGGAACCGTCCCGGTCACGACCACCCCCGGGGGGCTGGACAGGTGCGAGCAACCATCTTCGGCAGGGGTGCGAGGCCCCGCGCCATCACACCGACCGGTGCCGTGGGCGGGCCCGATGCCGCCGCCACGCGGTCCGGCCCCGACCGGGCGGCCGGCGCCCGGCAGCCCGGCCACCGCCGGGGCGTGCGTGCCCTTGCGGTCGCCGCCGGTCTGGTCCTGCTGCTCGCGGCCTGCGCCGAGGCGGAGGAGGACCTCGACGACGCCGAGGTGGAGGACACCGCCACCGAGGAGGACGCCGACAGCGCGCCAGACGAGGTCGGTGATGCGGAGGACACGGACGCTGTCGAGGACGAGCAGGCCGCCGAGGAGCCGGAACCGGAGCCCGAGCCCGCCGTCGACCCCGCCGAGGTGGGTGCCGACGAGCTGGGCGTGGTGCCGGTGCTGATGTACCACCAGCTGCGCGAGGACGGCGGCAGCGTCTACGACATGACGCCCGAGGAGTACGAGCAGGAACTGCGGTGGCTGTTCGACAACGATTACCGCCCGATCACCGTCACCCAACTGGTGCGCCGGGAGATCGACGTGCCGGCCGGCACCAAGCCGGTGGTGCTCACCTACGACGACTCCACGACCTCCCAGGCGCAGCTGACCGATGATGGTGAGCTCGATCCGGACACCTCGCTCGGCATCCTGGTGGAGATCGCCGCGGAGTACGACGACGTCGAGCCCCGTGCCTCGGTCTACGTCATCACGAGCTCGCTCTTCGGCGGCACCGAGCGTGGCGAGCAGGTCCTCGAGGTCCTGCACGGCCACGGGATGGAGATCGGCAACCACACCCACAACCACCCGAACCTGCGCACGCTCGGGGCGGCCGATGTCCAGGACGAGCTCGCCACCAACATCGCCGTGGTCACCGACCTGGTGGACGACGCCGAGGTGGTGACGCTGTCGCTGCCGCTCGGGGTCTTCCCCGAGGACCGGGACCTGGCGGCCAGCGGTTCGTCGGACGCCGGCAGCTACGACCACGAGGGCATCCTGCTGGTGGGCTCGAACCCCGCCCCCTCACCCTTCGCCGCGGAGTTCGACCCCCTGGCGATCCCGCGCATCCGCTCCAGCGTCGACCCGGACGCGGAGTTCGAGTCGGCGTGGTGGTTGGAGATCATCGAGGCGGGTGGGAGCAGCCAGCCCTTCGTCTCCGACGGCAACCCGGACACGATCTCCTTCCCCGCCGAGCGTGCCGATGAGCTCGACCCGGCCTTCGAGGACCGCGCGAACCCCTACTGACTGACCGCTGTCACCGGCCAGAGCGCCGTGACGCCCCACCCGCGACCGGAGCCCGCCCTGTGACCGTGGACACCGACCGTCTGCTCCCGCCCGCCCCGGTGACCAGCCTCGCGGACCACCTCGATGCGGGTGGTGGGGAGGCGCTGGCACGGGCCCAGGAGCTCGGCAGCGACGCCATCTGCGACCTGCTGGAGGAAGCCGGGCTGCGGGGTCGTGGCGGTGCCGGCTTCCCCACCGCCCGGAAGTGGCGGGGCGTGGCCGCCACCGCGCGCGACGGCGGCGGCAGCGTCACCCTGGTCGCCAACGCCGCGGAAGGCGAGCCCGGGACCTACAAGGACCGCACCCTCATCGAGCAGCAGCCCTACGCCTTCCTCGAGGGGGTGTGCATCGCCCTGGAGGCCACCGGCGCGGTCACCGCCCACATCGGGATCAAGGAGAAGTTCACGGTCCCCCTCGCACGGCTGACCACGGCGCTCACCGAGATCCGGGAGGCCGGCTGGGCCCACGCGGACCGCATCGAGGTGGTCACGGGCCCGGACGCCTACCTGTTCGGTGAGGAGTCGGCGATGCTGGAGGTCATCGAGGGCAACCTGCCGATGCCCCGGATCGTCAAGCCCTTCGAGGCGGGCCTGGCCGCCTCGACCACCACCGCCAGCCCCACGGTGGTCAACAACGTGGAGACGCTGGCCCACGTCACCGCGATCCTGGCCTACGGCGCGGAGTGGTTCCGCCAGGCCGGCACCGAGGACTCGCCGGGCACGATGCTGTTCACCGTGGTGGGTGACGTGGCCAGCCCCGGGGTGTACGAGCTGGCGCTGGGCACCAGCCTGCGGACCCTGCTCACCGACGTCGCCGGTGCCGAGGACGTCAAGGCGGTCTACAGCGGGGTGTCCAACGCCGTGATCACCGAGGCCATGCTGGACACCCCGCTGTGCTTCGACCGGATGCGGGAGGCCGGCAGCGGCCTCGGCTCCGGCGGGTTCGTGGTCTACGACCGGTCCCGCTCGATCGTGGACGTGCTGCGCGTGCTGGTGCACTTCCTGGCCGTGGAGTCCTGTGGCCAGTGCAACGCGTGCAAGCTCGGCAACAGCGCCATGGCGGACCTGCTCGCCAAGGTGCAACGGGGAGAGGCGGAGCAGACCGACCTCGAAGCGCTGTTGCGCTGGACCCACACCGTCACCGACCAGAACCGCTGCTACCTCCCGGTGGGCTCCCAGATCATGGTGGGCTCCACGGTGGAGGCCTTCGTGGACGAGTTCGTCGCGACGGTGCAGGCCGGGGAACCGACCCCCGCCGACCTCCCGACGCCGCTGGTGGAGCACATCGATGACGACACCGGCGAGGTGACCTACCACGAGCGCTACCACCTCAAGCAGCTCGACTGGTCCTACAGCGACGAGGAGCCGGGAGCGTTGCGCCTCGAGGCGATCCGGGACCCGGAGACGCCGCACCCGCAGTGAGGCCCGGCTGGTGCGCCGCACCGTTGTGGCGCCCGGTTCGTGACTGCCGCCGGCCAGGCGGCAGCGCTCAACCCTCCGGCCACCCGCCAGCGACCTCGGCGGCTCGTGGTGGGTCGGCACCGGCCCGGGTACACGTCAGTGCGGCGACCTGACGCGCGGAGGTCAGGGCCGCCGCCAGCGTGGCGTCATCGAGGCCGGCCAGCGCGTGACGGTCGCTGACGCCCTGCCGGTCGAGCCAGGCGAGCAGGCCGGCGGTGAAGGCGTCGCCGGCACCGACGGTGTCCACCACCTCGACCCGTGCGCCGGGGACGGCCACCTCACGGCCGTCGGCGGTCACCGCCACGGCCCCGTCCGGCCCCCGGGTGACCACGACCAGGGCCGGCCCGCTGGCGGCCCAGCGGCGCGCGCTCGCGTGCCAGTCGCTGGCGGGGTGGAGCTGTTCCAGGTCCTCGTCGCTGACCTTGACCAGGTCGGTCGCGGCGACGACGCGGTCCATGACCTCCGCGTACGCGGCGACACCACCGGCCTGGGCGAACACCAGGGGCCGCACGTTGGGGTCGAGGCTGGTCAGCCCGCGTCCGGCGTGCTGCTCCAGCAGCCCGGCCAGCGCGCGTCCCGTGGGCGCGTGCGCGAAGCCGATGGCGCCGAGGGACACGTGCAGCCACGCGTCGGTGGGCAGCGGCGGGAGCTGGTCCACCGCGAGCAGCGCCGCCGCGGTGCCCGCGAGGTAGAAGCCGTAGCTGGCCCGACCGTCCGCGTCGAGGTGGACGACCGCGAGGGTGGTGGGCGCGTCGAACCGGGGGCACAACGACAGGTCGACGGACTCCGCGTCCAGACGTTCGGCCATGCGCTGCCCGAAGGCGTCGGTGGACAGCCCGCCGAGGTAGCTGGTCCGACGCCCGAGCCGTCCGAGGCCGACAGCGACGTTGTAGGGCGAACCACCCGGCAGGGGCAGCAGCAGCCCGTCCCGGGGCGCCAGGTCGACCAGGGCTTCTCCCGCGACCACGATCATCACGGCACCTCCTCGATGTCGCCGTCCGGTGCGGGGTCGGCCTCTGGGGCCGTCTCAGGGTCGGCCACCGGGTCGAGTGCGACGATGACCGCCACGTCCTCCGGCAGGGTGAGCTCGCCCTCCACGAGGAAGGCTGCCGGGTCGGTGGCGTAGAGCAGCCGGGCCTCCTCTGGCAGCACCAGCCGGGCGTCCCCCTCACCGTCGCCGACGTGCAGGGCCACCAGCACCTCGTCACCGCGGGTGACGGCCACGACCGGTCCCTCCTCCACGACCCACTCCAGGGGCGCGTCGCCGGTCAGGGCGGGCAACCGGCGGCGCAGCGACAGCAGCGAGGTGGTGGCGTCGAGGTGCGAGCCGGGGGTCTGCTGCTGGGCAACCACGGTGTCGGTGGCCGTGCGGTTGCTGCCCACGGGCAGCCACGGGGTGCCCGTGGTGAAGCCGAGCGCGGGCCCGTCGTCCCAGGGCATCGGGCTGCGCTGCGGGTCACGGCCCCGGACCCCGAGCCGGACGGCGATCGGGTCCTCGGCGACCCCGTCGGGCAGCACCGCATCATCGAGGCCGAGCTCGTCACCCTGGTAGAGGAAGGGCACGCCGGGGAGCGCGCACAGCAGGGTCAGGTAGGCGAGCGCCCGACGGGCGCCCACCTCGCCGCCGCCGAACCGCTGCGCGGCGTGGGGGTCGTCGTGGCTCGACAGCGGCCAGGACAGCCGGTCATCGCAGGCGGCGACGTAGGGCCCGAGGGTGGTGCGGATCTCCCATGCGTCCCAGCTGACCTTGATGGCGTCGAAGGCGAAGGCGGAGTGCAGTGCGTCGTCGGCGACGTAGCGCTGCAGCTTGGTGGGGTCGAGGACGTACACCTCGCCGAGCAGCACGGCGTCGTGGGCGTCCGCGATGCGGCGCCAGCGGCGGTAGATATCCACCACCCCGGGCTGGTCGAGGTCGTGGATGTGGGCGAAACGATCGAAGACCGACCCGGTCCCGCCGCTTCCCTGCGGCGGTGTGTCCAGCAGCGGGTTGTCGCGGAACTGGGGATCCTCCACCAGCGAGTGCGCGACGTCGATGCGCACGCCGTCGACACCCCGCTCGAACCAGGTGGTGAGGATGTCGTCGAAGGCGTCCCAGACCCGTGGCTCGGCCCAGTTGAGGTCGGGCTGCTCGGGCAGGAACAGGTGCATGTAGTACTGCCCGGTGGGTGCGTGGAAGGTCCAGGCCGGACCGCCGAAGTGGCTCACCCAGTTGTTGGGGGGACCACCGTCGGGTGCGGGGTCGCGCCACACGTAGAAGTCGCGGTGGTCGGCGTCGCGTCCCGAGCAGGCGTCGAGGAACCACGGGTGCAGATCCGAGGTGTGGTTCGGCACCAGGTCCATCAGCACCCGCAAGCCCAGCCCGTGCGCGGTGTCGAGCACGTCCTGGAGGTCGTCGAGGGTGCCGTAGGCCGGTTCCACACCGAGGTAGTCCGCGACGTCGTAGCCGTGGTCGCGCTGGGGTGAGGGCGTGACGGGGGTGAGCCACACCACGTCGACGCCGAGATCGGCGAGATACGACAGCCGACCCCGCACGCCCGGTAGGTCGCCGATCCCGTCGTCGTCGGTGTCCGCGAAGGAGCGCACGTACACCTCGTAGCCGACCGCTCCACGCCACCAGCGGGGGCGTCGTCCGTGTTGACCGACCTGCTGCGTGTGCACATCCACCTCGGTGTGGCGTCGACGTCCGCCCGACGGTAGTGCTGACGAACCCGAGCCGTGGCGCACCGCAGCGCGGGCGCCCTGCCACACAGGGTGAAAGCGCTTGCAGGGTGCTGATCGGCCGGTCTAGCGTCTCGGAGCGGTGGAGGCGGCGCCTGGCGGTGCCGGTAGCGGGAGTCCTGTTGCGCTCGTGAGCACCACGATCGAGGACGTGGCGAAGGCGGCCCAGGTGTCGGTCGCCACCGTCTCGCGTGCGTTGCGGGGCCTGCCCAACGTCGCCCCCTCGACGCGCGAACGCGTGGTGGCGGTGGCCGCACGGCTCGATTACGTCGCGGACCCCACGGCGTCGCGATTGGCCGGGGGCCGGCGGATGGTGCTCGGGCTGGTCGTGCCGATGCTCGGACAGTGGTACTACGCCAAGCTGTTCTCCGGGGTGGAGGCGGTCGCCACCGTGGCCGGCTACGACGTCCTGCCCTTCACCACCTCAGGCCCGGGCGGGAGCGAACGCTTCGTCGCCAGCCTGCCCTTCCGCAAGCGCGTCGACGGCCTCATCCTGGCGGATGCGCCCTTCGACGACGAGCAGTTCGCCGCCGTCGCGGGCACCGGGATCCCCATCGTCTCCCTCGGTTCGTTCCTGCCCGGGGTGTGGGGGATCGCGGTCGACAACGCGGCGGCGGCCCGCCTGGCGGTAGGCCACCTGACCGGGCTCGGCCACACCCGCATCGCCCTCATCGGCGGCATCCCTGACGACCCCTTCCGTTTCTCCGTGCCAGTGGACCGCTACAACGGCTACCAGGATGCGCTTGCTGCTGCCGGGCTGAGCGGCGATCCCGCGCTGGTCGTGCCGGGCAACTTCTCCGCCGAGGGTGGTGCCGAGGCGATGCACAAGCTGCTGGCGGCACCCACGCCGCCCAGCGCGGTGTTCGCCTGCTCGGACGAGATGGCCATCGGGGCCATCCAGGTGGCGCGTGACGCCGGCCTCGACGTCCCGGGCGATCTCTCCGTGATCGGCATCGACGACCACGACATCTCCGCCTACGTTGGCCTCACCACCATCCGTCAGGACGTGACCGGTCAGGGGGAGCGCGTCGCGCATCTGCTGCTGGAGCGCCTGGAGGGGGAGAGTGATGCCAAGGCGGACGTCCACGAGCCACACCCGACGCGGCTCGTGGTCCGACGTACGACCGGGCCGCCGGCCGATGTGGCGGCGCGTCCCCGGACCCTGGACCGGACAGTAACCTAGAAGTTAGCGAAAACGCTTGCAGCCACGGCCTCCGACCGCCATAGTGGGAGGTCGGAGATGGAGGGAGAGCACAACATGGCCAAGGTCGTGATGGACGACATCCAGAAGGTCTACCCCGACGGGACCCAGGCGATCTTCGACCTGAGCCTGGCGATCGAGGATGGGGAGTTCGTGATCCTCGTCGGACCGTCCGGGTGCGGGAAGTCGACCGCGCTGCGGATGGTCGCCGGACTGGAGGAGATCTCCGGGGGCAAGATGTACATCGGGGACAAGGTCGTCAACGACCTCTCTCCCAAGGAGCGGGACATCGCCATGGTGTTCCAGTCCTACGCCCTCTACCCGCACATGAGCGTGGCCGACAACATGGGCTTCGCGCTCAAGCTCGCCAAGGTCGACAAGGACGAGATCGACCGCCGGGTGAAGGAGGCCTCCGACATCCTCGGCCTGAACGAGTACCTCCACCGCAAGCCCAAGGCGCTGTCCGGTGGTCAGCGCCAGCGTGTGGCGATGGGCCGCGCCATCGTGCGCTCGCCGATGGCCTTCCTGATGGACGAGCCGCTCTCCAACCTCGACGCGAAGCTCCGGGTGCAGATGCGCGCGGAGATCGCGGCGCTCCAGAATCGCCTGGGTGTCACCACCCTGTACGTCACCCACGACCAGGTCGAGGCCATGACCATGGGCGACCGGGTCGCGGTGCTGCGGGCTGGCCGCCTGCAGCAGGCCGACTCGCCGCAGACCCTCTACGACCGGCCCGACAACCTGTTCGTGGCCGGCTTCATCGGCTCGCCCTCGATGAACATCGCGGTCGGCAAGCTCAGCAAGGAGGAGGGCAAGGTCTACGTGGAGCTGGACCGTGGCGAGGTCAAGCTCGAGGTCCCGGAGGCGGCACTGGACCGCTACCCGAAGGCGGCGGAGATGAACGGCGCGGAGGTCGCGCTCGGGATCCGTCCTGAGCACTTCGGGCCGCCGGACTCCGTGCCCCCCGGTCAGGTGTGGAGGAACCGCAAGGTCGAGCTGGTCGAGATGCTCGGCTCCGAGATGCTCGTCCATTACCACACCGCATCGCCTCCGGTGGTCACCGAGGACATGCGGGCCGCCATCGACGATGACGAGGCGTTCGAGGCGTTGCAGGAGCAGGCCCGCACGGGCGGCCAGACCTTCACCTCCCGTTTCGAGCCCGGCAAGCCACCCGCCGTCGACTCCCAGATCGACGTCGGTGTGAAGACCGAGTACATGCACTTCTTCGACGCGGAGAACGGACTGGCGCTCCGCTGAGTTCTTGCCGGGTCCCGCGGCGCTGCTGCCGGGGCCCGGCCACGGCTCCTCGGGAGGCGGATCCCGGGGAGCGCCGCACAAGCGACCACCGCACCGCAGCAGCGGGACGGTGACGACCACCCGAAACCGCGGTAGCGGCGAGGGACGGATGACAACGACAGGGAGTGGATCGTGAAGATCTCCAAGAACCGATGGTGGCGAACGATCGCCGCCATGACCGCGTTGGCGATGATCGCCGTCGCGTGTAACGGCGAAGCCGACGACACCGACGAGGAAGGCGCCCTGGAGACCGTCGACGAGGACGCCGAGTTGGAGGCTGGCGAGGAGGGCACCATTACGGTCCTCCACGCGCTGACCGGTGACGTCGACACGGCGGGCCTGCGGGCTGCCTTCGCAGAGTTCAGCGAGGCGACCGGCATCACCGTGCAGGAGCAGGGCTCGGGTGACTTCGAGCAGCTGGCCCGCAGCCGCATCGAGGGTGGGAACCCGCCGGACATCGTCCTGCACCCGCAGCCCGGTCTGATGCGTGACATGGTCGATCAGGAGCTCGCGACGCCTGCGACCGACTGGGTGGACCTCGACCAGCTCGAGAACGACATGGTGGACGGTCTCGTGGAGCTCGGCGAGTGGAACGATGAGTTCTACGGCCTGATGGTCCGCCTCAGCATCAAGTCGCTGGTGTGGTATGTGCCCGAGTACTTCGAGGAGAACGGGTACGACATCCCGGAGACCTGGGACGAGATGGTCGCGCTCACGGACACGATCCGCGAGTCCGGTGACGTCCCGTGGTGCATCGGGATCGAGTCCTCGGACGCGACCGGTTGGGTCGCCACCGACTGGATCGAGGACATCATGCTCCGCCTGCACGGCGGTGATGCCTACGACGACTGGGTCACCAACGACCTGCCCTTCGCCTCGCCCGAGGTCACCCAGGCCGTCGAGGAGTACATGGACCCGATCTGGTTCACCGAGGGCAACGTCTTCGGTGGTTCTCCGAACATCCTCCAGACCTCTTTCGGTGACTCGGTGCTCGACCTGGTCAACGGTGACTGCCACATGCACCGTCAGGCGAGCTTCATCGAGGGCTTCCTGCCCGACGACGCGGTCGTCGGCGAGGACGTCGACTTCTTCTACCTGCCCGGCATCGACGAGGGCATCGGTGACCCGGTGCTGATCGCCGGTGACCTCGCAGCCGCCTACACCGACAACCCCTCCAACCAGGAGTTCTTCGAGTACTTCTCGACGCCGGAGTCCGGTGAGCCGTGGGGTGCCGAAGGCGCCTGGTTGTCGCCCTTCGTGGACTTCGACGTCTCCGCGTACGCGGACCAGTCGCTCGAGGCCCAGGGTGAGATCATCGTCAACGCGGACTTCGCCCGGTTCGACGCCTCGGACATGATGCCCGGTGCTGTCGGTGCCGGTGCCTTCTGGACCGAGATGGTGAACTACGTGCAGCGTGACGGCGAGGACCTGCAGTCGGCGCTGGAGGCGATCGACGCCGCCTGGCCGAACTAGTGGCCTGACGTGACCGAGTAGCCACCCGGGTGGTGGGCCGCCGCGCCCGGCGGCCCACCACGGACCTGACAGGGCCGGGTGGCCCGATGGGAGAGGAGAGTCACCGATGGGCAACCTCGTATCCGGGGTGGTCGCGATCGCCCTGGGCGTAGGCGGCGCCCTGCTGCTGTTCTACGTCCTCAACGCGCTCGCCGAGCGCATGCCGAAAGAGTGGGAGGAACGCTTCAAGCCCTACGCCTTCATCGGTCCGTCACTGGCCGTGGTAGGGATCTTCCTGCTCTACCCCGCCATCCAGACGTTCTGGTTCAGTTTCCAGACCAGGATCGGCACGCCGAACCAGGAGTTCACCCTCGCCAACTACGAGTTCCTGTTCACCGACCCCGGGATCCGGGACTCGTTGATCAACAACCTCCTGTGGATCATCTTCGTGCCGGCCGGGGCCGTGGCGCTGGGCCTGCTGGTGGCGGTGCTCGCCGACCGGCTGCTGCCCCGTTGGGAGAAGATCACCAAGTCGATCATCTTCATGCCGATGGCCATCAGCTTCGTCGGCGCATCAACGATCTGGCTGTTCATGTACGCCTGGCGTCCGCCGGGCTCTGAGCAGTTCGGGTTGATCACCGCGATCATCACCGGCATCGCCGGGCCGATGGACGAACCGCTGATCCAGATCAGCACCGGCCGGCTGAACAGCTTCGCGCTGATGGCCGTGATGGTGTGGTTGCAGACCGGGTTCGCGATGGTGCTGCTGTCGGCAGCGATCAAGAACGTGCCCACCGACACCATCGAGGCAGCACGGATCGATGGTGCCACCGAGATCCAGATCTTCTGGCGGGTGACGGTGCCGCAGATCCGTTCCACCATCGTGGTGGTCACCACCACGATCCTGATCCTGGTGCTGAAGGTCTTCGACATCCCGCGGGTGATGACCAGCGGGAACTTCAACACCAACGTGATCGCCAACATCTACTACGACCTCGCGTTCACCTTCGGTGACCGCGGGCGTGCGTCCGTCGTGGTCGTCGCCCTGATCGTGATGACGTTGCCGTTCATGTACATCAACATCAAGCGGTTCCGCGAGCAGGAGGCGATGCGATGAGCGCTCAGACGGCACCTCCCACGGAGGAGACCAAGGACAAGCCAGCGCTCAAGCCCTCCAAGGAGGACACGGGCGCAGGTTGGGGACCGCGCATCGCGCTGATCCTGCTGTGTGCCCTGTTCACCGTGCCGACCCTGGGGCTCTTCGTGTCGTCCTTCCGGGCGGACGAGACCCTGCTCCGGCGCACGGGGTGGTGGACAGCCTTCGGTGAGCAGTTCGACCTCAGCAACTACTCCACCGTGCTCGATGCCGGCATGGGTGAGTCGTTCATCAACAGCATCACCGTTGCCGTTCCGGCCACGATCATCCCGATCATGGCCGCGGCCTTCGCCGCCTACGCCTTCGCGTGGATGGACTTCAAGGGCCGCGAGTTCCTGTTCATCATCTTCGTTGGTCTGCTGGTGGTGCCCCTGCAGGTGGCCTTCATCCCGCTGACCCAGCTGTTCAACGCCGTCGGGATCACCAACGACTTCCTGAAGCTGTGGCTCGCCCACACCGGCTTCGGGATGCCGTTGGCGGTCTACATCCTCCGGAACTACATCGGCTCGCTGCCCCGAGAGGTGATCGAGTCGGCCAAGGTCGACGGTGCCAGCCACTTCGAGACCTTCTGGCGGCTGATCCTGCCGCTGTCGGTCCCGGCCCTGGCGGCCTTCGCCATCTTCCAGTTCCTGTGGACCTGGAACGACTTCCTCGTGGCGCTGATCTTCATGACCGGTGGCCAGGAGGTGGTCACGGTGACCCTGGCCGAACTCGTCGGTTCACGCGGGCAGGACTGGCATCTGCTCACCGCCGGCGCCTTCATCTCCATGATCGTGCCGTTGATCGTGTTCTTCTCCCTCCAGCGCTTCTTCGTCCGCGGTCTGACCGCCGGCTCGGTGAAGGGCTGACCCCTCGCCGTCGTGGCCGCGCTGGTCCGAGCGCGGCCACGACGCGCACCTCTCCCATGGGGACGCGGGCCGGCCGGTCGTACCGGCCGGCCCGCACGCATGTCGCGGGATCCCACGACACCGAGGTGGTGCTGCACCGTGCGCTTCCAGTTGACGGCCCGCACCGGCCACCCCGACTTCCTCGACCTGCCCTGGGACCAGCCCCTCGCGCAGTGGGAGCACGACCGCCTGGTGGAGATGCCCATGGGCATACACCGCCACGTGGTGCGCACCGTGGCCTACGGCGAGCGGCTCTACCACCTCAAGGAGCTCCCCCGGCGCTACGCCCAGCGGGAGTGGCGGTTCCTGCGCTACCTGCGCGAGGAACAGGTTCCGGTGGTCGACGTGGTCGGTGTCGTGACCTTGCGGGACACGCCGGCCGGCGATCGCCTCGACGCGGTGCTGATCACCGAGCACCTCGAGTACTCGGTCCCCTACCGGCTGCTCTTCCTGCGCCAGGAACACGAGCGGATCCGCGAGCCGATGCTGGACGCCCTGGTGCACCTCCTGGTGCGCATCCACCTCAACGGCTTCTACTGGGGCGACTGCTCGCTGTCGAACACCCTGTTCCGTCGTGATGCCGGCAGCCTCGCCGCCTACCTCGTCGATACGGAGACCGGCGAGCTGTACGACGAGCTCTCCCGGGGCCAGCGGGAGATGGACGTCGACCTCGCTATCGAGAAGTGCGCCGGTGAGCTGCTCGACCTGCAGGCCGCTGGGGTGCTGTCGCCGGACGCCGACCCCTTCGAGCTGGGCATCGAGCTGCGGGACCGTTACGAGCAGCTCTGGGCGGAGCTGACCACCGACGAGGTGTTCGGCGACGATGACCGTTACCGCATCTACGAGCGGCTGCGGCGCATCAACGAGCTGGGCTACGACGTGGACGAGCTCGAGCTCGAGCAGGACGAGCCCGGCGTGACACGGATGAAGCTGCGCACCTCGGTGGTGGAGCCCGGCCGGTATCGCCGGATCCTGCGCGACCTCACCGGGCTGGACGTCCAGGACAACCAGGCACGTCGCCTGCTCAACGACATCCACAACTTCGGCGCGTGGCTCCAGCAGGACGAGGGCCGCCCCCTCCCCGAGCCGCTCATCGCGCACCGGTGGCTGGAGCGCTCCTTCGAGCCGGTGGTGGAGATCGTGCCCGCGGAGCTCAGGGGCCGCCGCGAGCCGGCGGAGGTCTTCCACGAGGTGCTCGACCTGTGGCACAAGTGGTCCACCCTCGAGGGCACCGACATGGAGCTCGCCGACGCCGCGCACCGCTACGTCGCGGAGATCCTGGCGCTGATGCCCGACGAGCGCCGGGTGTCACCAACGGAGGGCGACGAGGACACCGCTGACGCATTGGCCGACCCGATGGCCGACACCGGCACCCTGCTCGCCGCGGATGTCGCGGCGGAGCTCGCGGAGCAGCAGGCGGCAGCGGAGCCGTCCGCCGAGTGAGCCCCCGATCCTGCCGCTGCCGAGCGTCCTACGCGTCCCGGCGCAGCCGGAACCCGGCGGTGCTCAGCGGAGCCCGGCGTCCTCAAGGAAGTCGGTGATGGCGGCCGCGAGGGCATCCGGGCACTCCTCCTGGGGAGTGTGGCCGCACCGCTCCAACTCCACGTAGCGCGCCCCGGGGATCGCGTCCGCGGTTCGCCGGTTCCAGCGGGGACGGATGACGGTGTCGCTGTCACCGGAGACCACCAGCACGGGTACCTCGATGTCCGGCAGGACGTCGGAGAGGTTCGGTCGGGGACTGGCGTTGATGACCTCCCAGAACCCGCGGTCCCAGCCCTCCACCCGCAGCATCCGCTGGTAGGGCTCGGCGTCCTGTGGGGTCGCCCGCGAGGGATCGGCCCACGAGCTCGCGGTGCGTGCGACGTCGACCTCACCGACGAAGCGCTGGATCAGGTGCGGAGCGACCCTGCGCGCCTGAGGGGAGCGCAGGACCGGGCGCAGGAAGCTCGGTGGGCCGACGTCACCGGTGATGGCGGGGCTGATCAGCACCAGCGCCCGGACCCGCTCGGGCTGCAGCAGGTACACCTCCAGGGCGTTGGTGCCACCCGCCGACGAGCCGACCAGCACCGCCTCCTCGACATCGAGGCTGTCGAGGAGGTCCCAGCCCATCAGCGCAGCCGTGCCACGGGAGTAGGGGTTGCGCTCGCCCCACCGGTCCCGCTCCGGGCGCTCGGTCAGGCCGAACCCCGGCCGGTCGAACGCGATGAGGTGATGGTCGCCCTCCAGCTCCGTGACGAGGTTCCGCCACGTCGGGGCGCTGCCGTAGAAGTGGTGGGAGAGCAGCAGCGTCGGATCGTCGGATGCGCCGTGGACGGTGTGGTGGACATCGACGCCCTGCAACCGCTCGAAGCGGCTCTCGGGGTAGGCGAGTTCGCGGTGGGTTGCGGTGTCCGAAGCGGTGGCCGGCGGCACGAGGAGCGGACCTCCCAGGGCGAGGGTGGCGAGGGCCGTGGTGGCGATGAGCGAGCGGGATGGCATGCGGTGGGTTCGGAGCTTCGCTGTGGTTGGGTGGCGGTCACGCCCAGGGTCGGCGCCCTGCCAGGGTGGCTCCAGCGGGGCCGACGGTAGGCTCGCCCTATGGAACCCTTCTCCGCAACCCGCTCCACGACCGTGACCGCTGGCGCCCCCCGACCGGGGGCCCCCGGTACCACGGATCGCCACGTTCTGGTCGCCGTCGCGTGGCCCTACGCCAACGGGCTGTCGCACCTCGGCCACATCGCAGGGTGCTACCTCCCCGCCGACATCTTCGCCCGCTACCACCGCATCGCGGGCAACCGGGTGCTGATGGTCTCCGGCACCGACGCCCACGGCACCCCGATCACGGTCCTCGCCGACCAGGAGGGGGTGAGCCCTGCGGAGATCGTGGAGCGGTTCAACCCCCGCTTCCACGAGCAGTGGGAGCGGCTCGGGGTCGCTTTCGACCTGTTCACCACCACGATGACCGAGAACCACCGCGAGGTCACCCACGAGATCTTCCGGGGGCTGAAGGCGCGCGGTTACGTCGAGGCGCGGACCACGGACCAGTTCTACGACCCGCAAGCCGAGCGCTTCCTGCCCGATCGCTACGTGGAGGGCACCTGCCCCCACTGCGGCGCCACCGACGCCCGCGGCGACCAGTGCGACACCTGCGGCAAGACCCTGGATCCGATCGACCTCATCGATCCGCGTTCGAAGCTGACCGGCGCGACCCCCGAGCCCCGGCCCACCGAGCACCTGTTCATTCTGCTGTCGAAGCTCCAGGAGGAGGTAGCCGCCTACCTCGCCTCGCGTGCGGGCTGGCGCAGCCACGTCATCAACTGGGCGCAGGGTTTCGTGCGGGACGGTCTCCACGATCGCGCCGTGACCCGGGACATCAGCTGGGGCGTGCCGTTGCCCGACGACCTCACCCTGGAGGGCGCGGACCGCAAACGGGTCTACGTGTGGTTCGAGGCCGTGATCGGCTACCTGTCGGCGACCAGGGAGTGGGCGCAGCGCTCTGACGACCCGGACGCCTGGCGGGCCTGGTGGGAGGACCCTGAGGCGGAGAGCTACTACTTCATCGGCAAGGACAACATCCCCTTCCACGCCGTGTACTGGCCGGCGCAGCTGATGGGCACCCCCTCCCTGAACCTGCCGACCAACGTGCCGGCGAACCAGTACGTCACCTTCAAGGGCGCCAAGGCGTCGAAGTCGCTGGGGGTGGGTCGTGCGGTGCTCGACTACCTCGAGGTGTTCGGTGCGGACGAGCTGCGCTACGGACTGACCACCAATCTGCCGGAGTACAACGACGTCGACCTCACCGACGAGGAGCTGGTCCGTCGGGTCAACGACGAACTGGTGGCCACCTGGGGCAACCTGGTCAACCGGGTGCTGGCCATGACGCGGAAGAACTTCGATGGTGCCGTGCCCACGCCGGGTGCCCTCGATGCGCAGGATGAGGAGCTGCTGGCCGCGGTCGATGGGCGCCTGCGGTCGGAAGCCGATCTGCTCGAGCAGGTGGAGCTGCGACGCGCGCTCAAGGAGGCCATGGCCGGTGCCCAGGCGGCCAACGTCTACCTCAACGCGCGCGAGCCGTGGAAGACCGCCAAGACCGACCGCGAGCGCACCGCGACCACGTTGTGGACCGCACTGCAGGCGATCGCCGGTCTGAACGTGGCGCTCGCGCCCTTCCTGCCCTTCTCCGCGGCGAAGCTGCACGGCTGGTTGGGACTGGACGGCACGATGGAAGGTGCGGGCTGGCAGCGCCCGGAGGTCGCGGCGGGCACCGTGCTGGGCGAGCCCTCGCCGCTGTTCAGCAAGGTGGAGCTCCCCGACGCCGACGACGCCTGAGCGTCCGCACCGCGGAGGCCTACCCGGCTGCGCCCGATCAACGGCGGTGCCGCGAGTTGTGGGAGAGAACAGTTCGGGGTGCGTTCAGCAGGCCGTCATCCCTCCGGGCGGACTTCGCGTGCCACAAGCTGTGCTCGTCCACAACTCCCGGTGAGCCCGCGGTGCACCTGGGCGGTTCGCTGTGCACGACGCGGGCACGTTCCGGTCGTCGGCAGCCGACATCGTGGCCCCGGGCCGCCGGCTACTTGATGCCGGAGGTGGCCACGTTCTCCACGAAGTAGCGCTGGGCCAGCACGAACACCGTCACCGGCACCGCGATCGCGATCATCACCCCGGCCAGGATCAGGTTCGGGCTGTCGGCGGCCCGGCCGCCGAGCTGCTGCAACGACACCGTCAGCACGTGGTTGTCGAAGTTGCCGGCGCTGATCACGATGAAGGGCCAGATGAAGCTGTTCCAGGCGTAGAGGAACATGAAGGTCGACAGGGTTGCGATCGCCGGGGTGGACAGGGGTACGAAGATCCGCCAGAGGACGGTCCAGCGGGACGCCCCGTCGATCACCGCCGCCTCCTCGAGGTCCTTGGGGATGGACACGAAGAACTGCCGGATGAGGAAGGTGCCGTAGGCGTTGAACACGAAGGGGAACACCAGGGATGCCAGCGAGTTCACCCACCCCAGCGCCACCATCAGCTGGTAGAGCGGCACGATCAGGATCACGAAGGGCACCATGATCGAGCCGATGTAGACCAGGAACAGCGCGTCGCGGCCGGGGAACTCGATCCGGGCGAAGGCGTAGCCGCCGAGGATCGAGGTCAGCACGGTGCCCCCGACCACCAGCAGCGTCACCAGCAGTGTGTTGGTCAGGGAGCGGTCGAGGTTCTGCAGTTCGGTCACACGACGGAAGTTCTCCGTCTGCGGGGCGACCGAGTCGACCTGTTCGGCAAGGCGCACGTTGGCGCCCACCACATCGTCGAGGTCGTCCACCGCCGCGAAGCGACCCGAGGTGGTGGTGCCCCGCTCCACCATCGCCACCACCTCGCCGTCCACCTCGACGTCGTACAGCGGCTCCTCCTCGCCGTCGATGACCACGGTCTCGGTGTCCACGAAGCCGCCGCGACGTTCCACGTCGGCGGTGGGGACCTGCACCGTGTCTTCGAGGGCGTCGGGGGGTGCGTAGATGCCGACGGCGATGGTCTCGAGCAGCACCCGCTCCTCGCCCTCGATCACGTACAGGCCCTGCTCCTCGCCGTCGATCTCCACGGTGTCCTGGCTGAAGGGCAGCAGCCGCGGGGGGAAGCGGAAGATGTCGCTGGACTCCTTCAGCGACCCGAAGGCCACCACCAGGAAGGGGAACAGCATGATGGCGCCGAAGGCACCGAGGCCGAGGTAGAGCCCGACGCGCTCGATGCGGCGACGTCGCTTGGATCCGGTCACGACCGCCATCTCAGCCCTCCGCCTGCTCGCGCTGGCGGCGGAACTGCACCAGCGTGAAGAAGAAGATCAGGACGAACAGCACCCACGCCACCGCAGAGGCGTACCCGAAGGCGAAACGCCGGAAGCCCTGCTCGTAGAGGTAGACCACCGGGGTCAGGGTAGAGTTCTGGGGGCCTGCGCCGATCGGTGTGGTGGTGGGGAACAGCACCACGTTCTCGCCGAACAGCTGCAGGGTGAGGATGCCGGTGGAGGCGACCACGAAGAAGGTGGTCGGTCTGAGCGCCGGCAGGGTGATGTTGCGGAACCGCTGCCACCGGTTGGCCCCGTCGAGCATCGCCGCCTCGTACAGGGTGTTGTCGACGCCCTGCAGGCCGGCGAGGAAGAGCACGGCGTTGTAGCCGATGAACATCCAGGAGAAGACGATCACCAGGGAGAACAGCGCGATATCGGCGTCCGAGAGCCACTGGATACGCGGGTCGGTGATCGCCACCCCGGGGAGGTTGTTCAGCCCGGATACGGTGAGGCTGATCAGGTAGTTCAGCCACCCGATGGTGGAGTCGAACAGCTGCCGCCAGATCAGGGCGACCGCAACGACCCCGGCGATGGAGGGCACGAAGTAGATGGCCCGGAACACCTTGATGCCCGGTGCCTTGGAGTTGAGCAGGGTGGCAAGGAACAGCGCGGGGATGGTGGACAGCGGCAGGGCGAACAGGGTGAAGACCACGATGTTGCGGATCGAGCGCCAGAACAGCACGTCCTGTGCGCCGACGACCACGTTGCCGACGCTGAACCACTCGAAGTAGCCGGGGGCGAGCACCTCGCTGGCGCTCTGCCCGGCGCTGGCGATACCGACGTTGAGGGCGAGGATCTGGGTGTAGTTCGCCAGCCCGATGAACTCCGCGTCCCCGAAGGCGTCCCACTCGGTGAGCGAGACGAAGAGGCTGAAGATGAGCGGGCCGGCGAAGAACGCGGCGAAGCCCAGCAGGTTCGGGGAGGCGAAGAGCAGCCCATCGAGGGTGCGGGTGGTCTGGTTGCTGACCTCGAGCTGCTCTGCGACGTCGCTCTGGAAGGTGCGCCAGGCGAGGTAGCCGCTGACCACCGCCACCACCAGCAGGAGGAGCCCCTCGGGTGTGGCGGTGCGTGCCAGGAAGGTGGCCAGGCCCGGCAGCAGTCCGACGGCCAGTAGCAGGCCGGCGACCGCGGCATACGCGACGTAGCGGGCGATCCGTCGGACCTGGGTCAAGGTCCCACGCTGCTCACCCCACCCGGTGACCACCCAGGCGAGGATGGCGACCACACCGAAAGGCACACCGCGGACGAAGGTGGCACCGAGGGCGTCGAGCCCGCGGAAGACGTCGTTGCGCTGGAAGAGCACCAGGATCGCGCCGACGAAGGTGAGGTAGTCGGCAGCCAGCGACAGCGACCGCCCGAAGGAGCGGCGCATCGCCAGCCCCGCCACCGCACCGAGATCGAGGAGCAGCACGACGCTCGCGGCAGCGACCGCGGCGATGCGGCCGGGGCCTTCCAGCGCCGCGCTGGTCAGCGACCACCACAGCCCCGCGCCCACCGCCAGCGTGTGCAGCACCCGCCAGCCGAGCAACGCCTGGAGCCATGCGCTGGCGGACAGCAGCCGCGGCGGCCGCATCCGCGGCAGGGACAACGTCGTCATCCGCCTGACTCCCTCACCCGATGGGCCCGGTGGCCCGCACCACGAGCTCCCGACCGTGATCCACTCCCGTCAGGAAGCAGCGCAGCGGCGTGGCGTGCGCTGCCCCCTGGCCGGAGGTGGGGCGGCGCCGCGCGCGGCGCCGCCCCACAGGGGATCAGTCGAAGGTGGCGTTCAGCTCGTCATCGATGGTCGCCTGGAACTCCTCGAGCGAGGTGTCACCGGCGATCACGCCCTCGATAGCCGGTGCCAGGATCCCGTCGAACGCGGGCCAGTCACCCTCCCACAGCGGGCCCTCGGGCTCGGAGCTCTCCAGGCCGTCGATGAAGGCCTGGTTGTTCTCCGGCGGGGTGAAGGTCAGGAACTGGTCGATGGTGTCCGGGTCGTCGACCCGGGAGGGGATGTTGGCGCCGAGCTCGGCGATCTCGGCCTGCACGTCACCGTCGGTCAGACGGGTCAGCAGCTCGAAGGCCTGCTCGGGGTGCTCGGTGTCGGCGTTGACCACGTAGGCGCCCCAGAAGGTCCAGTTGATCGCGCCTGCCGGACCGGCCGGGATGTTGACCACGTCCCAGTCGAAGTCGTTGTCCCGGTAGGCGGGGGTGGACCAGCGACCGGTGAGCTGCATCCCCACCTGGCCGGCCTGGAAGGGCGGCTGCGAGTCCTCGCCGTAGGGCACACCCAGTCCGTCCTGGTACATGCCGGAGAGGAACTCGAGGCCGAGTACGGACTCGTCGCTGCCGACACGGGACTCCGTGCGGTCCTCGTTGAAGAAGCCACCGCCGGCGGAGTTCATCCAGATGCCGGGGTTGGCCCACCAGTTGTTCATGCCGAAGCCCTGGATGTCGTCACCGAGCCCGTCCACGGCTTCCGCGACCTCGCGGAAGGTGTCCCAGTTCCAGTCGCCGGCCTCGTCCAGCTCGCGCGGGTCGGGGGCGCCGGCCTCCGCGATCAGGTCGTTGTTGAGGTAGAAGGCGAAGGTGGACACGTCACGGGGCAGCCCCCACAGCGACGGCCCGGAGGTCTGGGTCTCGGGGTCGTAGGTCAGCAGCTCCATCGGACCCGGCGCGTAGGCGTCGTCCCCGGCGTACAGCTCGCTGGCCTCTGCCAGGTCGCGGACGTCGAGGATCAGCCCGCGGTTGGCGAAGTCGGCGATGTCGGTACCGGGGATCCAGAACACGTCCGGGGCCGTCCCACCGGCGATCTCCGTACGGAGCACGTCCTGGTACGCGGCCGTCTCCGTCCCACCCGCCTCGTACTCGAGGGTGGCGCCGTCCCACTCCGCGTCGATCGTGTCGCTGACGCTCTGGTAGACGTCGATCTCCTGCTGGTTGTCCGGGCGGGTCCGCCAGCGCAGCGGCACGGCGTCACCCGGGTCGGCGGCCGCTTCCTCGTCGACCTCCTCGTCCTCCTCCGGCTCCTCGGTCTCCTCGACCTCGTCGTCGGTGTCGGGTGCCTCGTCGGTCGCTTCATCCTCGCCGCAGGCCGCCAGGGTCAACCCCAGGGCCATCAGCAGCGCGATCCACCGCTTGGTCCTCATGATCTTCCTCTCTCCCGCACCACGGGCGTGGTACGTCGTCATCTGCATGCCGCGGCTGCGGCACGCGGGTCGGTCAGGTCACGCCGGCCCCCGCCATGTCCACGATCGCCGTCACCTCGCCGTCGTCGCCGACGGGCGCCTGCTGGCACGCCATCAGGGAGGCCATCGGGATGTCGAACCGTTGGTCCTGGAAGTGGACGACCTCGCGCAGGGCCGCACCGAGAACGCGGCCTGCCTCCGGTGTCAGGTCGGGGCGGCAACGGCTATCGCTGTGCCGCAGCTCCAACCGCTCCAGTCGCTCCATCCCACGGAACGTAGAGCGTTTACGGAACCTTTACAACTACAGCGCTAGTTCTTCGCTTCGGTGGTCCGATAGGCGCACGAGCGAAGGCGTCCGAAGGTGATTTCTGCGCAAGCGCTTGCAGCCCGATGGTGTTCGTGTTCTCACGGACGGCGTCAGTCCCGGTCCGACACCGGTCCCAGTCCACCGATCGACCGGTCGCGATGGTCGAGGGTGACGTGTCGGCCACCGCGCTCGAACACCTCGAGGTGGGCGGGTTTCGGTCTGCGCCCGAGCAGTCCACCCAGCACCGCGGTCCAGGCCTCGGTCGAGGCTGCACCGAGGTGGACCAGGCCACCGCGGCGAACCACCACGGGTGCGTTGTGCAGCGGGCCGCCCTGGGCGCGTCCGAGGACGCGCGTGCCGTCTGCAACCTCGGTCAGCGTCTCGATCCAGCCGCCGACGCCGACCGGTTCGCGCGGATCATCGAGCACCAGTCGGCTCGGCTGTGCGTCGTCACGTGGCCACCCGGCCGGGTTGCCGGCGTGCTCCACCCGCGCCCCGAGTCGGGTGGCGAGTCCGGCCGGCACCGCCTCGTCCACCCACACCGCGTGCGGGTCGCGCGTGAGGCTCCGGGGTCCGAGCACCACCAGGGCACCCGCGTCCAGGGCGGACTCCAACGCCGCTACGCGCGCGGGGGTCGCCACGTGCAGCGCCGGTGCGAGGACGACCTCGTAGCCGGACAGGTCCGCGTCAGCTGGCACGATGTCGACGTCCAGCGCCAGCCGTCGCGCGGCGGCGTGGGCGGCGATCACGAGGTGGCGATGGCTGGCGTCCGGCACCTGGGGGATCACGTTGAGCATCCAGGCGTCGAGGTGCTCGTGCACCAACGCGACCCGGGCCGGCGGGCGCTGCAGCACCTGCGGGGACAGCCCTGCGACCCGGTGGTACTCCCTGAGGAACCGGGCCGCCTCGTCCCACGCCGGGCCCCGGGTGCCGTCGTGGCGCAGCAAGGCGGCGTGATGCTGCTCCTGACCGGCACGTGCCGCTCGCCACCGGAACCACAGCAGGGTCTCCACCCCGTGCATCGCGGCCTGCCAGCACCACAGGCGGACCTGCCCGGCGGGCACCGCCGGGTTGTCACCGGTCCAGTTCACCGGCCCCGGCTGCTGCTCCACGATCCACGCCCGGCCACCGCGCTGCTCAGGACCGGTGCCGGCCGGGAGCGCGGAGCCCCGCGCGAGGTCGAGGACGAAGGCCACGTCGTCCGCGTCGCGCAGCCCGTGGGGGTAGATGTCCACCGACCCGAGCCCCGTGGGCCGGGCCACCTGCCGCGGGTCGACGTCGACATCGCCGAGGTAGAGGTTGGTGAACACCTCCCGTCCGGGGCTGCCTGCGGTGATGAGCGCACGCTGCTCCGCCAGGCCTTCGGCAGCCTGCGCGGCGGCGAACTCCAGGTGGGCCACCAGCAGGGACGGGTTGTGGTCGGTGACGGTCGGCACGGGGAGTTCGATCGCCGCGAAGTCGGGGTAGGTCATGGACCAGAAGGTGGTGCCCCAGGCGGCGTTCAACGCGGCGATGTCGTCGTCGAACCGGCCGCGCAGCCACTCCTGGAAGGCTGACTGGCTCTCGGGGCTCCAGCACCGGGCCGAGTCGTGGTTGCCGGGCTCGTTGTCCACCTGCCACGCCACGACCGCCGGGTGGTCGCCGTAGCGCTCGACCAGCACCTCGACGATCCGCTGTGCCTCCTCGCGGTACGCCCGGGAGGAGGGGGAGGTGTGGCGCCGTGAGCCGTAGGCCTTCGGCCGCCCGTCGGGGCCGACGGCCATGATCTCCGGGCGTTCGCGCATCAGCCACACCGGTGGGGTGGCGGTGGGGGTGCCGAGCACCACCTCGAGCCCCGCCTCGGCCAGGGTCGCGATGGCGCGGTCCAGCCACTCGAAGGCGAACCGACCGCGGGCGGGCTCGAAGGTGCTCCAGGCGAACTCGCCGATACGCACGAGCCCCAGGCCGAGTTCGGCCATCCAGGCCGCGTCGGTGGCCCACCTTGACGCGGGCCACTGCTCGGGGTAGTAGCACACACCGAACCGCATGCGCCGCGCTCCTTCGCCCTCCACGCCGTGGTGCCGGCGCCCATCGCCGCCGGCCGGAACTCTCACGCTAGAGGTTGGGAGGAGAAGCCGCCCCCGAGGGCGTCATCGGGGTCCGGTGCCCACCGGCCGGCCTGCGGCGCCGGTGGCTGCAGCAGCTCACGGGTCCACGCCAGTCCCTGCGCGTCGAGGGCCGCGATCGGGTCACCCGAGACGGCCAACGCGCCGTGTGCGGCCAGCTCCGCGGCCCACAGCTCCCGGCGTTCCACCCCCGGGCGCAGCATCAGGCAGTCGGGGTCGTTGACCCACCATCTGCCGTGCTGGAAGGCCCGCGCCCGACCCATGAGCACCGCCCCTCGTCCGGAGGGCTGACTCACATCACCCAGCGGTGGCTCGAAGCGCCCGTCGATATCGGGGGAGATGCGCATGGCATCCACGCGGCCGATCGACGGCAGCAGCGGCGCGCCACAGCCCAGTAGGACCGCGTCCTCGCCGATCGCCTCCCGGATGAGCTCCAGGCCGCGGCCGTAGGCCTCCAGCGGCGTGACGTCCTCGTAGCGGCGTCCCGGTAGCGCACCGCCGTAGAGGAAATCGATCTTGTGGTAGCTGAACCCCCAACCGGTCAGCGTGGCGAACACCTCCTGCAGGTGCTCGGCCGCGTCGGGGTGGGTCACATCCAGCACGCCGATCCGCTGCCCCCAGTGGTCATCGGCGGCCTCCGCACCACCGACCAACCAGTCGGTATGCGTGCGGGCGAGCTCGCTCTTCGCACCCACCAGGAAGGGAGCGGTCCAGATCCCGGCGGTCCGTCCGGTGTCGGCGATGCGCGACGCCAGCTCCGATAGCGGTGCGGGGAAGGTGTCGGTGCGGCGCGTCAGCCAGTCGCCGATCCCGGTCTGGTACCCGTCGTCGAGCTGCACGGTGTCCACCGCGAGCCCATGCTGCTCGATCAGCGCGAGCTCGTCGCGCATGACCTGTTCCGTCACCTCGTGGTAGTAGCCGTACCAGGAGCACCAACCGGTCCCCAGCGTGCGGCCGGTCCCGCCGGCCGGGACGCCGAGGTGCTCCGCGAGACCCTCGGCGTGTGCCGCGAGGGCGGTCACCAGATCCGTGCAGTGTTCGGTGACCGCCACCTCGCCGTCGGCGCTGATGCGGACCGTCATGGGCAGCGCACGGTGGCCGCTGCCACCGCTGCCACCGCTGCCACCGCTGCCACCGCTGCCTCCGTCGTCCGTCGCTGCCCCGGCGCCGGTCGTCCCGCTCAGGACGTCCGCTGCTGCACCCACGCTGTCGATGATCTCGAGGCGGATCGACGCCACCTCCGCGTGGGGTGAGGGGCTGTGGAAGAGCAGCACCGGGGCGTCGGCAGCCACCTGGAGCGCCAGGAGACCCTCACCCTGGAAGCCGGACGGTGGCGCCGGTGTCTCCGGTCGGTAGGCCATCGTCTGCCATCGGGCCCGGCTGGGGCGGGGGCTCGTCGCGGTGATGCGGTGGACACCCGCCGGGCTCCACGACTGCCAGCCGTGCTCGTAGACCACCGCGGTCGCGGGGTCGACGTGGTGCTCGGCGATGGTGCGGAAGCGTGGCGAACGCCGGGTGTGCTGCGCAGTCATCAGGGTCTCCACGGGAGCCGGGACGCGCCCAAGGCCCGTCCCGCGCGCCGCATCGTCGGGCGCCGGGTCAGCCGGCTCCGGTCGTGCGGCGGATGTAGGCGACCTCACCGGGGTCGTAGGGGGTGTGGTCGGAACGGAAGATGTCGTGGAACCACAGGGGCGGCTCGGCCGCTCCCCGCGGGGAGCCCCAGGCGTGGTTGGTCTGCGAGCGCCCCGCGACCAGCCCCCAGTTGAAGGCGCCGACCCGCTCGTTCCGCATGACCGCCAGGTGGGGATCGAAGGTGCTCTCGAGGGGACGCGCCATGTACTCGGTGCACAGGATCGGTCGTCCCAGGGGCTCCAAGCTCCGCAGCAGCCACTCGAGGTCCCGCAACGGGCCGTAGTGGTGGAAGCTGACGAGGTCGGCCACCAGCAGTTGGAAGCGGTTCAGCTCCGAGAACGCCGCAGTGAACTCCCAGATGCCGCTGATCAGCGGCTGTGACACGCCGACACCTCGCGCCCAGCGGAAGCTCTGGGCGACCAGGGGCAGGGCGTTGCCGATCAGCGCCTCGTTGCCCGGTTCGTTGTACAGATCCCAGATGCGGATCCGGTCGTCGTCGGAGAAGTGGTCGAGCACCCCACAGAGGTAGTCCTCGAGCCGTGGCCACTGGGCGGGGTCGACGACGGCCTTGCCGTCGGGGCTCTGGAGCCACTGCGAGTTGTGCATGCCAGGGATGGGGTCGGGCTGGGGCCCCGGGTGGGCGTAGTTGCGCCACACGCCGTCGAAGAACACCGGCATGACCTTGATGCCGTGGCGGTCGGCTGCGGTCAGGAAACGGTCGAGGTTGTCGATCAGCAGCTGCGGCTCGGACCACAACAGGTCGTGCAGGAACACCCGCAGGGTGTTGAAGCCCAGCGAACGCGCCAACGCCAGCTCCACCTCGATGGCGGCAAGGTCGAAGGTGTCACGCTGCCACATGTCCAGTTGGTTCACGGCGTAGGCGGGGACGTAGTTGCATCCCACCAGCCACGGCTGCTGTGCGTACCAGTCCTGCGCCTGCTGACGGCTCCATCGCCCCACCCGGAGCGGATCGTCCTCGGTGGACAGACCGGTGAAGGGGTTCGGCGGCGGGGGTCCCCCAGCCGGTGCCGGGCCCGGTGCCGGGGGACTGGGTGCCGCTGGCTGGCGCACGGTGGACGCCGACGGCTGCGCTGCCTCCGCCTCGACGATCGTGACCCCACGGTCCCTGGCGTGGTCGGCAGCCAGGGGGGTGATGATCGTTGCCGGTGCGACCTCTAGACGTGTTCTTCCGGCGGCAAGGGCGTCGTCGACGTCCTGGGCCGTCACGAACCGTCGTGGCATCTGGGTCTCCTGTGTCATCACGGCGGTTGCCGACAGCGCGGTCACCCGTGCCGAGGAGGTGGTCTGGAAGGGCTCCGGATCGCGGTGGGTCCCGCGGCCGGCCACTCACGATAGACGCGCCCCGGTGGGAGGTCCGGGGCGCGTCTGGGGTCGGGGTCCCTCGACAGGGTTAGGGCCACCGACCGGCTGGGATCAGGTGGGCGATCCCAGCTCCTCGGCCATGCGTGCCTCGGCGTCGGCGAGCGCGGCTGACGGGTCCTTGTCACCGATCCAGGTGGCCTGGAGCTCGTCCGCGAGCGCGTCCCACGCACCGGCCCAACCGGCGATGGCCGGTACGAACGCCGCGGTGTCGGCGGCGTCGCCGTAGTTCTCGCGCTGCGGCGCGTCGTCGAGTTCACCACCGGTCAGCACCGACGTACGGTTCGCCAGGTGGCCCGTCCCCGCAGCCCAGTCCCCGATGCTCTCGTAGAGGTACTCGAGGAACTCCAGGGAGGCCGCGCGCAGCTCGTCGTTCTCGTTGCCCTCCGCGGGCAGGACCCACATGTGCGAGTCGCCCCAGAACCCGGGCTGGTCGTAGAACACCGGCACCTGCAGCGCGCGGTACTCGAAGTCGGCCTCGCGGACGTACTGGTCGACGACCCAGGTCCCGTTGTGCAGCACCGCGACGTTGCCGGCGATGAACTCGGACTCCGACTCGGTGTAGCCCTGGGAGGGGTCGGAGGCGGTCTCCGCCAACTCGTTGAGGACGCGGATCGCTTCCTGTCCCTCAGGGGTGTCGATCGTCGGGTTGCCGTCCGCGTCGATCAGGTCGCCGCCCTGCTGGGAGACGAGCCCGAGGAAGAGACGGGCGCCGACCTGGAACTCGAACCAGTCCTGCGAGAAGTACATCGCGTCGGTCTCGCTCTGGATCGTCTCCGCCTGCTCGAACAGCTCGTCGATGGAGGTCGGCAGGATCGGCTCACCGTCGCCATCGACCAGACCGGCCTCCTCGAACAGGTCCACGTTCACGTGCCACAGGCTGCCGTGGATGTCGAAGGGCACCGCGTAGACCTCGCCCTCGAAGGCGGCGCCCTCCTGGGCAGGCTCGGTGAAGTCCGCGAAGTCGACGCCCACGGACTCCAGGTCCTCGGCGATCGGACGCAGCAGGTTGCGGCCGGCGAAGTCGGGGAGACGGTGGGAGTGCATGACCGCGACCTGCGGCGGGTTGCCGGAGGCGAAGGTGGTGGACAGCTGGGTGTAGTACTGGTCCCAGACCGCACCGCCGAGGCGGTCGACGAAGATGCCGTTGT
>PXDB01000099.1 GCA_003565155.1 Nitriliruptoraceae bacterium | reverse complement strand
TCATCAGCCTCGGGGACACCAAGGTGCTCTCGACCACCACCGCGTCGAAGCAGCCGAAGGACTTCCTCCCCTTCTTCCCCCTCACCATCGAGGTGGAGGAGCGGATGTACGCCAACGGGCGCATCCCCGGCTCCTTCTTCAAGCGCGAGGGGCGGCCCTCGGAGAACGCCATCCTGGTGTGCCGCCTGACCGACCGACCCCTACGCCCCACCTTCGCGGAGGGTCTGCGCAACGAGGTCCAGGTCGTCAACACCATCATCCAGACCACACAGGAGGACCCCTACGACGTCGTCGCCATGAACGGCGCGTCGCTGTCCACCATGCTGTCCGGTCTGCCCTTCTCCGGCCCGGTGGCCGCCGTGCGCTACGCGATGCTGCGCGACGGCTCCTGGGTGCCCTTCCCGACCTTTGAGGAGCTCGAGGAGGAGGCCGTGTTCAACATGGTCATCTCCGGTCGGGTGGAGGACGACGGCGAGGTCGCGATCCTGATGATCGAGGCGGAGGCCACCCGCGACTCGTGGTTGAAGATCGACATGGGTGCCGACGCGCCGACCGAGCAGGTGGTCGGTCAGGCGATCGAGGACGTCAAGCCGATCATCCGCGAGCTGTGCGCAGCCCAGCAGGCCTTCGTCGACGAGGTAGGCGTCCGTGACGCCGGCGAGTACCCCCTGTTCATCGACTACACCGACGAGGTGTTCGATGCGGTGTGGGCGCAGGGTGAGGCCAAGGTCCTCGACGTCTACCGCCAGTCAGAGCTGTCCAAGGAGGGCAAGGACGAGGCGATCAGCGCCGTCAAGGCCGAGGTGATCGACGCGGTGGCGACCGCCGGGGTCGGCGACCTCGACGACGAGGAGCTGCGCAAGCAGGCCGGCGAGGCCTTCCGCTCCACGGAGAAGAAGGTCGTCCGCCGCCTGATCGTCGACGAGGGCTACCGCGTCGACGGCCGCAGCACCACCGCGCTGCGTCCGCTGTCCGCGGATGTCGGCGTGCTGCCGAAGAGCCACGGCTCCGCGCTGTTCCAGCGCGGCGAGACCCAGGTCATGTCCGTGCTCTCGCTCGGCACCACCCGGGAGGGCCAGCGGCTCGACACCCTCGACCCCGAGGACGAGAAGCTGTTCCTGCACCACTACAACATGCCGCCCTACTCCACCGGTGAGGCCGGCCGGGTCGGCAGCCCCAAGCGCCGCGAGATCGGCCACGGTGCCCTGGCGGAGCGGGCGATCATCCCGGTGCTGCCCGACATCGACGAGTGGCCCTACGCGATGCGTGTGGTCTCCGACGTGTTCAGCTCCAACGGCTCCACCTCGATGGGGTCGGTGTGCGCCGCGTCCATGGCGCTGATGGACGGCGGTGTGCCCACCCACGCCCAGGTCGCGGGCATCGCGATGGGCCTGGTGTACGAGAACGGCAAGTACACCACCCTGACCGACATCCAGGGCGTCGAGGACTTCTTCGGCGACATGGACTTCAAGGTCGCCGGGCCCGAGGGCTACATCACCGCCCTGCAGCTCGACACCAAGCTGGCCGGCATCCCGGCCGACGTCCTCCAGGACGCCCTGCTGCAGGCGCGCGACGCCCGGCTGGAGATCCTGGACGTGATGAACGACGCGATCGCCGAGCCTCGTGACGAGGTGGCCGACGGCGCACCGCGCCTCGAGCTCGTCCACATCCCCCAGGACAAGATCGGTGCCGTCATCGGCCCGCGCGGCGCGATCATCAAGGAGCTGGTCGAGGAGACCGGTGCCCAGATCGACGTCGACGAGGAGGCCGGCCGCGGGGTCGTCAAGATCTACGCCAACTCCCGCGAGGTGGCCCAGGACGCCCTGGACCGCATCAACGCCATCGCGAACCCGCAGCTGCCGGAGAAGGGCGAGCGCTACCACGCCACGGTGGTCAAGACCGTGGACTTCGGTGCCTTCGTCTCCCTGACCCCGGGCACCGACGGGCTGCTCCACATCTCCGAGCTGTCGAAGATGAAGGGCAAGCGCCTCGGTCACGCCGAGGAGGCCGTCGAGGTCGGCGAGCAGGTGCTCGTGGAGGTCCTGGACGTGCTCGACGGCGGTCGGAAGTTCAAGCTGGCCTACGTCGGTGAGAAGGCCGGCGACGCCGCGGGTGCGGACGACGCCGGTGACGGCGACGCCGACGACACCGAGGACCGTCCGCGCGGCCGTGGCCGTGACGGTGGCGAGCGCGGCGGTCGTGGTGGCCGTGGTGGTAGCGACCGCGACGACCGCGACGGCGGTGGCCGTGGTGGTCGGGACCGTGACGACCGTGGTGGTCGCGGTGGCCGTGACCGCGAGGAGCGCAGCAGCGACGACGGTGGCCGTGAGCGCGGTGGCCGTGAGCGTGGTGGCCGCGACCGTGGCGGCAGCGGTGAGGGCGGCGGTGGCCGTACCCGCACGCGCACCCGGAGCCGGTCGCGCGACCGCGACTGAGCCCGCCGTTCCATCCCCACGAACCGGAAGCTGTGGCCTGCCACAGCTTCCGGTTCGTCGTTCGCGGGGTTGCCGCTGGCGTGCAGGTGGTCGTGCCGGAAGCTGTGGTCTCCCACAGCTTCCGGCACGACCCTTCGCCCGGTGTGGGCGCTGGCCACGACGTGGCCCGCGGCATCCGTGCCGGGGCCCGCGTCCCTGTGCCGCGGCTGGGGCGGGTCACGTACGCTCCGTGCGGCCGCACCTCCCGCCCCTCCCGCCCCTCCCGCCCTTCCCACCCCCTCCCACCCCTCCCACGACCACGAGGCGTCGAGTGACCCATCAGCTCACGACCCTGCCCTCGGGTGTGCGCGTCATCACGGAGGCGATGACCTCCGTGCGCTCGGTCTCCCTCGGCCTGTGGCTGGAGGTGGGCTCCCGGGACGAGCGCCCGGGGGAGCAGGGCTGCTCGCACTTCCTGGAGCACACCCTGTTCAAGGGCACGGCCACCCGCTCGGCGCGCGACATCGCGGAGGCGCTCGACGCGGTCGGTGGGGAGCTGAACGCCTTCACCTCCAAGGAGCTCACCTGCTTCCACGCCCGGGTGCTGGACGCCGATCTCCCCCTGGCCTTCGCGGTGCTGGCGGACATGCTCACCTCGGCGCGCAACCGTCCGGAGGACGTCGAGGCCGAGCGTCAGGTCGTGCGGTCCGAGCTGGACGCGCTGGGCGACGCGCCCGATGAGCTGGTGCACACCGAGTTCTGCCAGCTCCTCCTCGGCGCCCACCCCCTGGCGGCGGAGACCTTGGGCACGGTCGACTCCATCGCACGGCTGGACCGCGAGACGATCCACCGCTACTACCTCGACCGGTACCGCCCGTCGTCGTTGGTGGTCGCCGCGGCCGGCAACCTCGATCACGACCGGGTCGTGGCGCTCGCCGACGACCTGCTCGGCGATCTTGGCCGTCCCGGACGCTCCACCGCCACCCGCGACCCGGTGGAGGGCTACCACCACGGTGCGGTCCGCATCCGGCACCGGCCGAGCGAGCAGGCCCACCTGGTGGTGGGCAGCGCGGGACTCGACCAGCACGACCACGACCGCTTCGCGCTGAAGGTCCTGGATGTCGTCCTCGGCGGCGGGATGTCCTCGCGGCTGTTCCAGGAGATCCGTGAGGTCCGCGGCCTCGCGTACACCACCTTCAGCTACGCCGCGTCCTACAGCGACGCCGGGCTGGTCGCCGCCTACGTCGGCACCCCACCGGGCAAGGTCGACGAGGCCCTGCACGTGCTGACCCACGAGCTGGATCGGATCGCCGACGACCTCACCAGCGCCGAGGTGGAGCGGGCCAAGGGCGCGCTGACCGGTGGCACGGTGCTGGGGCTCGAGGACACCGGCTCGCGGATGTCACGGCTCGGCAAGCAGGTCGTGACCGGCGGGGAGCTGCTGGGGGTGGACGAGGCGTTGACCCGCATCGCCGCCGTGGACGTCGACGCCGTGCGGGCCGTCGCCCGGCGGGTGTTGGCACGACCGCGGGATCTGGCGCTCGTCGGCCCCTTCGCTGCCGAGGAGGCGGACCGCTTCCTCGATGTGGTGGCCTGAGCATGCCGGCCGTCACCCCGTGGCAGGAGGTCGCCGACCGGATCTGGGTCCGGCGCTACGACCCCTTCGACGTCAACGTCACCGTGGTCGCCGGCGACCACGGCGTGCTGCTGGTGGACACGCGGACCTCCCTGCACGAAGCCGCGGAGGTCCGTCGCCACCTCGCAGAGCTACCGGTCCCGGCCCCCACTGCGGTCGCGCTCACCCACGCCCACCTCGACCACAGCCTGGGCGCCGGCGCCTTCGCGGGCCTGCCGTTGTACGCGAGCCGCGGCTGCCGCCAGACCCTGACCCGCCACGGGGTCGCCGAGCGGGAGCGGTGGCTGGAGTGGTTGGACGAGGAGCATCACGCCCACCTGCGGGCCAGTCCGATACCCGTGCCCGACCGCCTCGTCGAAGGGTCGCACCGGATCGATCTCGGCAACCGTGACGTCGAGCTGCTGCTGCTCGGTCACGGCCACACCGACCACGACCTGGTCCTGCACGTCGCCGACGCAGACACCGTGCTGGCCGGTGATCTGGTCGAGGTCGGTGCCCCACCCGCCTTCGAGGACGCTCACCCCTTCGAGTGGCCGGCCACCCTGGCCCGTATCGAGGCGCTCGACGCCGAGGTGGTCGTCCCCGGCCACGGCGCGCCCTCCTCGCGCACGCTGCTCTCGATCCGCCGACAGCAGCACGCGCACCTCGCCGCGCTGTGTCGTGAGGTGGTGGGCGGGATCCGCTCCGCCACCAACGCCGTGGTGATGTCGCCCTTCCCGGAGGAGACCACCCGGGTGGCCCTCGACCGCGCAGCCGCCACCGCCGGCTGACGGGCGCGGGACCCCTGTGGTTCCGCTGTCACGGGCTGCCCTCCGCAGCCGGGCGCCACGCCCGCGGTGCGACGGCGCGTAGGCTCGTCGGCAGCGCAGGCCGGCGGGCGGGCCACAGGGTCCCCCCCGCACGAGGCACGACAGCGGACAACGAGGTTGCGATGCGGGTCGGGGTGGTCGGAGCAGGCGGCCGGATGGGCGCGGAGGTGTGCCGTGCCGTGGCGGCGACGGACGACCTGGAGTTGGTCGCCGCGGTCGATCCCGGCGTCGCCGGCCGCACACTCGCCGAGGTGGCGGGCCTCGACGGCGCGCCGGGGGAGCTGACGGTCGCGGCCGATCGCGCGGTGCTGACCGAGGCGGGGGTCGACGTCGCGGTCGAGTTCACCGGGCCCGGTGCCGTGGGCGAGAACCTCGTCTGGCTGCTCGAGCACGGCATCCACGCGGTGGTGGGCGCCACCGGTATCGCCGAGCAGGACCTCGCACGGGCTCGCGCGCTGGCCACGGACGGTGCCGCCAACGCGCTGGTGGCGCCCAACTTCGCGATCGGTGCGGTCCTGCTGATGGGCTTCGCGGCGCAGGCTGCCCGTCACCTCCCCCACGTCGAGGTGGTGGAGCTCCACCACGACCGGAAGGTCGACGCACCCTCGGGGACCGCACTGCGCACCGCGGAGCTCATCGCCGGCGCCCGGGACACGGCACCCGAGGCGCCGGCTGGCGACGACGACCACCCCGGGGCGCGGGGCGCCACCCACGCCGGTGTGCGGGTCCACAGCGTGCGGCTACCGGGGTTGGTGGCGCACCAGGAGGTCATCTTCGGCGGACAGGGGCAGACGCTCACGATCCGCCACGACTCCCTCGACCGCACCTCCTTCATGCCCGGGGTGCTGCTGGCCTGCCGGGAGGTCGCGGGCCTCGACGGGCTGGTGATCGGACTCGAGCACCTGCTGTGACGCGCCGGTGCGGCCCGCGACGCCGACGCGCGCAGCCCTCACCGGACGCACCTTGCCGGTGCCGGATCGCGCCGGTCAGTCGCCACCCAGCCGTGACGTCGTACCGACGAGCGGGATGAGGTCGAGGTCGGCCGCGACGTGGATGTCGAGTCCGGGTGCGGCGCGGCGTGCCTCCCGGGCGAAGACCGCGCTGTCGGGGTACCTCCGGGAGAAGTGGGTGAGCACGACACGTCGCGCTCCCGCATCCGCGCCGATCCGGGCGGCCTGCGCCGCGGTGAGGTGTCCTGCCTGCTCGGCGAGGTCACGCTCGCTGTCCAGGAAGGTGGACTCGATGAGCAGCAGATCCACATCGGCGGCCAGTTCGTGCGCACCTTCGCACACGCGGGTGTCCATCACGTGCGCGACGGCGACCGGCCGCCGCGGCTCGCTGACCTCTTCGAGGTCGACCCGGCGACCTCGGTGCGTGATCGTGCCCTGCGCGGTCAACTCCGAGCGGGCCTCCCACGCGATGCCCATCGCCTCGAGGCGTTCGGGGAGGAGGCGGCGTCCCGGTGGTTGCTGGAACCGCCAACCCAGTGTCTCGATCACGTGGGACAGGGCGCGCGCGTGGACCTCCAGTGGCGGGTCGAGGGAGACCACTCCCGGCCCGGTCGCGGAGGCGTGGACGTCGGCGGCCCGCTCACCGGCGATGCCGTGCCGGAGCGCGTCGAGGTAGGGGGTCGCATGGTGCGGGTGGTGGATGTGGATGGGGTGTGTCACCTCGTCCAGCGCCAGGCGTTGGAGGACCCCCGGCAGCCCGAGGCAGTGGTCGCCATGGGCGTGGGTGATGCAGATCCGGTCGATCGCCGAGGAGGGCACCCCAGCCAGCGACAGCTGCCGCTGGGTTCCCTCACCGGGGTCGAGGAGGATCCCATGGCCGTCGAAGCGCAGCAGTGCGCCGTGATGAGCGCGTGCGCGGGTCGGGACCTGGCTGGCGGTCCCCAGCACGATCAGCTCGCGTCCCGACACCGCGGTACACCTTCCTGCAGCTCGCCCGTGGGTGGCCTCCAGGTGGCCGTCGCGTGTGGCGCCGGGGCGGTGCCGGGCGTCCTGCGCCGGCGGTCGAGGCGCCCATCGACCGTAGCGCAGGGCCCGACGCAGCGGACCCGGGGAGCGGCTACGGTCGGGGCTCCGGCCGATGGTCGGCCGGCCACCGGTGTGCGTGGGTGAGTGCACCAGCTCCTCGGGGTCCGGGCGCACGCGCCCCGCGGCCCCCCATGGGAGCCGAGGGAGGCCAGCGAGATGACCGAGCGCGACACCTACCTGGAAGCCCTGCAGCGTTTCGCCGGGGACCTTCGCATGGTCCAGCAGGTCGAGGCGTCCATGGAGTCCCGTGGCGTCCAGTTCACCGCCGGCCACTACGAGCTGCTGGTCAAGGCCTACCTCGGTGCGCGTGACCTGGACGGTGCCCGACGGCTCTTCGCCCGGATGGACGCCGACGGTCTCGCGCCTCCGGCGTCGGTGCGCTGGGACGTGGCCTTGGCGACGGCCCGTGCAGGGCGCACCGCCGAGGCACTGGAGCTGCTCGACAAGCTCCACGCTGACGGCGTCGATCCGGATCCGCAGCACGCCCACGGCGTCCTCGCCGTCTACCTCGGTGCGGGACGGTTCCCGGCTGCGCGTGCGGTGCTGCGCCAGATGGCCCAGCGAGGCGAGGCTGCGACCCTGGCGGAGTACCAGCGCCTGCTGCGCGACTGCCTCGATCGTCGTGCCATCAAGGACACCCGAACGGTGATCGACCTGATGCTGCAGGTCGGGGTCCGGCCCGATCCCAAGCTCGCCGTCGAGCTGGTGGCGATGATCGCACGGGCTGGCCACACCGAGCGGGCGCTGGAGCTTCTCGAGCGCCTCGAGCGCGCCGGGGTGGAACTGCCGGGTCACGTCCACACCGAGCTGCTGCTCGCCCACGCGAAGGCCGGCAACGCCGAGGCCGCGAACGCCGCGCTCGGGGCGATGCGTGCGGCCGGGACGCAGCCGACCAGTTTCCACCGCAACGCCGTGCTCGAGGCGCGTATCTCCGCCGGGGACGCGGACGGTGCGTGGGCTGACGCGATGGCGCTGCACGCCGACGGCCGCATCCCCTCCGGCGCGAACCTCGAGGGACTGATCGACGTGTCGCTGGGGGCCGGTCGCCTGGACGCCGCCAGCGGGGTGCTCGACTGGATGGTCCTGCTCGGTGTCCCCGTCCCGCCGGCGAAGGCTGCGGACGTGCTGACCCGGCACCTGAAGGCCGGACAGTTGGAGGTGGCGCTGCCGCTGTTCGAGGAGCTCACCGCGCGGGGCGTCCCGGCCGACCGTCGGGTGGCGCGGGACCTGGTGGAGCGGCTCACGCGCGCAGGCCGGCTCGACGAGGCGCTGGCGCTCCTGGAACGGTTGCGTGCTGCGGGGACCCTGACGCACGGCCGCCACTACGGTGCCATCCTGCAGGGCCTGGTCAACGCCAAGCGCACGGAGGAGGCTGTCGCGCTGCTCGAGCGGTTGCTGACCGAGGGGGTGACCCCGACCAGCGCGGATGCCTCGAAGCTGGTGGGCACGCTGATCAAGAGCAAGCAGCACGCGCGGGCCGGCACCCTCATCGGTGCGCTGCAGGACGCCGGTGTCGGCGTCGACGAGCCCACCTACCGCGAGTTGATGTGGGCGCACGCGCGCGCCGGAGAGCATGAGCCGGCCAAGGCGGTCTACGACCGGATGGTCGCTGCCGGCATCACCCCCGACGAACGGCACCAGAAGGCCCTGGAGTGGGCATCCGGCGAGACCCGCCGACGTCTGCCGGAGGATGGTGCAGATGAGGGACCGACCGCGGAGGACGGTGTGACCGCGGAGGACGGTGTGACCGCGGAGGACGGTGTGACCGCGGAGGACGGTGTGACCGCGGAGGACGG
>PXDB01000003.1 GCA_003565155.1 Nitriliruptoraceae bacterium | reverse complement strand
CCTACTACCGCCTCGTCGACGGCGACCCGCGCTACTACATGGACTACACCGGTACCGGCAACTCCATGAACATGCGCCACCCCCACGTGCTGCAGTTGATCATGGACTCCCTGCGCTACTGGGTGGAGGACATGCACGTCGACGGGTTCCGCTTCGACCTCGCCTCCACGCTCGCCCGGGAGCTCCACGACGTCGACCGCCTGTCCACGTTCTTCGAGGTGATCCAGCAGGATCCGGTCATCAGCCAGGTGAAGCTGATCGCCGAGCCCTGGGACATCGGTGAAGGTGGCTACCAGGTCGGCAACTTCCCGCCCTTGTGGTCGGAGTGGAACGGCCGGTACCGCGACACCGTCCGGGACTTCTGGCGTGGCGTGGACGAGACCGTTCCGGAGTTCGCCGCGCGCTTCACCGGCTCCAGCGACCTCTACCAGTCGGACCGGCGCCGCCCCAGCGCCTCGATCAACTTCATCACCGCCCACGACGGGTTCACCCTGCGCGACCTCGTCTCCTACAACGACAAGCACAACGAGGCCAACGGGGAGGACAACACCGACGGCACCGACGACAACCGTTCCTGGAACTGCGGTGTCGAGGGGGAGACCACCGACCCCGAGGTGCTGCGGCTGCGCGCCCGCCAGCAGCGCAACCTGCTGACGGCCCTGCTGCTCAGCCAGGGGGTCCCGATGCTGCTCGGTGGGGACGAGATCGGCCGGACCCAGGGGGGCAACAACAACGGTTACGCCCAGGACAACGAGATCTCCTGGTTCGACTGGGAGGCGATGGACCACGACCTGTTGGCGTGGACCCAGGACCTGATCGAGCTGCGCAACGCCCATCCGGTGTTCCGCCGCAAGCGGTTCTTCGAGGGCCGCACCGTGCGCGGGGAGCGGTTCTCCGACATCGCGTGGCTGACCCCGGACGGGCACCTGATGTCGGACGAGCACTGGGAGACCGCTTTCGCGAAGTCGCTGCAGATCTTCCTCAACGGTGCCGGTCTGGCCAGCCGCGACGAGCGCGGCATGCTGGTCATGGACGACTCGTTCCTGCTGCTGATCAACGCCCACTACGAGCCGCTCACCTTCACCCTGCCGAGCGAAGGACCGAACGCCCCCTTCGAGGTGGTGCTCGACACCGATGAACGCCGGCTGAGGGCCCCCGACGACACCCTGGAGCTGCTCCAGCTCGGTGACGATCGCGAGGTCCCCGAGCGGGGCATCGTCCTGCTGCGCGAGCGGCGCGAGGAGCTGGCGTGAGCGGCGCGCTCCAGAGCGGCGAGGCCCCGGCCGCCGCCACCGCCGCCGGTTCCGGCCCCGGGGTGCGTCCCGTGCGGTCCACCTACCGCGTGCAGCTGCACGATGGCTTCACCTTCACCGACGCAGGCAAGCTGGTGCCGCAGCTCGCCGAGCTCGGGATCAGCCACCTCTACCTCTCGCCCTCCCTGGAGGCGGTCCCCGGCTCGCCGCACGGCTACGACGTGATCGACCCGACCCGGATCCGCGAGAGCCTCGGTGGCGAGGACCGGCTCCGGGAGCTGGCGGCCACCGCCCACGCCGCGGGGCTCGGGTTGCTCCTGGACATCGTCCCCAACCACGTCGGCCTGGTCAGCCCCGCCAACCCCTGGTGGTGGGACGTCCTGGCCCACGGACCCGACGGGCGGTACGGCCGCCACCTCGACGTCCACTGGCAGCCGGGCGCCCACGGGCAGCCCACCCTGCTGCTCCCTGAGCTCGGCGAACGCCTCGACGAGGCCCTGGAGGGGACCGCGCTGCAGCTGGTCCACGTCGAGGACGGGCGCACGCCGGCGTGGCGCATCGCCTACTACGACCACGCCTGGCCGGTGGCGCCCGGCACCCTGGAGGCGGCGGGCCTGGACCCGCACGACCTCGCGACCACCACCGCACGCTGTCGTGACGACCGTGAGCAGCTGCGCGCCCTGTTGTCCCGTCAGCACTACCGCCTCGGCTACTGGCGCCGTGCGAACGCCGAGCTCGATCACCGGCGGTTCTTCGACATCGACACCCTCGGTGCGGTGCGCGTGGAGGACCCCGAGGTGTTCGCCGACGTCCACGCCGCGGTGCTGCCGCTGCTGGCTGACGGCACCCTCGACGGGTTGCGCATCGACCACCCGGACGGCCTCGCCGACCCCGTCGGCTACCTCCACGACCTCCGCGCTGCCGCGGGCGAGGACGCCTACATCGTGGTGGAGAAGATCCTGGAGCACGGGGAACGGTTCCGGGACGAGTGGCCCGTGGCGGGCACCGTCGGCTACGAGCTCGCCGCGCCGACCCTGGGTGTCCACATGGATCCGGCCGCAGGGCCGATCCTCGACGAGCTGCAGGCCCGGCTCACGGGCACCCCGCTCCACCGCGAGGAGCTGGTAGACGACGCCAAGCGCACCGCGCTGGCGACGCTGTTCGGTGCCGAGCAGGAGCGGGTCGCGACCCTGGCCGCCGCGGCGGTGGGGCGACCCGTGGAGGAGCTCCGGGCGGCGCTGGCCGAGCTGGTCGTGGTGTGGCCCGTCTACCGGACCTACCTGCGTCCCGGGCTCGAGCCCGTGGACGCCCGTGACCGGGGCGTGGTCGCCCACGCCCTCGCCCGCGCCACCGCCCGGGCACCGGAGCACGCCGCCACCATGGAGGCGATCGCGCGGGTGCTGCTGAGCGGCCGCGCCGACACCGCGGCGGTGGCCTTCACCACCGCCTTCCAACAGCTCACCGGGCCCGCGGTCGCCAAGGGCTTCGAGGACACCGTGCTCTACCGCGACCTGCGGTGCACCGCGGTGAACGAGGTGGGCTCCGACCCCGGGGAGCTCGGCGCGTCCGTCGCGTCGCTGCACGGGCTGCACACCGAGGTGGCCGACCACCGTCCCGCCACGATGCGCCTGTCCTCCACCCATGACACCAAGCGCAGCGAGGACGTCCGCGCGCGGCTCGCCGTGTTGGCCCAACGCCCGGGCTGGTGGGTGACCACCGCCGACCGGCTCCAGTCCCTGGCCGAGGTCGCCCGCACCCCCCGCATGGACGGTGTGGGAGCGTGGCCCCTGCCCGTCCACGAGCACCTGGCCTGGCAGACGGCCGTCGGGACGTGGCCCATCGGTCCGGGCCGTCTGGCGGAGTACCTCCTGAAGGCCGCCCGGGAGGGCAAGGAGGCCACCAACTGGCTGACCCCCGACACCGGGTACGAGGCGGCCCTGACCCGCTACGCCGAGGTGCTGACCACCGAGCCGACCCTGATCGGTGCGCTCGAGGACGCGGTCACCGCGCTGACCGGACCCGCGGCCGTCACCGCCCTGGCGATGACCCTGACCAAGCTCACCGGGCCCGGGGTCCCCGACACCTACCAGGGCACGGAGATCTGGGACCGCTCGTTGGTGGACCCCGACAACCGGCGGCCCGTTGCCCACGATGCCGTGGCGGCGCAGCTGGCCGCGCTCACCGCCGCCGCACCGGACGCCGTGCCCGACCCCGATCTGGTGGCACGGCTGCTCGCCGACGCCGCGGACGTCGCGGGTGGGGTGGGGCTCGCCAAGCTGTGGGTCACCCGACAGGCACTCCAGCTGCGGCGTGCACGGCCCGAGCTGCTGGCACCCGGCGCCAGCTACACACCCCTGTGGGCCCGCGGGCGCGACGCGCAGCACGTCCTCGCCTACCTCCGCGGCGGGGGCGCCGTGGTGATCGCGCCGTGCCGCGCTGGCCAGCTCGCCGGGAACCCGGCGTCGCTCGACCTCGGCGACACCCGCCTGCAGCTGCCCGCGGGCAGCTACCGCGACGTCCTCGCCGGCCGCGCCGTCGCCGGCGGGGCCCACCGGGTCACCGATCTCCTCGCCGGCTTCCCCGTCGCCCTGTACGTCAAGGAGTAGCTCGTGGACCATGCACAGCTCGAGGCGCTGGGGATCTGGACGAGCTACCACGACGCCTTCGGTCACCGCTACGAGCTCACCGAGGACGCTGCGGCGCAGCTGCTCCGGTCCATGGACATCGCGCCGGGCGCGCCGGTGCCCGACGGGCGTGACGCCGTGCTGGTCACCGGGCCGCACCGTGGTGCGTGGGTCCCCGCAGGTGAGCTCGTCTACGAGGATGGCAGCCGCATCCGGGTGGACGGCCCGCTGCCCGCCGACCTGCCGCTGGGCTACCACCAGCTCCACCGCGATGACGGGGTGACCACCACCGTGATCTCCAGCCCCGGCCGTGTCCCCGCCCACCCGGAACGGATCTGGGGGTGGGCCGTGCAGCTGTACAGCGTGCGCTCACGGCGCAGCTGGGGGGTCGGCGACCTCGACGACCTCCGGGTCCTCGGCGACTGGTCGAGCGAGATCGGCGCGCGCACCCTGCTGGTCAACCCCATGGACGCCGTGGTCCACGAGCCGGAACGTGAGGAGAGCCCCTACTTCCCCTCCTCCCGCCGTTTCCGCGACCCCCTCTACCTCGCTGTTGACGAGGTCCCCGGCGCTGAGGCGCTGGATGCCGATGAGCGCACCCGACTGCGTGCGCTGGCGCAGGGCGACGGCCGTCGCATCGACCGCTCCCGGGTGGTCGACGCCAAGCTCGCGGCCCTCGAGCAGCTGTGGGAGCAGCGCGGTCGGCGCGAGGACGATCCCCGTTTCGCCGCCTTCGTCGCCGAGCAGGGCGCGGCGCTGACGCGCTTCGCCACCTTCGAGACCCTCAGCGAGCTCCACGGTGGCGGGTTCCGCCGCTGGCCGGAGGAGCTGCGTGACCCGGCCTCCCCCGCGGTGGCGCGGACAGCCGAAGCGCACGCCGGACGGCTCGAGTTCCACCGCTGGTTGCAGTGGCTCCTCGACGAGCAGCTGCGTGCCGCTGGTGCCGCGGCCCCCCTGATGCGCGACCTGCCCATCGGGTTCGACCCGGAGGGGGCCGACGCGTGGGAGTGGCAGGACGTGCTGGCCACCGACACCACCGTCGGGGCGCCCCCCGACGAGCTCGGTCCCGAGGGGCAGGACTGGCTGGTGCCGGCCTTCGTCCCCTGGAAGCTGCGCGAGGCCGCCTACCGCCCCATCGTGGAGACCCTGCGCTCGGCCTTCCGCCACGCCGCCGCCCTGCGGATCGATCACGTCCTGGGGCTGTTCCGCCTCTTCTGGATCCCGCCTGCGGGGCCGACGGCCGGGACCTACGTCAACCAGGACCGCTCCGCGCTCCTCGACATCCTGGCCCTCGAGGCCCACCGGGCCGGGGCCTACGTGGTCGGGGAGGACCTCGGCACGGTCATGGACGGCGTCCGGGAGGAGCTGGTGGGGCGCGGGATGCTGCGCTACCGCGTCCTGTGGTTCGAGGAGGAGGAGCCGGCCCGCTGGGACCGGTACGGCCTCGGCTCGGTCACCACCCACGACCTGCCGTCGATCGGAGGGCTGTGGACCCGGGCGGATCTCGAGGCGCTGCGCGCCGCCGGTGTGCAGGTCGACACCGACCGCATCGAGCGCATGCGCACCGACCTTGCCCACCGTGCCGGGGTCGACGAACACGCCGAGGTGGCGGACGCCTGCGAGGCGGCCGCGCGGCTGCTCGCGGGTGCCGGGTGCGACGTGGTGGTAGCCCAGCTCGAGGACGCGCTGGGCACGACCCACCGCATCAACGTCCCCGGGACCAACGCCGACGACCGTCCCGACAACTGGAGCATCCCGCTGCCGGTGCTCCTCGACGAGATCCCCGACCACGCGACCGCCCGGCGGGTGGCCGCGGCGCTGGGCGCAGCACGGCCCGTCTGACGACACCCCCGACGCGCGTCGGGGGCCGGTTCAGCCGGTGTCGTCGAGCTCCAGGATGGGGGCGGCCCGTAGCTGCGGCCGCAGGGGCGCACGCCGCTCCGTGGCCCGCAGCGCCGCCTCCTCCCGCACCGCCTGGCCGTACACCTCGGCGGTGCGCCGGGCCACGGCAGCCCAGTCGTAGCGGTCCCTCGCCCGGGCCGTGCCGCGTCGGATCAGCTCGTGCGCCAGCTCCTGGTCGGTGAGGACGTGCACGAGGGCGTCGGCCAACCCCGGGGCGTCCTCGGGGGTGAAGGACAGCCCGGAGCCGTCGGCCACGATCTCCCGGAGCCCACCGGTGTCACCGACGACCACCGGTGTCCCGCACGCCATCGCCTCCACGGCGACCAGCCCGAAGGGTTCGTAGATCGATGGCGTCACGGCGACGTCAGCCGCCCCGAAGTGCAGCCGGAGCTGACGGTCGGCGAGGAAGCCGGTGAACCGCACGTGCCGCTGGAGCTTCCGCCGGCGCACCTGCTGTTGCAGCTGATCGGCGTAGGTGCCGACCCCGGCGATGAACACCCGCGTCGGCCCGACGCGGTCGCGCACCTCCGGGAGGGCCTCGAGCAGGGTCTGCACGCCCTTCTCGTACTCCAGCCGGCCGGCGTAGAGGATCATCCGGGTCCGTGGGCCGGTCAGCTCCCGCCGCAGCGCGCGGGCCTCGTCGGGGTCCACGGTGAAGTCACGCACGTCCACGCCGTTGGGCACCACATCGAGCTTGTCCGGCGGCAGCGCGAAGATCCGTTCGAGTTCGTCGCGCATGTAGCGCGAGCACACGATGACGCGGCGGGCCTCGTAGGTCAGCCACCACTCGACCTGGTGGATCAGCTTGCTCATGGCGCCGGGGAGCCAGCCCTGGTGCCGGCCGTACTCGGTGGCGTGGATCGTCGCCACCACGGGCACGTCCCAGGTCTCCTTCAATCCTGCTGCGGCGTAGCCCACCAACCAGTCGTGGGCGTGGATGACATCGAAGTGCTGCTCACGCAGCAGCCGCCCGGCGACGGCCTGGATCCGGTTGTTGCAGGCGAGCACCCAGGACACCAGCTGCTCGAAACCGAGCACCGGCGGGGCCTCGGGGACCCGTCGGACGTGCACGCCGTCCTCCACCGCGTCGCGAACCGCCGGCGCGTCGGGCAGGTCCCGGGTCACCACGTGGACCTCGTGGCCGTCGGCGGCGAGCGAGCGCGCCAAGGCGCCCACGTGGCGACCCAGACCGCCGACGACGTGCGGCGGGTACTCCCAGCTCAGGAGCAGGATGCGCACTGCAAGCCTCCGCCGGCTCAGTCGGTGGCCAGCTCGCGGTACAGCGCGGCGGTCCGCTCGGCGATCGCCGTCCAGGCGAAGGTCGACTCGACCCGCGCGCGACCGGCGCGCCCCATCTCGGCCGCGGTATCCGGGGCGTCGAGCAGGGCGTTGACGGCGCTGGCGAGGTCCCGGGCGAACGCCGCCGGGTCCGCCGGGCTGCCGATCGCGTCGTCGCCGGGGGTCATCGGGACCAGGTGACCGGTCTCGCCCTCCACCACCACCTCGGGGATCCCACCGACGGCGCTGGCGACCACGGCCGTGCCGCACGCCATGGCCTCCAGGTTCACGATGCCGAAGGGCTCGTAGATCGAGGGACAGACGAACACCTCGGCGTGGGTGAGCAGCTGGATCACCTTCGTCCGCGGGAGCATCTCGTCGATCCAGATCACGTCGACGTCCGCGTCGGCGAGCTCGTCCACCCGGGTGCGGAACTCCGCGGCGATCTCCTTGGTGTCGGGCGCGCCGGCGCACAGGACCAGCTGGACGCCGGCGGGCAGGTGCGCAGCGGCGTCGAGGAGGTGGACGACACCCTTCTGCCGGGTGATCCGGCCGACGAACACCACGCTGGGCCGCTCGGGGTCGACACCGTGCTCGAGGAGCGCGTCGGTGCCGTGGTCGGGGGACCAGTCGTCGGGGTCGATGCCGTTGTGGATCACCCGGACCTTCGCCGGGTCCACCGCCGGGTAGGCGGCGAGCACGTCGTCCTTCATGCCCTCGGAGACGGCGATGATGGCGTCGGCGTGCTCGACACCGGTGCGCTCGCAGAAGCTGGACAGGGCGTACCCCCCACCGAGCTGCTCCCGCTTCCACGGACGCAGCGGTTCGAGGCTGTGGGTGGTGACCACGTGGGGCACGTCGTGGATCAGCTTGGCCAGATGGCCCGCGAGGTTCGCGTACCAGGTGTGGCTGTGGACCAGGTCGACCCCGGCGGCGCCGGCCGCGATCAGCAGGTCCGCGGAGACGGTGCGCAGCGCCGCGAGCTCCGGCGCGTCACCGGCCAGGGCGTCCCACTCCCGGTAGCTGCCGGCGACCAGGGGATCGTCCCGCTCCGCGCCGAAGGCGTGCACCTGCACGTCGACCAGGGGTGCCAGGGCCCGAGCGAGCTCGGCGATGTGCACGCCGGCGCCGCCGTAGACCTCCGGTGGGTACTCCTTGGTCAGCAACCCGACCCGTAGCTCGCTCATGCGTGGTGCTCCCTGTGTCTGGCTGGTGTTGGCCGGTCGTCGTCTCGTCCTGCCGTCGGCTGCGGTCGGTGGACGCTGCAGCCGCGGCGGCTGGCGCGGGGGTGGTGCCCGGTGATGGGGGGCACGGTGGCGTGGCGTTCTCGTGGTGGGTCGTACCGGAGAAGGGTCAGGGCGGCGGGATGACGTCGTGCTTGCCGATCACGACCACACCGCCCTCGGAGACGTGGAAGCGGGCCCGGTCCGCCTCCGGGTCCACGCCGATCTGCACATCCTCGGGCACCCGCACGCCCTTGTCGATGATGGCCCGTCGCACCACGGCCCGCCGCCCGATGTCGACGCCGTGCAGCAGCACGCTGTCCTCCACCAGCGCCTTGGTGTGGACCTGCACCCCCGGGGAGAGCACGGAGCGGCGCACGGTCCCGCCCGAGATCACCACCCCGGCGCAGACCATCGAGTCCAAGGCCTGACCGCGCCGTTCGTCGAGGTCGAAGACGAACTTGGCTGGTGGCGACGGGTCGTTCCAGGTCAGGATGGGCCAGCGGTTGTTGTAGAGGTTGAAGATCGGGTGGACGGAGATCAGGTCCATGTGCGCGTCGAAGTAGGCGTCGATGGTCCCGACGTCCCGCCAGTAGCCGTGGTCCCGTTCCGTCGAGCCGGGGACGACGTTGTCCTTGGAGAAGTCGTGCACGCCTGCGTCGCCCCGCTCGACCATGTCGGTGATGATGTCGCCGCCCATGTCGTGGTTGGAGTCGGCTCGGTCGTAGTCACGCAGCACGGCCTCCACCAGCGCCTCGGTGGTGAACATGTAGTTGCCCATGGAGGCGAAGACCCGGCTGGGGTCGTCGCCGAGGCCGACGGGGTCGCTGGGCTTCTCGCGGAAGGCGGCGATGGAGCCGTCCTCCTCGGGCTCGATGATCCCGAAGGCGTGCGCCTCCTCGATGGGGACGCGCAGCCCGGCCACGGTCACGCCCTTGCCGGAGGCGATGTGGTCCTCGAGCATCAGCGAGGCGTCCATGCGGTAGAGGTTGTCGGCGCCGAAGACCGCGATGTAGTCGGGTGCCTCATCCCTGATCAGGTTCAGGTTCTGGTAGATCGCGTCGGCGGAGCCGGTGAACCAGCGCTCTCCGTCGCGCATCTGCGCCGGCACCGATGACACGTAGTTGCCGAGCAGCTGTGACATGCGCCAGGTCTTGGCGATGTGGGCGTTGAGGCTGTGGCTCTTGTACTGGGTCAGCACCGCGATCCTGCGGTACCCGGAGTTGACCAGGTTCGACAGCACGAAGTCGATGAGCCGGTAGTTGCCGCCGAAGGGGACGGCGGGTTTGGCTCGGTCCCGAGTCAGCGGCTGGAGGCGGTTGCCCGCCCCTCCCGCGAGCACCAGGCTGAACACGTTGGGGTTGCGGCCTGCCATCTGTCCCTCCCACCGGCTGTGGCCACGTGACCGCGCTGATCACGTGGGCTGCCCCGTGGTGCCGGCGCGGCTTCGCAGCCGCACCCGGGGCGACGCGCTCCCGGCCCATGGGGCGACCCTAGTGCGCGGCTGACACCGGAGGACAGTCACCCGCCGCGTCCGGGTTCAGGCCTCGCGGACCCCGTACCGGACGCCGTAGTCGTGCACCATCCGGTGGGTGGAGTACACCGGTGAGAGCAGCACGATCGCGTCCAGCGCCATGGTCAGCCAGCGCCGGGGCAGGCCGGCGGTGTCCCGCTCGTGGAAGGTGGGCACGACCTCCTCGGTGAGCAGGCGGTACAGCTCCTCGGCGTCGGCGGCGTCGCGGGCGCCCGGGTCGGTCACGGGGGAGCGGTCACCGATCGACCAGCCGATCCCCTCCTCCGCCAGCGGGCCCTGGTCGCTGACGGCCTCGTCCCACCAGCCGTCGAGCACCGACAGGTTCAGGCCGCCGTTCATCGCCGACTTCATCCCGGAGGTCCCCGAGGCCTCCTTCGGTCGGAGCGGGGTGTTCAGCCACACGTCGCACCCGCTGGTCAGCAGGCCGCCGAGCTCCAGGTCGTAGCCCTCGATGAACACCAGACGACCCTTGAGCCGCGGATCCGCCGAGGTGTCGACGAGGTGGCGCAGCACGCCCTGCCCGTCCCGGTCGGCGGGGTGAGCCTTCCCGGCGACGAGGATCTGCACGGGTCGGTCGTCGTCACCGAGGATCGCGCCCAGCTTGTCGAGGTCCCGCAGCATCAGCGAGCCGCGCTTGTAGGTGGCGAAGCGCCGGGCGAAGCCGATCGTGAGCGCCTCCGGGTCGAGCCCCTCGCCCCCCGCGGACACGCCGGTCCGGGCGGCGCGCACGGCCGTGCGGGCGCGTACGGCCTCGATGAGGCGGCCACGGGCCCTGGTGCGGGCCTGCCACAGCACCTCGCGGTCCACCTCACGCAGCAGCTTCCATGCCGCGGGGTCCGTGCCCCGCCGCCAGCCCGGCACGTAGGCGTCCAGCAGGGCCGCGATCTCCGGTCCCGTCCAGGAGGTGGGGTGCACGCCGTTGGTGACGTGGTCGATCGGTACGTCCTCGACGGGCCGGTCCGGCCACAGGGAGGAGAACATCGACCGTGACACCTCGCCGTGGAGTCGTGCGACGCCGTTGGTGCGGCCGGCGAGCTTCAGGGCCAGCACCGTCTGGTTCCAGGTGTGGAAGTCGCCGCCGGTCGCCAGCGGCCACAGCCCCTCGAAGGCGATGCCGAGGTGGTCGGCCAGGGGGCGCAGGTGGTGCTCGGCCAGGCCACGGTCGAAGGTGTCGTGGCCGGCGGGTACCGGGGTGTGGGTGGTGAACTGCAGCTCGTCACGCAGCGCGTCCAGGGCCGCATCCAGGTCCTTGCCTGCACGCCGGTGGACACCGAGGCGCTCCAGGGCTGCGAACGCGGCGTGGCCCTCGTTGAGGTGGTAGACCGAGGGCTGGATGCCCATGGCCTCCAGCATCCTCACCCCGCCGACGCCGAGCACCAGTTCCTGGCGGATCCGGGTGTCCTTGTCGCCGCCGTACAGGTGACGGGTGATGTCGCGGTGGTGGACGGCGTTGCCCTCCACGTCGGTGTCCAGCAGTATCAGGGGCACCCGCCCGACGGCGACCCGCCACGCCTGGACCGTCACGACGCCGTCGCCCATGGCGACCTCGACGCTGAGGCGCTCACCCTTGCGGTCGACGACCGGCTCTGCGGCGCTGCGCTCCAGGTCGTTGGGGGCGGGATCGGCGTGCTGCTGGCCATGCGCGTCCACGGTCTGTGTGAAGTACCCGTCGCGGTACGCGAGTCCGACGGCGACCAGGGGCAGGGCAAGGTCCGAGGCTGAGCGCAGATGGTCGCCGGCCAGGACGCCCAGACCACCCGAGTAGGTGTGGAGGGGGTCGGACAGGGCGAACTCCGCCGACAGGTAGGCGACGACACGGGCGTCGGCACCGAGGTCGGGTGCGCCCGCCAGCTCACCGTCGAGGGCGGCGACCAGGGCGCGGACGCGGTCCATGGTCGCGGGGTCGTGTGTCAGCTGCGTGAGCGCGTCGTCGTCGAGCGCCTGCACCACCGCCATCGGGTCGCGCCCGTCGACCCCGTCCAGGGGTGCGGCGAGGTCGCCGAACAGCGTGCGGGTGGGCTGGTCGGAGAACCAGCGCAGGTTGCGGGCCAGGCGGTCGAGCTGCGCGCGAAGGGTGGGTGCGTCGTTCACGGTTCGGGTCCTTGGGACGGTCAGGTCCCGCGCCTGCGGGCCACGACGGTGCGGCCTGCATCGATGCGGTGGTGTGGGCGCGGGATACGGCGATCGCGACGTGAAGCTAGAGCGGTGACCGTACCCGCGCGACCCGGTCCTGGTCCGTACGTCCCCGCCCGGACCTGCTGCCGAGCTCCGGCGTTGCCAGCGCACCCGGTCCTCCCTAGCGTGCTGGTTGACGCACCGCGGGAGCGACGCAGCCCGCCCCCCTCCCGCTCCACCGACCGGATGTGACCTGCCGTGACCAACGCTGACCACGCCCCGACCGCCCGCGACGTCATCGATGTCGACGATCTGCTGGCGCGGTACCACGACGAGCTGCCCGACCCGGATGTCGCCGAGCAGCGGGTGGCCTTCGGTACCTCCGGTCACCGAGGGACCTCGCGCACGACCTCCTTCAACGAGCGGCACATCCACGCCACCACGGAGGCCATCTGTCGGGAGCGCGCGGCCCAGGGTGTCACCGGGCCGCTGTTCCTCGGCCGTGACACCCACGCCCTGTCCGGGCCGGCCTTCGACAGCGCGCTGGAGGTGCTGGTCGCCCACGGGGTGGAGGTCCGCGTCGACGACGCCGACGGCTTCACCCCCACCCCGGCGATCTCCCACGCGATCCTGACCCACAACCGGGACCACCCCGACGCGCCCGCTGACGGGATCGTGGTGACCCCCTCCCACAACCCCCCCGAGGACGGCGGCTTCAAGTACAACCCGCCCCACGGTGGGCCCGCCGGCTCCGACGTGACCAGGCGGGTGGAGACCCTGGCCAACGACCTCCTGCTGCGGCCGACGGAGATCCGGCGCGTACCGCTGGACGACGCCCGCACGTCGGCGGTGCGCCACCCCTACCTGCGCACCTACATCGACGACCTGGCCGAGGTGGTCGACATGGAGACGATCGCCGCCTCGGGGCTCAGGCTCGGTGCCGATCCGCTCGGTGGGGCCGCCGTGCACTACTGGGGGGCGATCGCAGAGCGGTACGGGCTCGACCTCGAGGTGGTCAACGACGCCGTCGACCCCACCTTCGCGTTCATGCCGCCCGACCACGACGGCAGGACCCGGATGGACTGCTCGTCCTCCGCGGCCATGGCCGGGCTGGTGGCCCTCGCGGACCGCTTCGACGTGGCCTTCGGCAACGATCCCGACGGCGACCGGCACGGCATCGTCACCGCAAGCGCCGGGCTGCTCGACCCCAACGGCTACCTCGCGGTCATGATCGAGCACCTGCTCGCCGACCGCGGCTTCGCGCCGGAGGTGGGGATCGGCAAGACCCTGGTGAGCTCGAACCTGATCGACCGGGTGGTGACCGCCGCCGGCAGGCCCCTGGTCGAGGTGCCCGTCGGCTTCAAGTGGTTCGTGGACGGACTGCTGAAGGGCGAGCTGGCCTTCGGTGGCGAGGAGAGCGCGGGAGCGTCCTTCCTGCGCTTCGACGGCACCGTGTGGTCCACCGACAAGGACGGCATCATCGCCTGCCTGCTCGCGGCGGAGATGACCGCCCGCGACGGGCGCGATCCGGCCGCGCGCCTCGAGGCGCTGACCACCACCCACGGCAAGCCCGCCTACAAGCGCGTGGACGCGCCTGCCACCCGGGAGCAGAAGGCGGTCCTCGCCGCGCTGTCACCCGATGACGTGCAGGCCACCAGCCTCGCGGGTGACGCCATCACCGCCACCCTGACCCGCGCACCCGGCAACGACGCGCCGATCGGTGGACTGAAGGTCACCACCGACGCCGGCTGGTTCGCTGCGCGACCGAGCGGGACGGAGGACGTGTACAAGATCTACGCGGAGAGCATGCAGGGCCCCGACCACCTCGAGGTCATCCTGTCGGAGGCCAAGGAGGTGGTCGACGCCGCCCTCGGCGGCTGACCCCTGCGGTCAGGGCCGTCACGGGTGCACTCCCCCGTCCCCGGCGAGCGCCTGCAAGGCCTCGTCGATGGCGGCGGTCGCGCGGTCGATGTGGGCATCGGTGGTGCGCAGGTTGCCGAGCGCCAGCCGCAGCACGTGCCGGTCGTCGAGCACCGTGCCCGACAGCAGGATCCGCCCGTCGGCATCGAGGTGGTCGAGCACCCGCCGGCTGGCCGTGTCGGTCGCCTCGGTGTCGCCGAACCGGCCCTCCGCCCGCAGCCGGAACACCACCGTCGACATCTCCGGCGGTACCACCAGCTCGATGTCGGGATGCGCGGCCACCCAGGCAGCCACCGCCCTGGCCTGACGCACGTGCGCACGCAGACGCCGGCGGATGCCCTCCACGCCGAAGTAGCGCAGCACCAGCCACAGCTTCAGTGCCCGGAAGCGGCGTCCGAGCTGCACGCCGAAGTCCATGAGGTCCACCCCCTCGCCATCGTCTGTGGCGAGGTACTCGGGGACCAGCGTGAAGGCGGTGGCCAGCGCATCACGGTCGCGGAGCAGCAGCGCGGAGGCGTCGATCGGCGTGAACAGCCACTTGTGCGGGTTGCTGACCAGTGAGTCGGCACGCTCGATGCCGTCGAGGATGTGGCGGTGTTCCGGGCAGGCGGCCAGCGCGGCGCCGTAGGCCCCGTCGACATGCAGCCAGATCGGGTGGCCGAGTTCGTCCACGGCCGCATCACGCACGTCGGCGATCGCCGGCAGCGGATCCACCGAGGTGGTCGCGGTGGTGCCCACCGTCGCCACGATGGCGATGGGCCGGTAGCCGAAGCGCACGTCCTCCTCGATCGCTGCGGTCAGCGCTTCGGGGCGCATCCGGAAGGCGTCGTCGACACCGATGGTGCGCACGCCGTCGCGGCCGAGCCCCAGCGCGATCGCCGCCTTCTCCACCGACGAGTGGGCCTGCTCGGAGCTGTAGACCCGGAGCAGGGGCAGGTCAGAGCGCCCGGCCATGCCACGCTGACGCACATCGAGGCCCGTTCGCTCCCGCGCAGCGGCGAGGGCGAGCATGGTGCTGGTGGACGCGCCGTCGGTGAGCAGGCCCTTCCACGCGTCGGACATCCCGAGCAGCTGCCGGAGCCAGTCCAGCACCAACTCCTCGAGTTCGGTGGCAGAGGGCGAGGTGCGCCACAGCATCCCGTTGACGTTCAGGGCAGCGGTCAGGGCTTCCCCGAGGATGCCTGGCGCCGAGCCGCTGATCGCGAAGTAGCCGTGGAAGGAGGGGTGGTTCCAGTGGGTGATGCCTGGCAGCAGCACCTCGTCGAGGTCGGCGAGGGCGGCGGCGAAGGGCTCGGGGTCCTGCGGTGGCGCGGCGGGCAGCTGCGCGCGCACCTCGCCGGGGGTGACCCGGCTGCGCACGGGAAGGTCGTCGACACCGTCGAGGTAGTGGGCGATCCACTCGATCACGGCGTGGCCGTGGCGGCGGAAGGTTGCCGCGTCCATGTCGCCGATGCCGAGCTGTGCCGGGTCAAGGCCATCGTCCAGCGCAGCGTGCGGGTCGTGATCACCGGGGTGTTGGCTCATGGCGTGGTCTCCGTCGCATCCCCGGTGTCCGTGGCGTCGTCGTCCTCGAAGGTCAGGTCGAAGGCGTCGTCATCGATGGGCACGCCCCGCACCTCCGACACGGGCTCCGCGCGGCGGTCCTGCCCCCCGACCGCGGTCACCGCCACGTAGGTGATGAGCACCGCGAGCGAGAGGAGGAAGACCACGAGGGCGGTCTGGGCGACCCATCTCGGCAGGCGGAACGGCCGTCGTCCGCGTGGCCAGCGTGGTGCGAGCTCCGCCCAGAGCGCGTCGAGTTCGTGCGCGGCCAACGGTGGTGCCGCCACGTCGGTGTCACCGCCGTCGCCGAGATCGCCGGCGCCGGGGCCACTTGAGCCGGCGGGTCCGTGGTCGGCGCGTCCGTGGTCGTGGCGTCCGTGGTCGTCACGTCCGTGGTCGGCGGTCCGGCGTGTGGCGCTCGGCAGGAGCTCGTGCAGCCAGCCGGCGACATCCTCGGTCTCGGTGTCGAAGCGGTCAAGGCGCCGCATGGCCCGTCGGAACGCACGCGCTACCGCGTCGAGGTCATCCGTGCGGGCGTACAGGCCGGCCGCGTGTCGATGGACCAGGACCGCGAAGGCGCCGACCTCGCCGGCCGCGGCACGCGTGACCAGCCGTGCGTCATCCAGCCCATCGACCGGGTCCGCGGGCACGGCACGATCAGCGTCGTCGACGCCGTGCTGGTTCACCGAGATCCTCGCATCGTGGCGGAGGCTACCCGTGGGCGCAGCAGGCCCCGACGCCGGGATCCCGGCCCTGGGCGTCACGGCGAGCGGGAGCTCTCTCAGCTCCACCTCGCGTTGGACCCGGTGCGGGTCCCGGTCCTCGCGACGGCCGGTCGACGCCGCGCGGCCGGGGGCGCCCCCTGCGCTCGGTCGACGCCGCGCGGCCCGTTGGCGGGGGCGTCCGCTGCGGTCACGCGGTGCCGGTGACCTACCCTCGCCGCTGCCGCCGGTCAGCGATGGGACACCGACGGCGCACGCGAGGAGGGAGACCCGCGGATGTCCTGGCAGGAGCGTTACGACGCCTGGCGCGAGCGGTACGACGCCGCTCCCAAACGCCGTGCCGAAGAGGAGGTGACGACGCTGTCGGGCATCCCCCTGGCGCCGGTCTACGGCCCCGCGGACGTCGACCTCGACGCGGAGCGGATCGGCTTCCCGGGGCAGTACCCCTACACGCGTGGTGTCTACCCCTCGATGTACCGGACCCGGCCGTGGACGATCCGCCAGTTCGCCGGTTTCGCGGACCCGGAGGAGACCAACCGGCGCTTCCACGACCTGGTCGCTGGCGGCCAGCACGGGCTGTCGGTGGCCTTCGACATGCCGACGTTGATGGGCCTGGACTCCGACGACCCGCGCGCGCTCGGCGAGGTCGGCCACTGCGGCGTGGCGATCGACACGGTCTCGGACATGGACCGGCTGTTCGACGGCCTGCCGCTCGGTGAGCTCACCACCTCGATGACGATCAACGCACCGGCCGTGACGCTGTTCTGCATGTACGCCGTCGCGGCGGAACGGCAGGGCTGGTCGCTGGCCGATCTCGGCGGCACGCTCCAGACCGACATGCTCAAGGAGTACATCGCCCAGAAGGAGTGGCTGTTCCCGCCCGAGCCGCACCTTCGGCTGATCGGTGACCTCATCGAGTTCTGCACCGAGCACACGCCCCGGTACCACCCGGTGTCGATCTCCGGTTACCACATCCGCGAAGCCGGCTCCACGGCGGTGCAGGAGTTGGCCTACACGCTGGCGGACGGGTTCGCCTACGTGGAGCTGGGGATGTCGCGGGGGCTGCACCCGGACGGCTTCGTGCCGCGGTTCAGCTTCTTCTTCGACGCCCACATCGACTTCTTCGAGGAGATCGCGAAGTTCCGTGCAGGTCGGCGGATATGGGCACGCTGGCTGAAGGAGCGGTACGGCGCCACCTCGGAGAAGGCGATGCTGCTGCGCTTCCACACCCAGACCGCAGGGGTGTCGCTGACCGCGCAGCAGCCGGACAACAACATCGTCCGGACCGCGATCGAGGCGCTGGCCGGTGTCCTGGGTGGCACCCAGTCGCTGCACACCAACGCCCTCGACGAGGTGCTGGCCCTGCCCTCGGACCACGCCGCCCGGGTCGCGCTGCGTACCCAACAGGTCATCGCTGAGGAGACGGGGGTGACCAACGTGATCGATCCGCTGGGTGGGTCGTGGTACGTCGAGTGGCTCACCGACGAGATCGAGCGTCGGTGCGAGGAGGAGTTCGCCGCGATCCTCGAACGCTCCGAGGACGGCACCATCACCTCCGGGATCCTGCGCGGCATCGACCAGGGGTACTTCACCTCCGAGATCGCCGACGCGGCCTTCGCCTTCCAGCGACGGCTGGACGAGGGCGCCTTCCGCATGGTGGGAGTGAACGCCTACGTGGACGAGGACGCCGACGAACTCGAGATCCTCCGGATCTCCGCCGAGGTGGAGCGCGCACAGTGTGAGCGGCTCACGACCGGGCGGCGGCAGCGCGACGGGGCGGCGGTGGACGCCGCGTTGCAGCGGCTGACCGCGGCTGCCAGCACCGATGAGAACCTGGTGCCGCTGATCATGGACGCGGTGCGCGTCGATGCCACGGTCGGTGAGGTGTCCACGGCGCTGCAGGACGTCTGGGGCACCTACCAGGAGGCGCCCCGACTGTGACCGGCGCAGGCCACCGCCCCCTGTGCCGGTGTCGGGCGCAGTCCGAGGGCGCCCGGGCCCCGTGACGAGCGTAGGCCGCCACCGCCCGTACCCGTGCGTGCCTCGGGTCGCGGTCCTCCGGGGACGTCATCCGAGGCAGGTCGCGTCGGACCGCAGGCAGCGGCCATCGCCTGACGAGCGTGCCGGGTGCGTGGGCGGGGGAGAGCGGCACGGGCGAAGCAGCGCTGACGGTGTGTCTCCCGCAGGTCAGGGTGGGTCGTGGTTGCGCAGGTACCGCACGCGGTCCCCGTCGATGTCGATCCGCCAGGAGCCCAGGTCGAACCGTCGGTGATGCGATCTGCAGAGCAGGGCCGCGTTCCCCGGGTGCAGGCGACCGTCGTCGCGGTAGGCCTGCGCGCCGTGGGCGACATCGCACCAGGACGCCGGTGCAGCACAGCCGTCCCAGGTGCAACCGCCATCCCGCACCTGCAGGGCCCGGTAGAGGCCCACCGGCACCGTGCGGACCGCGGTCGTCACCTCGATGGGGGTGCGGCGGGCATCGAGCAGCACCCCGGTCAGCGCGCAGTCGTCGAGCAGGTGGCCGAGCTCGCGCGTGGAGACCGGCTGACCGGACCAGACGAAGCGGGCGTGCCCGATCCGGTCGGCGGTGTGGGCGATCTCGAGCTGCTCGGCGTCGATGGACACGAGCACCTGCGGTCGCGTCCCGTGCTGGGTGGGTGCCTCCGCGGTGCGGATGACCGCGGTGCAGAGCTGCTCGAACCCGTCCGCTGCGCGCTGCTCCGGGGTGCGGTGCTCGCCGGCGGCATCCGGGCGGGTGAAGGCGTCGAGCGCGATGCGGGCCGTCTCCGCGGCGGTGCCGTACAGCAGTCCGGAGAACGCGAAGCCGCCGTCCGGCGTGGAAGACGCGCGGAGGTAGCGGCGACCACGCAGGCGGTCCTCGCTGGCCGCGAGCGCCTCCGGGGCCGCAGCGGCGACGAGCGCACGGGCCTTCCGTCCGAAGAGCGACGCGTGCATCCGTGCTGCGAGCGCCACCAGTCGTGGTTCGAGCTCCGCACGCTGCAACGGATCGAGTTGGGTCAGGAGCAGATCGAGGACACGGACGTGGTCGGGGGTGAGGTGTCCGTCCGCGAAAGCACGGCCGGTCTCCGTGTGGCGCTGGGCCGCCTTGCCGGCTTCCACCAGCCGCTTGGTCTCCGAAGGCGTCAACCGTTGCTGTTGGGACAGCTCGTTGCGCGCGTTGCGCTGGGCAGCGCCTGCGCGCTGCGGGGGAGCAGCGGCGATGCGGCGTGACTCCAGCGCGGCGGCCCACCGCGCCTGCACGGAGCGCAGCCGGCCGAGCGGGATGCGCAGCCCCGACAACCGTTCGGCGAGCAGCTCATCGGACAGTGCGTCGATGTCGAGGTCGGCCAGGGCATCGATCGCCCGGGTCAGGAGGTCGCCGGCGTCGGCTGCCGGCCCGTCGGCGCCAGCTTCGGCCGGGCGGCCGTCGGCGTTCACGGCCGAAGCCGACCATGAGGGTTGCGCCGATGTGCCGCCGTCGTAGGTTGCCGGCGTTTCGCGGGTGAGCGCCGATCGCCCGTCGTGGGGGGACAGCGTGTCGCAGGCGGACGTCGCACGGCGGTCCTCGGCGCTCCGGGCTGCCCGAGCCATCGTCGTCGTCGGACGGCTTCGGTGGCGCGTGGGCCGCGATGGCGCATCCCGATGCGCTGCCGGCCCGAGGCCGTCGCGTCGAGTGGGGACGCCACGGTCCTGGACAGGCCGAACCGCGGGACTGATCGTCGACATCGACCGCTCGTCCACGGCACCTCCTCCCCGCGTGCCTGCGCCATGTCCATGCCGCTGCAAGGTGGCCAGCGAACGGAAGGGTATCGTACTCGAACATATGTTCGACCACAAGCGGAGGATGCATGCGGCTGAGGAGCTGCTGACTGAGCGCACAGAACGTGCGATGCACGCACGCTGGCGCCCTCGGAATGGGCGGGCACGGCGCGCGGATGCTCGGCGAGGGCCGTGGTGGGACGAAGGCGACGCGCTCATCGCACGGCGCAGCCGAGCATCCGGCCCCGGCCCCACGACGCGGCTTCACGGTCTCGAGGCCACGACGCAGCTCCCCGGCCCCGGCCCGACGACGCGGTTCCCCGGTCCCCAGGCCACGACGCGACTCCCCGGTCCCGAGGCCACGACGCGGCTCCCATGCCCCGAGGCGACGACGCGGCCGCCGCCCCCGGCGCGCGGAACGCACCACCGGGAGGGCGCCGGGCTCCGGCCTCACCGGCTCCGCTCGGCCTCCAGCACCTCCACGAGCGCCAGCCCGTAGGCCTCATCAGCTTCGGCGGCCTCCACCTCGACGAGGTCGTCGCCGATGCGCGCCGTCACCCGCCAGCCGTCGTCCAGCCGCGCCAGGGACAGCAACGACCCGCCGAGCAGTTCCCGTAGCTGGCGCTCACGTGGCAACCACACGGCTTCGGCCTGCTCGATCGCATCGAGGGCCCACTCGGTGGTGCCGTTGAAGGCGATGAGGTCGCCGACGGGGGAGCGGCGCACCTCGACGACCATGTCGGAGATGGTGAACACCTTGCCGTCGAGGTCACGGTCGGGGAGGACGAAGCGGTCGCCCTCGGCCGGCGTCCAGCGCAGACCGAGCTGGTGGAGCTGCACAGCGAGTTGGTGGCTGATCATCGTGCCTCCACGACGCACGGCGGCGGTGGCGGACGGCGTTGCCCCGCGCGACGTGCACCGCAAGGTACGGGTGGTGGGCCGGCCCAGCCAGCCCGCTCGTACCCCGTCCTCCGACGGCACCCGACGAGCCACGGCACCCCGGCAGGAGCCAGCTGGGAGCTAGCCTGGACCTCGTGCCTGTCCTCGTCACCTCCGCTCACCGGCCGCTCGCCCGGCGGATCGCCGCCCGTCTCCTCGAGGAGGGTGGTGAGGTCCGTGCGACCGCGGACGGCGACGTCAGCGCGCTGCGCGCCGGCGGCGCGTTCATCGCCACCGCCACACCCGACGACGAGGGGCGCCTCGAGGCGGCGCTCGCTGACGTCCACACCCTGATCCACATCGGCGGAGGGCTGGCGACACCAGACCCGGAGCGCATCGTCACCGACGCCGAGGTGGTCACGCGTGCCGCCGCCGGTGCAGGCATCCGCCGGCTCATCGCCCTGTCGCTACCCGGTGCCAGCCCCGATGCCGGTGACCCGCTGCGCCGCGCCAAGGGACGTGCGGAGGCCACCCTGGCCGAGCTGCCCTGCCCCACGATCGTGCTCCGGGCCGGGCTGCTGGACACCCCGTGGCTGCGGGACACACTGCTGACCGCCGGGTTCGCGCCGGCGCTGTTGACCACCCCGGTCCGTCCGGTGCGGGTCGAGGATCTGGTCGAGCTGGTGGTCGCCTTCGACCGTGCCCGCGCCAGCAGCCGCGAGGGACACCTCGTCGTCGCCGCCGACGGGCCATGGACCACCTCGATCGCCGGCTACCTCGACCGGGTCGTCGCCGGCGGTGGGCCGGCGAGCCGGGTCGGCCGCCGCCTCCCCGATGCCGAGGTGGTGGACCGCGTCGCGGCGGCGCTCGCCGGGGAGTGGGAGCAGGATGCGGCCGAGGTGGTCGACGGGTGGCAGTTCGCCGACCTGCAGCCGCGTGCGCCGGGGCTCACGTGACCACGGCACCACCTCGGGACGGGCTGATCTGCGTCGACCTCGACGGCTGTTGCATCGACGCGACGCCGGGCATCACCTCGGCGATCGTGGCGGTGCCGGCCCACCTCGGGGTCCCGTCACCGCCGCCAGACGAGCTCACGTGGTGCGTCGGGTCGCCGCTGCGCGAGAGCATGGCCCACCTGCTGTCGAAGGCCGGGGACGACCCCGGTCGGGGTGACGTGGGACGCCGGCACCCTGGAGGAGCTCGCGGGCGCGGGCGCTGACCACGTCGTGGACACCCCGCAGCAGTTGGCGAGGGTGCTCACCGGGCCGGCCGGCTGACGACCGGTCTCAGTACTCCTCGGTCGGCGGGTCGATGAAGGGCATCATCGCGCGCAGCTCGCGACCCACCACCTCGACGGGGTGCTCGCGGCCCTCCGCACGCTTGGCGGCGAAGAACTCGCCGCCCGACTCGATCTCGCCGGTGAAGTTGCGGGCGAAGGTCCCATCCTGGATCTCCGCCAGGATCTGCTGCATCGCGGCCTTGGACTCCTCACCGATGACCCGCGGGCCGGAGACGTAGTCGCCGTACTCCGCGGTGGTGGAGATCGAGTGGCGCATCCAGGAGATGCCGCCCTCGTACATCATGTCGACGATCAGCTTCAGCTCGTGGAGGCACTCGAAGTAGGCGGCCTCGGGTTGGTAGCCGGCCTCGGTCAGCGTCTCGAACCCGGCCTGGACGAGGTGGGAGACACCGCCGCACAGCACGGCCTGCTCGCCGAACAGGTCGGTCTCGGTCTCCTCCGCGAAGGTGGTCTCGAGCACCCCGGCCCGGGTCAGCCCGAGCCCCTTGGCGTAGGAGCGGCCGAGCGTCAGCGCACCACCGGTCGCGTCCTGGTGCACCGCCACCAGGCCCGGGACGCCCTGGCCCTGCTCGTAGGTCCGCCGGGCGATGTGGCCGGGCGACTTCGGGGCGACCAGCAGCACGTCGACGCCCGCAGGCGGCTCGATCAGCCGATAGTGGATGTTGAAGCCGTGGCCGAACACGAGCGCGTTGCCGGGCTCGACGGCCTCGCGCAGCCCGGCCTCCCACATGCCCTTCTGGGCGGTGTCGGGTGCCAGGATGACGATCACGTCGGCCTCGGCGGCCGCGGCGACCGGGTCCATCACCTGCAGGCCCTGCTCCTCGGCGCGGACCCGGGAGGCGGAACCCTCACGCAGCCCGACGCGCACGTCCACGCCGGAGTCGCGCAGGTTCAGGCTGTGGGCGTGGCCCTGACTGCCGTAGCCGAGCACGGCGACCGTGCGGCCCTGGATCACGCCGAGGTCGGCGTCGTCGTCGTAGAAGATGGTGGCCATGGGTGTGCAGCTCCTGGGTCAGGCGATGCGGGCACCGAGGTGGAGGGCGCCACGCACGTCTCGCCGCGGTGGACGGCGTCACGAACGCCGGCGCCGAGGTGGTCGGCGCCGCTCGGCCGGGGAGCCTAGGACACCGGGCCGGGCGTCACCGCGCGCCTGGGGTCGCCCGGCCATCGAGCGGGACCCCGTGTGCCGTCAGCGCCGGGCATCCATCAGCTCGCCGAGGTGCTCGAGCGCGGTGGCCACGACGTCCGGATCGAACTCCGTGCCGGCGCCGCTGCGCAGCTTCTCGGCGATCGCGGATGCGGACACGTGGCTGTCCGAGGCGAGTGCGAGGTCGATGCGGTGCACCACGGCGATGATGCGGGCGCCCTCGGAGATGGACTGCCCGTCGAGCCCGTCGGGGAAGCCCTGCCCGTCCCAGCGTTCCCGCTGGGATCGGGCCATGTAGGCCACCTCGGGGCCCGCGGTGAGCTGGAGCAGCTCCGCGGAGCGGGCCGGGAAGGTGCGCCACGACTCGAGCAGCTCCCCGGTGAGCCCCTCAGGGCCACCGACCGCCTCGGCCGGCAGTCCGGCACGGCCGACGTCGTGGAGGTGTCCGGCGAGCTGCGTGCGGGAGACCGCGGCAGGCGAGCAGCCCCGCAGCCGGGCCAGCTCGGCGGCCATCCGTCCGACCCGCTCACCGTGCCCGCGGCCGGCGCGCATCGCCGGCTCCACCTCGTCGAGGAGGCGGACCACCGCCTCGAGTTCGGTGGTGACCGACACCCCGAGCGCCAGGTCCTCCGCGCCGAGCACCTGCCGGATCCCGTCCACCGCGGCCACCTCGACGGCACGGCGGGCGAGATCGAGCAGTTCCTCGGCGTCGTGGGCGGACTCCGGCCCGGCGTGGCCGATCACCATCCGAAGGGGCAGGCCGCGGTCACGGAACATCGCCGCGGTCGCCACGAGACGCCCGCCGAGCCGCTCCATGTCGTGGGGGGAGAGCACCGGACCGACGAGGCCGAACTCCGCGGTCCCGGTGGCGAAGGTCTCCACCTTGGCGGCCGCCGCGACGTGGGCCAGGGTGGTGGCCAGCCGGCGCCGCTGGGCGGAGACCACGGCGTCGGGGTGGCGCAGGTTCCACTTCTCCGACGCCACCTTGCAGAAGGCCACCCGGGGGATCTCGTCGGCGTCGGCCAGGGAGCCGATGCGGCGTTCGAAGCTGCGCAGGTCGGGCAGGCCGGTCGCGTGGTCGATGCCGCGTCCATCGGTGCCGGAGGAGGAACCGAAGCGGCGTTCGAAGGAGGCCAGCAGGGCGGTGGGGGTGCGGTCGGTGTCGACCAGGCCGATGAGCGCTTCCTCGTTGCCCTCCCCGACGATCGCGTCGGCACCGGCGCGCACCAGCTCCGCGGCCAGGCGCTCCGCGCCCGTGTGGGCCAGGACGATCGTGCGGCCGACCTGGGAGGCGAGCGCGTTCGACGCCTGTTTCATCTCCTCGGTGGGCAGCCGGGTGGAGAGCACCACGGCGTCGATCGGGGCGTCCTCGTCGTCGATCAGCTCGGCGCCGGTCGCTTCCAGCCGGCTGCGGGCCGACTCGGGGACCCCGACGCAGCGCACACGGAGCGCCTCCGACAAGCTGGGTGGGAAACCCAGCTGGTCCAGCCGGGTCGTCCTCGTGGCGGTGTCGGCGGCGCTCATCAACGGTCCATCGGCCCGTTGCCCGGGCGCTCAAGGGTTCGGGCGGAAGGGTGCGGGCGACGCTCCAGGGTGGGCGGGGTCAACCGGGCCGCGCGGCGCCCGAGGTCGGCGCGATCACCCAACGTGCGGCGCTCAGGCGCCGATCTCGACGGGTCTGCCGGCGTCCGCGTCGGCGGGCGTCGCGGTCCCGCTTGGCGTGGCAGTGGCCTGCTCGTGTGCGTGCCAGGTGCTCGCAGCCGACACCTCGGCGACGTAGGCGGTCCTGCGGCGCTTCCCCGGCGCGGAGGAAGGCACCTCCGGCACACCGTCGAAGGCGGTGCCGAAGTAGGCCTGGAGGGCGTGGAGGGCCTCGTGGCGCAGCTGGGAGGCCCGAGCCTCGGTGACGCTGAGGTCATCGGCGATGTCCCGCAGCAGCCGGCCCTCGAAGTGGTGCTCGACGAGGACCCGGCGGGGGAGCTCCGGCAGGTGGGCGATCGCGGTGCGCAGGGTGCCGACCAGCTCCTGGTGCTCGAAGTTGGCCTCGGGCAGCCAGGTCTGATCCTCCTCGACGATGCGGTCGCCGAGCGAGTCGGTATCACCGTGCTGCTCGCCGACGGGCCGGTCGAGGGTCAGGAGGGTCGAGGTGAGCGCAGCAGCACGACGCTCACGGACGGTCGCGGCCTCGACGCCGAGCTCCGCGGCCACCTCGGCGTCGTCGGGGGTGCGGCGCAGGCGGTCCTCGAGGTCGCTGGTGGCATGCTCGATGGCCCGCAGGTCGCGGCGCAGCCGTCGGGTCGCCCAATCCCGGGTACGGGTGGCGTCGAGGACGGCGCCGCGGATCCGGATCGAGGCGTAACGCGCGAAGGGGACCCCGGTGTCGGGGTCGAAGCGATGGGCGGCGTCCACCAGACCGGCGGCGCCGGCGCCGCGCAGCTCGTCACGGTCGACGTGGCGGGGGAACCCGGCAGCCAGCTGGTGCACCACGTGGTCGACGAGGTGGAGGTTGCGCTCGGCGAGGGCGTTGCGGTCCTCGTGGGTGAAGTGCGCGTCAGCCGGGAGGCTGCCCTCCACGGTCGCGCCGGGAGCTGCGTCGGTGGCGGTGCCGGTGGCGTTGTTCACGTCCTGCTCCCCTGGACCTGTGAGGCTGGTGGAGGCCTCTGCTGCGGTGCGCTCGCCTGAAGGTGGTGACGAGGGGTGCATCGGGCGTCTGGCCGACCGACCTGTAGGGCCTTCACGTTCTCTTCACAGGCGCGTGCGCGCCCTTCACGTCCCCTTGTCGACGACGGGTCCGGCCCCCGGGAGCTGGGGACCGGACCAGTCGCTGAGCGTGAGTGCCGCCACCACCAGTTGCGGCCCGCTCAGCACCTCCATCGGCCGTCCTCGCCGGGGCTGAAGCGTTGTGGTCGGGCCGGTCGGCGGATGTCCGCTGCCGGTGCCGGAGCCGCATCGAGGTGGCGGTGGGCGGGCGCTTCAGTGCGGCGGCGGACTGCCGACGGGAGAGCTGCGCCGCACCCCGGCTCCATCGGACCGTGACCAGCGAGGGCACCAGATGATCCAGGAGCTCTACCAGTTGCTCCACCGACAGACCGTGGCCGTCGAGACCCTCGAGGGCCGGCTGCGCGCGCTGGAGCTGGTGGTCGCCGCGGACGAGCGGCGGTTCGTCGCTCTGGCGCTGGACGAGCTGGAGCGCGCCTCCGAGCAGCTCTCCGCCCTGGAGCTGGCCCGTTCGCTCGCGCTGACCTCGGCCGGGATGTCGCCGGACGTCAACGCACGCGACCTCCTGCGTGCGATCGAGGACGAAGGGGACCGGACCCTGCTCGCCGGGGTGATCGACCGTCTCCGGGTGGCGACGAGCCGGCTCGAGGCGGCGCAGCAGCGGGCGCGGATCGTGGTCGGCAGCAGCGCCACGGAGCTGCGCTCCCGGATCGATGCGGCGGAGCGCTTCGCGGCCGTGTGACCCACCGCCGGGCGGGGCAGGGCCTCAGTCCTTGGTTGGCGGCCGCGCAGGACGCACGGGGCGCTGACCAGGACGGCCGGCGGCGCCGGCCTCGCCATCGGGCCGGGGTGGGCGGCCAGGCATACGGCCGATCCGCTCGCGGGTGCGGGCGCTGGCCGTGGCGGCCGACTCGTTCTCCTCCTGGAGCTCGAGGAACACCTCCTCGCGATGGATCTGGACGTCACGGGGGGCGTCGATGCCGAGGCGCACCTGGTCCCCGCGCACGTCGATCACGCGGACGACCACCTCGTTGCCGATGACGATGGACTCACCGATGCGGCGGGACAGGACCAGCACGTCTGGGCTCAGGCTTCTCCGCCGAACCGGGCGCGCAGCGGGATGTCCTCGTCCTCGAGGATCACCTGCCGCGCCGCCAGGGTGTGCGGGTTGGCGACGAAGGGCGCTCGCAGGTTGAGGATCAGCCCCTCGCTGACCTCCTCTGCGATCACCGAGCAGAACACCACCACGTCCTCCGGCGACTCGATACCGAGCGACCGCCGGTCGTTCTCCGGCAGGTCGAGCTCGTAGTCGGGGAAGAACAGCCACGGCACCGTGACCACGAGCGACAGGTCGGGATCCTCCAGGCTGGTCAGCATCTGGAAGGTGCCATCCTCGGTCAGGTCGGTGAGCGCGAAGGCGTGGGCGCCCGCGAAGCCGGGGATGCCGTCGGAGAACCGCAGCACCGGCGGTGCGTCGACGTCGGCGCCGTTGGCCACTGCAGGTCCTCGCGGGGTGGTGGTGTGCTCGGTGTCGTGCACCCTACTCGTGGTGGTCGTCACCGCAGGAAGCTGCCGAGGGAGGGTGGCAGCGCCTTGGACAGGGCCTGGAGGGTGGCCTGGTAGCCGACCTCCTGGATCTGCAGTTCCATGATGCCCTCGGCGATGTCCACGTCCTCGATGCTGGACAGCTCGGTGCGCATCGCGAACAAAGCGTCGTTGACCCGGGCTTTCGCCGATTCGACGCGGTTGGTCGCGGCACCGATATCGGTCAGGTTGCCCGCGATCCGGTCGGTGGCCCGGTCGAGGGTGCCGAGTGCCTGCGTCGCCGCCTGCTGGTCCCCGGCGTCGACGTCGTCGGCCAGTCCACGCAGGAAGGTGACCAGATCCGCCGGGGCACCGGGTGCTTGCGGGTCCTCCGGTGCGCCGAGCCACTCCGCGGCGGTGGTGTTGACCCGGACCTGTTCGGTGTCGGACACCCGCCGCATGACCTGGTCGACCTGCCCGGCCGGGGGGTCGAAGGTCAGCGTCCCGTCCGCATCCTGGGCGACCGCCTCCCCGTCGGCGTAGCCACCGAACAGCGGGCGCCCCATGTGCTCGGTGTTGGCGATGCCGACCAGTTCATCGGCGATCGCCCGCAGTTCCGTGGCGATGGCGCGGTGCGCGCCGGGGTCCTTGAGCGTCGCCGCGTCCACGGTCAGGTCCCGGGCGCGCCGGGTGCGCTCCATGGCCGACTGCAACTGGCTGTCGGCGTTGTTGAGCCACCCCATGGCGTCGTTGCTGTTGCGCAGCTCCTGGTTGCGGGCGCGCATGGACGCGCGGAGCGACATGCTCCTGTTCGCGCCACCCGGGTCGTCCGAGGGCGTGAGGATCTTCCGGCCCGTCGACAGCTCGGACTGGCTGCGCTCGTAGGCCGTGAGTCGGCTCTGCAGCCGGTCGAGCGACCGGGTGACGAGCACCTCGCTGGTGACACGCATGCTGGGCTCCTCCCGGTCAGCGGCCGACGATACCGACGCGGTTGACCAGGACGTCCAGGGTCTGGTCAACGGTGGTCATGACCCGTGCGTTGGCCTCCAGGGCCCGCTGGTAGCGGACCAGGTCGACCATCTCCTCATCGATCGACACGCCGTGCTGGCTGGACCGCGCGAGGCTGGCGCCGGTGGCGATCCCGCGGGCCGCCTCCGTTGCGGACGCGCTGGAGCGCACGGCGCCCGCGAGCCCGACGATCTGCTCGCTGAGCTGGGTCTCGAAGGTGGCCGGGTCGCCATCCGCACCGACCGGCCGTGGGAGCGGGGTCGTGCGCAGGTCGGCGAAGGCCCGTGCGTTGGCGCCGTCATGGGGTGCCGGCGCGGCGTCGGCGTCGTAGGTCCCCGCGGCCAGTGCGCCGATGTCGTTCGTGGTGAGCGCGAGGTCCCGGGCGCCGTCGCCCTCGAGCAGGTCCGCTCCGGCATCGCCGCCCGCGAGGGCACCGGCCGTGTTCTGGGCGTTGATGGCGGTCAGCAGGGTCGTCGCGAGCTCGTCGAGCTGTGCGCGCTGGGAGGGGAGGTCCTCGTGGACCGCACGGTGCAGGCCGGCGACCTCACCGGAAGCCTCGACGACCGTGGCGGTGTCACCCGGGCCGGAACCCGGTGGGAGTACCCCGACCTTCACGTCGTCGTCGTGCTCCGGGCTCGGGCCGACCACGAGTCGTCCCGGACCGCCAGGTTCGTTCTGGTAGTCCAGCAGGTCCTGCCCGTCCAGGCGCACCGTCACGGTCTGGTCCGGGTTGTGACGCACCGACGCGCCCGTCAGCTCCGACAACCGGTCCAGCAGTTGGTCCCGCTGATCCAGCAGGTCCGGCCCCACCCGTGACATGTCCGCGTTCGCGAGCCGGACGTTGTAGTCCTCGTGCAGGCTCCGCAGGATGTCGTTGACCTCGTCCACGGTCACCGCCAGCTGGTTGTCGCTGTCCGTGCCGAGCTGGTCCCACGCCGACGCGGTCGACCGGAAGGTCTCCGCCACGGTGCCCAGCTCGTTCAGCACGGCCCGGCGCGGGGCGTCAGCCCTGGGGTCGTTGGACCAGTCCTCCATGGCCGCCCACAGCTCACCCATCTTCGAGGACAGCCCGAGTTCGGGTTCACCGGAGAGCCGTTCCATGCTGGAGAGGAACTCCGAGCGCACCTGTGCCGCAGCGCCGTCGCCCACCGCCGAGCGGTAACGGGCGTCGAGGAAGCCGTCACGCAGCCGTGCGACGTCCTCCACGTTCACCCCGGTGCCCACCGGGCCGTAGGGCGACTGGAAGGTGTGCGCAGCGCTGAACTCGACCCGCTGGCGCGTGTAGCCCGGCGTGTTGGCGTTGGCGATGTTGTTGCTCGCGGTGTCCAGCCCGGCCTGGCCGGCCCGGATGCCGCTGAGTCCCGTGTAGAGCCCGACGAAGGACATCTAGAGCGCCTCCCGTAGCCGGTTGCCCACCGCAGCGGACGACCCGAGCTGACCGGAGGCGTCGTAGGTCGACGCGGCCGGCTCGGGTGGGCCGGTGATGTGGCTGATCGTCTCGCTGACGTCCTGCATCGCGGCGTTGGCCAGCACGCGGTTCTCCCTGGAGAGCAGCTCGATCTCGTTGGCCAGCTGCTGGAAGGCGTCGAGGTGGTCGGCGAAGGTGTGGTCGTAGGGGGGAGGGGAGCGCCGGGCGATCTCCGGCAGGCTGAGGGTGTCGGGTGCCACCTGCCACTCTGCGGCGAGGTCGCGTACCGCCTGGTCGCGGCGCAGTTCCTCGGTGCGTAGCTGCTCCAGGGTCTGGTCGACCTCGTGGAGTGCGTCGGCCAGGAACCTGCGTTCGTCCGCCGACAGCAGCAACCGCGCCACCGTCAGCCGGTAGAGCAGCAGCAGCAACAACCGCCGCTCATCCCACAGCCGGGTGGCGAGCGCATCGAGGGCAGCACGCACGGGTTCCATGGAGCACCGGTCGGCCGGGTCGGTCGGGGCTCAAGGGTTCGGGCGCGGTGGGACGGCGCTGGCGCTGCTCGCGCGCGCAGCGGACGTCCAAGAGCGGACATCGAGGTGGTGCTCCAGCCGACGCGGAGGCGGCCGACACGCGGGGAGTGAGGAGGTACGCCCGTGCCTGTCAACGCCGTCGCACCGACCACCGCTCCCGCGGTGCCCGACGCTGCGCCCGGAACGGGTGCCGTGCCCGTCGACGGCGAGGACGACTTCGATGCCGTGCTCGGCCAGGCGATGGGCAACCCCTCCCAGGCGCCCACGGTCACCCTCGCAGGGATGGTCGCTGCGCTCGCCGGACAGGAGATCGACCCGGCAGCCATCCGGCCCGATCTGGCACCCGGGGCCGGTGGTGCCACGACCGCGGCTGCCCGCGGCAGTGCTGTCCAGGGCGTCAGCGCAGGCCGGCCCGACGTGGCCAACGCCGGGGCGGGTGCGGCGGTGCTCGCGGCCGGGGAGCAGTACCTCGGCGTCCCCTACAAGTGGGGTGGCACCAGCCCGACCACCGGGTTCGACTGCTCCGGGTTCGTGCAGCGGGCCTTCGCCGACATCGGTGTGTCCCTGCCGCGGGTCAGCAT
>PXDB01000083.1 GCA_003565155.1 Nitriliruptoraceae bacterium | reverse complement strand
GGCGGGACCCGCAGGACCGGCTGCGCAGGGTCTGCAGCCTTCCGACGGGGAAACGGTCGCTTCGCTGCACACCTCGGGGCCGACCGACGGTCCCGCTCACCGTGATGGGGATCGCTTCGTCGGACGGGGGGCCAGCAGGCCGAGGACGATCACGGCCACCGGCACGAGCAGGAGGAGGAGCAGCACCTGCTGGTAGCTGCCGGTCAGGTCGCGTCCGAGCGAGAGCGCGAGGGGACCGAAGGCCGTGGAACCGACGTTGATCGAGGTCACGACGCCACGGATCGCGCCGATGTGGGCGAGGCCGTACAGCTTCGGGAAGGACGCGGCCTCCAACGCTCGGGCGGAGGAACCCGCCGCCCCGACGGTCACCCCGTAGGCGATCGCGGTCCACCCCGGAGAGACGAACGCGACCCCGGCCATCGCCCCCATCAACAGCAGCATCGAGGTGGTCAGGACCCACCTGGCGGCGAAGCGGTCGACCATCGAACCGACCGTGAGGGTGGCGACCAGCGCCGCGATCGTCTGGGGCAGGAAGTTGGCCGCCGCCTGCACCGGCGTGAGGCCCTGCTCACCGAGGAGGTCGATCTGATGGAACCCGAGCCCGGTCGCGATCATGCCCGTCGCGGACGTCGCGCCCGCGACCGCCCAGAACATGGGCGTCCGGAGCGCCTCGCTCCGCGTGAAGGAGGCGGCCCGGGCTGCGGCGGCGACCTCGTCGGCGTCCTCCGGCGGGGCCGCCCCATCCGGCTGCTGACCGACGTCCTCGGGCCGATCGATCATGACCCTCGTCGCCAGCGGGACCACCAGCAGCCAGACGGTCAGCCCGGTCAGGAACCACGCGACGCGCCACCCCACCGCTGGGATGACCGCGGCCGCCGCCAGCGGGAACAGGGGGATGATCGCCGAACCCACCGCGGTGGTGACCCCGACGGCGAGCCCACGACGGCGGTCGAACCACGGTGCCGGGGCCGTGGTGGAGACCAGCCCGAGCGCCCCCTGACCGAAGGTCCGGATCCCTGCGAACCCGAGGCCGAGGGTCAGCAGCCCCACCACCCCGGCCATCGACATCAGGACCACGCCGAACAGGCCAGCGACCACCGCCATGGTCACCCGGGTGCCACGCCGGTCCAGGATCCGTCCGGCGGTCGGCAGCGCGAAGGCTCCGACCAGGGTGCCAACGAGGTAGGCCGCAGAGACCTCGGAACGCGAGAGCTCCAGGGCGGCCATCATGGGGTCGACGAACGCGCTGACGCCGACGGTCTGCCCCGGGCCCGTCATGCCGAGCCCGATCGCCGCGACGGCGACCACCCGCCACCCGGAGAACCGGGTGGTCGCACGGGGCGGGCGTGGCTCGCCGAGCAGGTGGAGGAGCACGCCTCAGCTCAAGATGAGGGTGTCGAGGGTGAGTTCGGGGTGGTCACGCCCGATGCGTTCAGCGACGAAGCGGCTGCGGAACAGCGCCAGCGGCACGCCGTTCTCGCGCCGGTACACCTCGACGTCACGCATCGTCTCCAGCCGGGCGGCCCCCTCGTCGTCGGTGGCGCGTGCCACCTCGAAGCGCGTGCCCTCGAGCCGGACCGGCGCACCGAACTCGTGCGCCATCCGCCACGCGGCCACGTCGAACTGCAGCTGGCCGACCGCCGCCCAGATCGGCGCCTGGTCACCGAGGTCGTCGTGGCGCAGGACCTGCACCACGCCCTCCTCGTCGAGCTGCTGCACCCCGCGGCGGAACTGCTTGATGCGGCTGCGGTCCTCGGGATGCGCGGTCTGGAAGTGCTCGGGCGTGAAGGTGGGCAGGGGCGGGAAGACCACCTCGGTGCCCTCAGCGTGCAGGGTGTCGCCCGCCCGCAGGTCGGTGGCGTTCACCAGCCCGATCACGTCGCCGGGGTAGGCCTCGTCGACCGTCTCCCGGTCGCGCCCGAACACCGCATGGGCGTACTTGGCGACGGTCTTGCGGCCGGTGCGGGCGTTGATCAGGGTGGCGCCCCGCTCGAAACGGCCGGAGCACACCCGGATGAACGCCAGGCGGTCCCGGTGCCGCGGGTCGAGGTTGGCCTGGACCTTGAACACCAGCCCGGAGAAGGGACCGTCAAGGGGGTGCGCGCGCTGCTCGCGGTCGGGGCGGGCCGCGGGCGGTGGCGCGTAGGCCACCACCGCATCGAGCAGCAGCCGGACCCCGAAGTTCGACAGCGCGGACCCGAAGAACACGGGTGTGGCCTCCCCGTCGAGGAAGGCATCGAGGTCGATGTCGGCACCCACCTCGTCGAGCAGGTCGAGTTCCTCCTGCACCACCTCGGCGACGGACTCGACCCCGCCGGCATCCTCCTGCGCGATACGGGCACCGCCGGGGGTGTTGGCCTCGAAGCGGTAGCTGCGCAGATCACGGCGGTCCACCACCCCCTCGAAGCGTCCGCCGGGCTTGATCGGCCAGGTGACGGGGTGGCCCGGGATGCCGAGCTTCGCCTCGAGGTCGTCGAGGATCTCGAGCGGCTCCGGCGTGGGTCGGTCCAGCTTGTTCACGAAGGTGATGATGGGCGTCCCGCGGGCCCGGCAGACGGCGTAGAGCTTCTCGGTCTGGGGCTCCACACCGCGTGCGGCGTCGATGACCATCACCGCGGCGTCGACACCGGAGAGCACCCGGTAGGTGTCCTCCGAGAAGTCGCGGTGGCCAGGGGTGTCGAGCAGGTTGAGTACGGTGTGGTCGTGCTCGAACCGGGCGACCGCAGAGGTGACCGAGATGCCGCGCTTCTGCTCGAGCTCCAGCCAGTCGGAGGTGGTGGACCGCTCGGCCTTGCGGCTCTGCACGGCGCCGGCCTGCTGGATCGCTCCGGCGTACAGCAGGAACTTCTCGGTCAGCGTGGTCTTGCCGGCATCGGGGTGCGAGATGATCGCGAAGGTCCGACGCCGGGCGGCTTCCGTGGACACGACGGACACGGGCTGGCTCCGGACGGAGTGAGGGACTGCGTGGCGGGGCAGGGGCCGCTGCGTCACGAGGGCGGCGTCTGCGGCCCACACGGTAGCGGGAACCTGCGGAGGCCAACCGCCCGGGGTGACCGTCCGGACCCCCTTGCGCGCGCCAACGGGGCGCGAACCGCGTAGCCTGACCACGTTGCGCAACCTTGCGGTTCCGGTTCCGGGGCTGGGCGGAACGAGGTGACGACGGTGACGGTAACGGACGCGGAAGCCACGGAGCCGGCGACAGCCTGGTCCGCTGGTGACCGGCGCCGGCAGCGACGTCGGCGCGCACGCCGTATCGCGGTCATCGTGAGCATCCTCGTCGGGTTCGCCATCGCGGTCGTGATCGGGACGATCCTGGCGCTCGACGGCTCCCTGACCCGGGTCGAGGTCGACGGTCTGGCTGGTGGCGAGCCACCCGGCGGCACCGAGTCCGAGGTGGACGGCACGGACGACGGCGCGGGAGCGGACGACAGCGCCACGTCCTTCGACGTCGATGTGGAGCGCGACGCGGACCCGATCACCGTGTTGCTGCTCGGCTCCGACACCCGGGAGGTCCTCACCCCGCAGGAGCGCCGCGAACTCGGCACCGGGATGGCATGGGGGGAGCGCACCGAGGTGGTCGCGCTGGTCCGCGTGGACGACGCCGCCGGCGAGTTGCGGATGGTCAACATCCCCCGCGACAGCGTCATCACCCGGTGCGACGGTAGCCGCGGCCGCATCAACGCCGCCTACGGCATCGGGGAGCGCACCGACGTCGGGGGCATGAGCTGCGTCGTCCAGAGCGTGGCCTCCTGGTCGGGCATGGATATCGACCACGCCGTGAAGGTGGACTTCCGTGGGTTCATCGACATCGTCGACGCCATCGGCGGTGTCGAGATGTTCATCCAGGAGCCGTTGCGGGACGAGCGGGCCAACCTCGACCTCGCGGAGGGCTGCCAGGTGCTCGACGGCGCCGATGCCCTGGCCTTCGCCCGCGCCCGGAGCATCGACGACGACTTCGGCCGCATCAGCCGTCAGCAGCGCCTGTTGGTGGAGTTGCGCGACCAGGTGCAGGAGAACGGCGTGTTCTCGGAGCCGGTGCGCACCCTGCGGCTGGCCGAGGCCATCGCCAGCGCCATGCAGGTGGACAGCTCCCTGACGCTCAACCGCATCCGGCAACTGGTCATGGGACATCGGGGCACCCTGCAGGAGGACCTCGAGACCCGGACCGTCCCCGGGGAGCGAGTCACGGGTACGGAGGCGTGGCTGCTCCAGCCCGACGAGCAGGCGGCGCAGGAGCTGTTCACCTGGCTCCTCGAGGGCGACCCTGCGCCGGCGGAGCCGGATGAGCCCGAGGAGCGCCCCGACGTGCCGACCGACCCCCGCACCGGCGACGACGCGGACGTGGCAGCGGACGCCGACGCTGAGGAGGACGAGGAGGTCCCCGTCGGCTCACAACCCCAACGCTGTCCCTGACCTCAGGCCGCGACCTCGGGCTCTGACCGCAGGCCGCGACCAAAGGCCCTGACCTCAGGCCGCGACCAAAGGCCCTGACCTCAGGTGCCGTGCTCCACGCCGAGTCCCGTGAGCAGGACCGTGGCGGCCAAGGCCCAGACGTAGAGCGAGAACACGCGGAAGCGGGCCGACTCCAGCAGGCGCAGCACCAGCCAGAGCGCTGCGGTGCCGACGACCGCGGCCGTGACGAAGCCGACGGCCATCGCGCCCCAGCTGATGTCGCCGAACCCCTCGCCCAGGGCGACCTGCAGCGTCTGCACACCGGTGGCGGCGAGGATGGTGGGGATCGCCACGTAGAAGGAGTAGCGCGCCGCCATGGTGCGCTGCATCCCGAGCAACAGTGCGGCGAAGATCGTGGCACCCGACCGGGAGATGCCGGGCACCAGCGCGGCGGCCTGCGCCGCGCCTACCAGAACCGCCACGGTGACGGTGATCTCACCCGGGCCGCGCCACCCGAACCTGAGGCGTCGCCCGCTGCGTGCGGGGGTCATGGCGTCGGTCCACCACAGCATCGCGCCGGTCAGCACCAGCGCGGTGGCGACCAGGGTCGGTGCGCCGAACACCCGGGTGAGCGGGCCCTGGAAGGTGAGACCCAGCACCCCGGTGACCGCCACGGACAGGACCATCAGCAGGATGAGCCGGGTGGAGGTGGCCTCCGCGAAGGTGCCACCACCGCGGGAGAGCCGACCTGCCGAGCGGTCGTCGCGTACCCCGGCCCACAACTCCTTGAGCCCGTCGCCCATCACGATGACCACCGACACCAGCGTCCCGACGTGCACCACGAGGTCGAACAGGATCAGCTCGGGACTGTCAGGCGACGGCAGCTCGTAGCCCTGGCCACGCAGCCACGTCTGGGTCAGCACCAGGTGGCTGGTGGAGGACACCGGCACGAACATGAACACGCCCTGCACGATGCCGAGCACCAGGGCGATGAGCAGGTTCACGTCGATGCTCCAACGGGGGTCGGCGTGCCGGAGACGGGCGGCCGTCCAGCGTGGTCGGTCCCGGCGCAGCGCGAACGCGACAGCCGGGGCGGGCGCGCACGATACGGCCTCCCGGTGCAGCGGCCGCCGTTCCCGACCGCCCCACCGACCAGCCGAGGTCAGATCCCGAGCACGGTCACCGCGATACCGAAGTACAACAGCAGCCCCGTCGCATCCACCAGCGTGGTGATGACCGGCGCGGAGAACACCGCCGGGTCCACGCCGATCCGCTTGGCCAGCGGCGGCAGGAACCCGCCGGCGAAGGTCGCCCAGATGCAGATGAAGAACAGCGTGAGGCTGATCACGGTCGCGAACGCCGGCCCGAAGAACAGCGTCACCGGACCGAAGGCCAGGGCGGAGAGCATCAGCCCGAGCAGCACCCCGACGGTGAACTCCTTGCGCAGCATCCGGGGGATGTCGCGGAAGCGCAGCTCACCGACGGCCATCGCGCGGATCACCACGGTGGCCGCCTGCGAGCCGGAGTTCCCGCCGGTGTCGATCAGCAGCGGGATGAACAGCGCCAGGGTCGACACCTCCTCGATGCGGTCCTCGAACCCGCCGATCACCGTCACCGTCGCCACGGCCGCGACACCGAGCAGCAGCAACCACACCGCGCGCTTCCGGGCGAGGAGCAGGACACTGGCCTCGAGGTAGGGCATGCCCAACGGCTCCACACCGCCGGCGCGGGAGATGTCCTCGGTCTCCTCCTCCTCGATGATCTCCATGGCGTCGTCGACGGTGAGCACCCCGACGAGCCGGTCCTCGGTGTCCACCACGGGCAGGGCGACCAGGTCGGCCTCCTGCATCAACCGGGCGGCGACCTCCTGATCCTCGTCGACGCGTACCTCGTACTTCTCGGCCTGCAGCAGCTCCGACACCGAGGTGGCAGGTGCGGCGGTGACCAGGTCGGGCAGGTCCACCGCCCCGACCAGGCGGCGCTGGTCGTCGGTGACGGGCAGCACCAGGACCTCGCGGGGCCGCAGCTCCGCGCGGCGCACCTTGGCGAGCGCGTCGGAGGCGCTCATGCTGGCGCGCAGGCTGACGAACCGGGGACTCATCATCCGTCCCGCGGACTCGTCCGCGTAGCCCAGCAGCCGGTTGGTGTTGGTGCGCGCCGTCTCGCTGAGACCGTCCAGCAGCCGCCGGGCGACCTTGGCGGGCATCTCGTCGATCAACCGGGCGCGGTCGTCGGCGTCCAGCCCGGCGAAGAGTTCATCCGCGTCGACGTGGGCCAGCGCGTCCAGCAGCTCCCGCTGATGGAGGGGGTCCAGGGCCTCGAACACCGCCAGCGCGCGGTCCTTGGGCAGCAGACGGAAGGGGACGGCGCGCTGCTCGGCCTCCAGGCGGACCAGCTCATCGGCGATGTCGAGGGCGCCCTGCTCCTCGAGCCAGGCGCGGAGCCGATCGAGGCCGCCGGCGGCGACGAGGTCGTCGAGGGTCTCGGTTACGGGGGTCACGGGCCCTCCAGAGGGTGCGCATGGGCCGGGGTCGAGGTCGGAGCGAAGGGTAGGCAACGCTGCGGGGCACTCACGGCCTGTCGCCCCGACAACCGCCTCTCAGACCAGACGTTCGGCCGGCGTTCACCCCACCGTCAGCGACGACCCTGGAGCTGATCGCCGGAGACCTCCGCCTCCGCGTCCGCGTCGCCGGTGAGCGCGCGCACCGGGCCGATCTGGTCGCGGGACACGTGGAACACCACACGGTCCAGGCGCGGTCCGGGCGCCCCGGGGACGCTCCACACGCCCGCGGCGCGCGTCGCGAGGAGGGCGGAGGTGTCCACGCCGACCAGCGAGCGTGTCGGATCACGGTCCAGCAGTCGCGCCTTCGGGTCGGCGATCACGATGCAGGCGTCCGCCGGACCGAGTCTCGGCAGCAACCCTGGTGCGTAGATGCCGAACGCGCGGGACGCGAGCTGCAGCAGCGACGCCGTGGCCCTGGCCTGTTGCGTGGCGGGCTGCGGCGGGGATGCGCTGGTCCGCAACCGCCAGGTGTCGAGCAGCTCCCTCGCGGTGTCGAGCGCACGTTGACCGCCACCGCCCAGTCCGACCCGCGCCAGGAGCAGGCTGCCGCTCACGACCGGCCATTCGGGATCCTGTGCCGCCAGTGCCTGCAGTTGGTCCGGTACGGCATCGAGGTGGTCGGGGGCGGGCCCGGCGGGTCCCGGTGCGGCGATGACGCTGCGCACCAGCGCCGCGCCCTGGTCCCCGAGTTCGAGAGCGGCGGTCAACTGGGCGGCGCTCGCGGTGTCGCGCCCCGCCTGCACGGCGTGCCACCGCAGGCCCTCGATAGCCGCATCGAGCCGGCGCTCGGCGTGGGTGCACACCCCCTGCGGCAGCGCCGTGGCGTCGGCCCCGGCGAAGGCACTCCAGACCTCGTCGACCAGCGCCCAGACCTCGGCGAGGTGGGTGCGCACGGATGCGGCGCTCACCAGGTCGGCTCCTCAGCCGGATCCTCCGTGCTGACCTCCCAGCGGACGGCGCTGACGCCCGGCTCGAGGGACAGCCGGTTGACCGCCGACTCCAGCCGCGCGTCGTCCCTGCCGGTGGTGGTCAGCTCCGCCCTGACCTCCACCTTGCCCGCGGCCGGGAGGTCCTCGGACTCCACGGTGCGCAGCACGAAGCCGCTGCCCGACAGCGCCTGCACCAGCAGGACCCGGACGTGGCCCTCCTGGTCCTCGCGGCTGACCGCCCGGAAGCGGTAGCGGGTCACCACCTCGGTGTCCTCGTCCACGGGCGCACGCTCGATGGCACGGGCCACCGGGCGCAGCAGCAGGTTGATCGCCACCACCGCGACCGCCCCCATCGTCGCGACCTCCCACATGCCGGCCGCCGCCAGGGAGCCGACGGCGGCGGCGCACCAGATGGTGGCGGCGGTGTTGATGCCACGGACGTTCACGCCGTCGCGCAGGATCACGCCGGCACCGAGGAAGCCGATGCCGGACACGACCTGGGCGGCGACACGGGTCGGACTGGCCTCTTCGTCGATGAAGGCCACGGACAGCAGGACGAACAGCGCCGCACCGACGCTGACCAGGGCGTTGGTCCTCAGCCCCGACGCCCGCTGGCGCCACTGCCGCTCCACACCGATCAGGGCACCGAGGACCAGCGCCACCAGGAGCCTGAGGGCGAACTCCTCAGGGGGCAGCACCATGACGGATCTCCTCTCCGCCGGTCTAGGCCGGCACGGCCGCGACCGCAGCGGGGTCCACCGGAGTGGTCAACAGGTGGGTGATGCCAGAGGAACGCTCCGCGTCGTGCGCGACCTGGTCGAGACGAGCAGCCTCCAGTAGCCGCAGCGTGAAGGGCAGGTGTCCGTCCGCCTGCCGGGAGAGCAACGCCGCGTAGGTCGGTAGTACCGCGGGTGGCAGCTGCCGCAGCAGGCGCTGCGCCCGGCCCGGCTCGGCCGCTCGCCGCACCAGCTCCTCGAGCGACACGACCTCCGGTCCGCCGACCTCGACCACGCGTGGGAGTGCGTCCGGGTCCTGCAGCAGCGCGATGACCGCCCGCGCGAGATCCTCTACGGCGACGGGCTGCACCCGGGTGCGGGCGACCGCCCGTGGCAGGCGGGCCGGGAGCCGCGCAGCGGCCGTCACCGTCCGCGCGAGCAGGCCATCGGGGTGCCACACCGGCCCGACGCGCAGCTCGGTGACCGGGACGGACCCCGCCGCCAGGGCCATCGCTCCGGCGGCCCGGGCGAAGAGCGGGGCCGGTGCCCGGTGCAGGTCGGCGTCATCGACCAGCGGGCCGAGGTGGAGGATGCGGTGCACGCCGGCGCGGTCCGCCGCCGTGGCCAGGAGCGCAGCACGGCGCTCCTCGGCCGCCACCTGCGCACGGTCCTCACCCCCCAGCGGGTGGCGCAGGTCGAGCACCACCGCCTGCTGTGCGAGGGCACGACCGAGCCCTCGGGCGTCGAGGTCCTCGTCCACCACCCGCACCGGGTGCCCGTCGCTGCGCAGTGCCGCGACCAGGTGACGGGCGACGCTGCCGCGGCCGCCGAGCACCGCGACGGGTGCCGGCTGCTCGCGGGACACCTCGAGGGCCGGCACCGACCGTCGCGGGCGCGGCGCGGTCGAGGGCGCACCTTCGGCGGCCTCGGTCGCGCGATCATCCGCGGCGGCGGCATCGTCCCGGGCGGCAAGGACGCGGGTGGCGACCTGGGAGCCGGCGGTGGCCAGCACCGAGGCGCTCACCGCCTGGGACCACCCCAGGGGCCCGAGCGGTCGGGAGCCGAAGAACCGGCTCACCACCGGGGTCTGCACGGTGGCGAAGAACACCCCGGCGGATCCCGCCACGGTCAGCAGCGTGCTGGGCCGACGCCAGCCGCCCGCGACCAGGGTCTGGCCGAGCTGGGTGCCGACCAGCGCCGCCAGTCCGACGGTGCTGGCATGGCGCTGCGTGCCGGTGGCACGTGCCGCGCCCCAGGCGGCCGTCGCGCCGAGGGCGGTGGCCGTCCCCCGTACGGAGATGTCGCGGCGCAGGGCCGCCCCCAGGGAGCGGTCGGGTCCCTCGCGCAACATCGCCCCCGAGGTGTCCTCGGGCGGCCGGACGGCGATCCCCACCGCCGGTGCGAGGTCGGTGAACAGGTTCACCAGCAGGAACTGCCGCGGATGCAGGGGGGCACGGTCGCTGAAGGCGCTGGCGATGCTGGTGAAACCGATCTCGCCCAGGTTCCCGCCGACGAGCACCGCCAGCGCCTCACGGATCGAGCCCCACAGGGCACGGCCTTCCGCGATGGCGTCGATCAGGGTCTCCACCCGGTCGTCGGTGACCACGATGTCGGCCGCGTCACGCGCCGCGGCGGAGGAGCGGGTGCCGAGCGCCACCCCCACCTGCGCCAGACGGATCGCCGCCGCGTCGTTGGCGCCGTCACCGGTCATGGCGACGACCCGTCCGGCACCCTGCAGCACCTCCACGATCCGCTGCTTCTGTGCCGGGGTGACCCGGGCCACCACGTGGGTGCGTGTCAGCCGGTCGACCAGGCCGTCGGCGTCCAGGGTGTCGATCTCGCTGCCGGTCAGCACCGGAGCGGTGTCGGGCAGGCCCAGCTCCGTGGCGATGCTGCCGGCGGTCTCCGGGTGGTCACCGGTGACCATGATCGTGCGGACCCCCGCCTCGGCGATGGCGGCGACCGCGGAGGCCGCGGTGGCCCTGACGGGGTCGCTGAGCACGACCAGCCCGAGGAACGCGAGCCCGGTGAGGTCCTCGACCTCGGCGTCCCTCGTCGGTGCGCGAGGTGGCGACCGCGAGCAGCCGGTTCCCGCGCCGCGCGACCGCGGTGACGTGGGCGGTCAGCTCGGCCCGACGTTCCGCGTCCAGCGCGATCGTCTCCCCGTCGAGGTGCCAGCGGTCGCAGGCCGCCAGCACCGCCTCGGGCGCGCCCTTGACGACGATGCGTCGCGCCCGCCCGGTTGTACCGAGGACCGCGTGGACACCGCGGCTGGCCTCGAAGGGCAGGTCGTCGATGACCGACCAGCCGCCGAGCACCGCGGCCGCGTCGAGGTCCAGCTCGCCGGCAGCCAGGTGCAGGGCCCGGTCCGCGTCGTCCAGCTGTCCGATCGGCCGGCCGTTGTCACCGGGCTGGTCGCTGGCCAGCACCGCGGTGGCCAGGATGCGTCGCCGGGCGTCGTCGAGCCGCTCGAGACCTTCCGAACGGCGTCCGTCGGACACTCCGGTCAACGCGACACGGCCCTCGGTGAGGGTTCCCGTCTTGTCGACGCACAGGACGTCGACACGACCGAGCGCCTCGACGGTGCGGGGGTTGCGCACCACGGCGCCGGTGGCCGCCAGTCGCCGGGCCCCGGCCAGCTGTCCCGCCGTCGCCACGAAGGGCAGGCCCTCGGGGACCGAGGCGATGGCCAGGCTGACGGCGGTGCCGGCGACCTCGCGCACCGGCCACCGCCGGAGCAGCCCGACGACCCCGGTGGCGCCGGCGACGGCCATCGCGCCGGGCAGCAGCCGCCGGGTCAGTTCCTCGAGGCGCAGCTCAACCCCGGTGCGCGGCGGTGGGCCGGACAGCGCGAGGCTGCGTGCCACCTCGGTGGCCGCTCCGGTGGCCACGACCGCGGCACGGACGTTGCCGGTGACCACCGTGGTGCCCTCGTAGAGCATGCAGGACCGGTCGGCCAGGTCGGCGTCGGGCGCGGGGTCGACCTCCTTCTCCACCGGCAGCGACTCGCCGGTGAGCGATGACTCGTCCACCTCGCAGGCGTCGACCTCCAGCACCCGGGCGTCCGCCGGTACGGCCTCGCCCGCGGCGAGTTCCACGATGTCGCCGCGGACCAGCTGGTCCTCGCGGACCCGCTGGTGCACGCCGTCGCGCAGCACGGTGACCAACTCGACGTCGTCGGTCAGCATCCCGCGGACGCTGCGCTCGGCCCGCAGGCGCTGCACCCCGCCGACCGCGGTGTTGACACCGATCAGGCCGAGGACCAGCCCGGCGTCGCTCATCGAGCCGGCGGCGGCCGACAGCCCGGCCCCCACGGCCAGCACGGGGTTGAGCGGGTTGGCCAGCTCGGCGAGGAAGGGTTCGAGCGGGGACACCTCGGCATCGCCGGGTCGGCGCGCCGCGGCCCGCCGGACCACTTCCTCGGTGGCCAGACCGGCACGGCCGTCGCTGGCCAGCTGTCGCAGGACCCGGTCGGTCGGCAGCGCGTGCCAGCGGGAGCGGTCGGGGCTGCGCGGGCGCGGCTCGTGGGCGAGCAGGACACCCTCCCACAGCCCGGACACCAGGGAGGCACCCGCTGCCACGTTGATCACCGCCAGCGCCCGCGATCCCGCGCCGAGCCGCGGACCGGTGAGCACCACCAGCGCCGCCAGCGCGCTGCCGGCCACGGCGAACCGGGCGGAGCGACGGCTGACCTCCCGGGCCGCCGGCACGGCGGCGACCAGGGTCGCGACCTCCGCGAGCTCCCGCCCGAGGATCAGGTCGGCACCCCAGGAGGGCCGCCCCGTCGGCGCGACGATGCCGATCCCGACGTCGGCGGCGGCCAGCCCGCGGTGGCCCTGCCGTCCGACGACCATCACCCCGTGGCCCTCCGCCTGGAGGGCGCGCACGTCGTCGCCGAGTTCCGCTCCGCTGCGGATCCGCTGGTCGGCAGCGAGCCGGCGGGCGGTACGGCCGTCGGTGTCGGAGACGACCAGGCGGAGCCCCGCGTCACGGACCGCGGCGACCACCGGCTCCGCGGCAGGGTCGAGCGGCCGTGCCGCGCGGACGACGGCGATCACCTGCTCGTCGCGGAGCAGCACCAGGGCGCGGCCGCCCTCCGCGCGGGCCTCCCGGATCCGGGACAGGGCGCCGCGAGCGCTGCGCAGCACCGCGTGCTCGACAGCGCGTGCGGGCAGCAGCCGCGCACCACGCCAGCGTTGCTCGTCGTCAGGTGCGTCAGGGTCGAACAGCCGCTCGGCGAGGTCGACGGCCTTGTCATCGGCCTGCCCACCGTCAGGCCGGACGACCGTGCGGATCTCCCAGGCGTCGGCGACGAGCACGTCCGCGTCGAGCACGACGGTGTCGACACGGTCGAGGCGGCGGAGCGCCGAGCCGTCGAGGGGCACCACCTGCCGGTGGGCCAGCGTCCGGCCGAGCATGGCGGCGAAGCCCTCGCGGCCGAGGCGGGCGGCCTTCGGTGTGGCCGCCAGCAGCAGGTCGGTGGACAGCCGCGGGTCTCTGGTGACCGCGAAGGTCCCGGCGCCGGCCAGCAGGCCGAGGGCACCGGCGCGCGCGGCGATGCGCTCGATCGGACCGTCGGGGAGGTCACCTGGGCGCGGTGGGAGGTCGGGCGGGTCGATGGGGGTGGCGCTCTGGACGGCGTAGAACTCCGGCTCACGTTCCGACCACACCCGCTGTCGGGCTCGGAGCTCCCCGAGCACCGCCGACTGGTAGCCCAGGTCGACGATCGTGCCGTAGAAGCCCTGGGCGACCCCGTTGGCTACGGAGGCGACCAGGGGCAGCACCAGGGCAGAGCCGCGCTGACCCAGCACCTGTCGGGCACGGGCGCGCAGCCACGGGTTGTGGTCCACGACCGAGATCAGCCCGGCGCCCTCGATCGGCAGGCGCGCGAGGCGCGCCGCGCGACCCACCGCGGTCCAGCCGAGGCTGGTGACGTCACCGGCGATGATCGCGATGGTGCGGTGGATGGGCTCCGCGTCGGCGGGGTGGTCGGCGCGTTCCTCGACATCCCAGGAGGCACGTGGGGCGCGCCGTGAGACGCCTGAGCCGTCCTCGATGGACTCGATCAGCTCCACCAGGCCGGCCAGGGTCGACGAGCCACCGTCGAAGGCGACGGCGACCCGGCTGGTGATGGCGTTGACCTCAGCCCACCGTACGCCCTCGACGCGGGAGAGGCTGCGTTGCAGGCGCCGCCGGAGGCCGTCAGCCTCCGGGTCGGCGATGCCTGGCACCTCGATCTCCGCGCGATCGAGATCGTCGTCCTCCCAGACCCGGCGGTGCAGGCCGAGAGAGTCCTGCATCAGGTCGATGCTCTCCTCGAACACGTCCTCGAGCAGCTCCGTGCCGTCGTCGAGCAGTTCGATGAGTTCACCGAGCGGCTGCTCCGCGATGGCGGCGGGGAGCTCGCCGTCCGGTGCGGTGTCCGCCACCTCGGTGGTGTCGTCACCACCCGACGGCGGACCCCCGGGGAGCAGCACGGCAGCCAGCCGCACGGGCAGGACCACCGCGTCGATGGCGCGGTCCACTCCAGGCAGCTGTCGAGCGCGCATGCATGCCCTCCGGGGGTCGGAGCCGGTCAGAGGCTGACGCCGGTCAGAGGCTGACGCCGAGCAGCCAGGACGCCATCAGGAAGTACACGGCGAGGCCGGTGAAGTCCTTGATGGTGGTGATGAAGGGGTCGGCACCCGGCGCGTGGTCCGCACCCAGCTTCACCAGCAGCCAGGGCAGGAAGAAGCCGAGGAAGGAGGCGAAGGTGACGGAGAAGGCCAGCGCCACACCCACGGCGATGCCGAGCTCCGGCACCCCGTTCGGCGCGCCCTGCCAGAAGTACGCGATGGTGCCGCCGGCCACGCCCATCACCGCCGCCATCGCCAATCCCACCCGCACCTCGCGGAACAGGTGCCGACCGAAACGGCTGAGGTCGATGTGACCTAGCGCCAGGCCGCGGGCGAAGATGGTGGTGGACTGGGTACCGACGTTGCCGCCCATGTCCATCACCAGCGGCACGAAGATCGCCAGCGCCAGCACGGACTCGAGCGTGTCCTCGAAGGCGTCGATCACGCCGCCGACCGCCAGGCCACCGGCCAGGGTCACCAGCAGGAAGGCCAGGCGCACCTTCAGGGTGTAGCCGATGGGGCCGCCGGTCAGCTTCTCGGAGCGGATCGTGTCCTTGAGGTGGCGGGGGTCGGCGACACCGGCCTTCTGCAGCATGGTGTCGGTGGTGTCCTCGGTGATGGCGTCCATGGCGTCGTCGAACACCAGCGCCCCGACCAGGCGCCGGTCCGCATCCACCACGGGCATCGCCCCGAGGTCGTGGCGCTGCAGGATCCGCCCGGCCTGGGCGGCGTCGTCCATGGTGGCCGCCACCGGCGCGGTGACGTCAGCGAGCTGTCCCATGGTGGCAGCTGCGTCAGCGCGGATCAGGTCGGCGAGCCGTACGAGGCCGAGGTAGCGGTGGTCGCGGTCGACCACGAACACCGAGGTGATCTCCTCGGAACGCAGCTGGGTGAAGCGGACCAGCTCCAACGCGTCGGCGACGGTGTGCTCGGGGTGGACCTCGACCACCTTCGGGTTGGCGTGGCGGCCGACGCTGCCCTCGGGGTAGCGCAGGATCGTGGCGATGCGGTCGCGGTCGACGGCGTCGAGCTGCGCGACCAGCTGCTTGGCCAGGGGCGCCGGCAGCTCGTCGAGCAGCTCCGCCTGGTCGTCGGCGGGCAGGTCGGTCAGGATCTCGGCCGCCTCGGAGCGTGACAGGGCCGCCAGGAGGTCACGCTGGTCGCCCGGCTCCAGGTGGTCGAACACCATCGTGGCGGTGGGCTTGTCGAGCAGCCGGAAGGCCAGGGCACGCTCGGTGGCGTCGAGGGCCAGCAGATCGGCGACGAGGTCATCGGTGCCGGCGGTCTTGAGCGCGTTCTTCGCGCCAGCGAGGTCGCGGTCGTTGAGTCGGTCGTTGAGCTGTGCGTTCATGTCGGCTCCTCCTCGGGAGTCCACGCGCACGTCACCCGTTGACCGACCACCTCCCGACGTTCGAGAGCGGAGCGGTACCGAGGCGGAGCGTGCGCAGCCAGGAGGCGGACACGGGCGTGCCCACCGTGCTCTCTGGGTGCAGCGGTCCGGTGCCGGGGGTCGTCCCCGGAGATCGACTACTGCTGTCGTCCACGCCCTCACCCCCTCTCGGTCGGTGCGCACAGCCCGGGCGGTCCGCGGCTGCTGGCGTGCGGGGCGCGTGGCCCCTGACACGACGAAGGCCTCCCCGATGGGGAGGCCTGGAACCCGCGCGGAAACGACCCGGTTGCGCCCTGCGGCGCGGTCCGGGTGCCCCAACGTCGAGCTTCAGCACTGCACGCCTACACCATCCCACCCGGTGTGCGCGGTGGTGTGGTGGACCTGCGTTAGGTGGGGCCTTGGTTCGGCCCGACCTGTTCACCCATCGGCGTCTCTCGACGTTGCTGGGTAGCAGGCTCGTACGCGTGCAGGAGCCTCGCCTAACGGGACACCTGCTGTCGTGCGGCGAGCACTGTGGCGCGCGCCAGGCGGGATGTCAACTCCGTCGGCTCACGGGCAGGCGTCACCGTGCACGCCGCGCCCGGCCCGCGCCGCTGCTGCCTCGGCCTCCTCCACCGCGGCCAGGAACCGGTCGTTGTCGTTGAACAGCACCGAGGTGGCGAGCCCCTCGGCGGCGAGCAGCTCGTTGACGAACACGCCCTCTGCGGTCCACAGCCCGCGGAGCGGCCGGTCGAACCGGTCCCGGTCGACCGCATCCGCAGCGAGCCACACCACCTCACTGTCGGCGAGCAGCTCCTCCACGCGCGCGGTCGCCGTCTCGGCGAGGCACTCGGCTGCGCGGCCGTCCCGGGCGAGCTCGGGAGCGTCGATGTTGAGGAGCCGCACCCGCACGGACCCGTCCCCGCTGATCCCACTGCCCTCGCCGGCCAGGACCCGGATCGTGTCGCCGTCTACCACCCGATCCAGCAGGGCCGGTGCCGCGTCGGCGGGCACACCGGCGGGTCGTTCCTCGCCTGCCAGGTCCTCTGCCGAGTGCACACCCGTGTCGGTCGCGGGCGGCGCACCCCACGGGTCGGTGAGGAGGGCCTCCAACTCCCCGCAGCCGGTCAGCACCAGCACCGCGGCGAGCCACAGGGCAAGGGGCCGCCGCGCCGCAGCCGCTCCGCCGGCCCGCGCGCGGGAGTGCGCGGCCGGCGCGGACGCTGGCTCGCTGTGCGCGTCTCGTTGCACCGGTACACCTCTCCTGCGTTGCCGGCCGGATGCCCGCACCGGTGCGCCGGTCTGGCAGGATCGACCGCGGCCGACCCGACCAGCCTCGCATCGCGACCAGGAGCACCAGCGTGCCGCGTCTCGCCGTCGACCGTCAGCCCGAGCACGTCACGCTGCGGCTCGACGCCCCGGACCGCCGCAACGCCCTCGACCTCGACACGATGGCCACGCTGGTGGAGGAGCTCCGCGCGGCGGACGCGGATCCTGAGGTCCGTGCCATCGTGCTCACCGGCACCGACCCGGCCTTCTGCGCCGGGCTGGATCTGGAGGAGGTGTCGGCGGGCCGGCTGGACCTGACCGAGGTCGCTGCGCGCGACGCCGACCCCTGGCAGGTGCTCCAGACGCTGTCCACCCCGACGATCGCCGCGGTCAACGGACCGGCGGTGACCGGGGGGTTGGAGCTGGTGCTGTGCTGCGACCTCGCGATCGCCTCCGAACAGGCGCGTTTCGCGGACACCCACGCGCGGGTCGGCATCCATCCCTCGGGGGGCCTGACGGTGCTGCTGCCCCGCTTCGTCGGCCTGCGGCAGGCGCTCGGCATGAGCCTCACGGGCCGGTTCGTCGCCGCCGAGGAGGCCGCAACCCTGGGGCTCGTGAACGCGGTGGTGCCCCACGAGCAGCTGCTCCCCGCCACCGGGCAGGTGGTGGCGGCCATCACCGGCACGGATGCGGTGGTGGTGAGCGAACTGCTGGCGACCTACCGGCTGCTGTCCGGCGTGCCCTACGAGGAGGCCCTGGCGGTGGAGCGCGAGCGCGGCCGCGGGTTGGCCGTGGACACCGCAGCGGTCGACGCACGCCGGCAGGACGTCATCGAGCGTGGCCGGTCGCTGTCACGCGACGGCAGCGACGCCCCCGGCTGAGACGTCCGCAGGCGTGCGGCCGGTCAGGCCGCTCCGGCACCCTCACCGATCGCGACGGCGTCCCGGTGAGCGACCCGGCTCGGGGTCACCAGCCGGACGGGGATACGGTCGGAGCCGGCCGCGAGATGCGCCGCCAGCGCGTGGTGACCGTCCACCACATGCAGTCGCGCACGGTGGTGGACCAGGTGCGCGTGCCGGTTGGTCAGCGGTCGCGTCGACGAGCCGTTGACCAGCCAGCGGACGCGCTCGGGGTCGATGTCGGTCCGCAGCGTCAGGACCTCCAGCGCGTAGCGCGGGATGGTGCTGACCACGCCCACGCGGTCGTTGACCTCGATGACCGGCCAGGTCGCCGGATCGGCGGGGATGATCCGGCCCGGGGCGTACTCGAGCAGGGATGTGGGCAGGTGCGGTGGGAGCACGATCATGGCGACGACCTGTATCGGGTGAGGGGGAGGCCTCGGGGCCCGGGGACGGTGACGTCGGTGCGCACGTTGGTCGGCGAGCCTTGCCGCCGCCGGTCGACGAAAGGGTCCCGTTGTTCCGAGGGCTTCGCGGGCCCTGGACCGTCGGGGAACGACCGGCGGTGCGAGAACGTGACCGTACCGCCGACGTCCGCGCGACGGACGGTGACCGGACGGTGACCGTGCAGCGTGCGCCCGGCCGCTGAAGTCCGTCGACCACCTCAGCCGTTGAGCAGCGCCCGGATGTCGAAGACCAGCACCACGGCCAGGAGGAGCAGGACCACGCCGATGAAGGCGGTGTACGCCCAGCGGTGCTCCCAGTCCGCGAGCCACACCCGGCGCAGACTGTGCACCGACAGCACGGTGGCCGCCAGCACGAGCGCGATGGACAGCGGGCGTGCCAGCACACCGATCCAACCGACCACGGGCGCGAGCGCCGGCAGCACCGCGTACATGATGACGCACCGGATCGCGGACAACCAGATGGAGCCCTTGAGCGACAGCAACGCCTGCGGGTCGGCGTCGCCGATCCGCAGCACCTGCCGGGCGATGCGGTCCGCAGCGGAGCGTGACGACGGCGTCGGGGTCGCCACCTCCTCGGTGGTGTCCTGTCCCACCCGCACGCTCCTGCTCGCTGGTCGGGTGCCAGGGTACGACCTGCTGTCCGCAGGTGACGCGTGCGCGCGGTCAGACCCACTCGCGCAGCGGCCATCCGCAACGACACGGCTTCCGCGACGCCCAGACAGCCGACGGGCTCCGAACTCCGGCTGCGACCCAGCGGCGGGACAGGACACCTCCGGCTCCCGCCGACCGGCACCCAACCGCACACCTCCGCCACGGAGCCGCCATGCCCACCGCCACGACCGAGACGACCGAGACGACCACCCCCGAGGCCCACACCTCACGCACCACGACCGACGGGCAGCTGCTGACGTTGCAGGAGCTCGCTGGCCTCGACGCGCCCTTCGCCGCCGAGACCGCGGAGCTGTTCTCCTCCGTCCGCGACCACGACCTGCCCACCCTGGCCGCCCGGTGCGACGACGACCTCGGCATCATCGACATCGACCCGGCCGGGGGCGCAGAGGTGATCCGTGACCGGCCCGGCTGGGAGAGTTGGTTCGTGCAGCTCTTCGCCCAACTGGACGCCATGGACGCGCAGACCGACACGCTGGTGTCCCGCTACGACGCGGTCGACTGGGGCGACACCGGCATGGGTGTCGTGGACTTCACCCAGCTGCTGACCGTCGGGGGTCAGACGGGCCGGTTCCACTGCATCGTCACCATCGTGTGGAAGCGCGTGGGGGAGCGCTGGATCGAGGCGCGCTGGCACGCCTCCCTGCTCGACACGGACCTGCCCGAGGGCTTCGGCCAGGTCTGAGCCGACCGCGGGACGCCGCCGGCTCAGCGCCGGCGGGCGCGCCACGGCCGCGGCAGGAACCGCGGCGTCACCGCCGCGTAACGGGGGTAGTCGGGGAAGCGCTCGGCGAGCAGCCGCTCCTCGAACGCGGCTTTGGCGTGGAAGAAGGCGACCGTGACCACCCCCAGCAGCACGGCAACCGCGCTGGCGGTGCGCACCACGATGCCGAACACGATCAGGAGGACGCCGGTGTAGATCGGGTGCCGCACGTACGTGTAGGGCCCATCGGTGCGCAACGCCCCACCCTGCCGGGGGACCGGCGTCGGGGTGAGTCGGTCACCGAGCCGTACGGCGGCCCACAGCATCCACCCGACGCCTGCGCCGGAGATGATCCAGCTCGTTGCGACGACCCAGCCCGGCCTCGGCCACACGGTGCCATCCGGCGCCAGGACCAACGCCACCAGGAGCAGGACCTGGACGGCGACGAGGCCCCACCCCGTCCCTCCTCGGCCCATCCACTCCCCCGCATCCTGCGACCACTGCGATGCGCAGGGCTCCCGGCCCACCGCACGGCCTCGGAGACTAGGACGACCGGGCGTGCTTGTATGCCGTCATGGACCTGACCGGCAAGCTCCAGCTCACAGCGCACCACGTGCTGTACCTCGGCCGTGTGCCCGACGACGTCGACGTCCCCGTCTCCCCCGACATCGAGCTGATCGACGACCCGGATCGGGCCACCGCGGTGCTGGTCTTCGTCCGCGACGCTGAGGAGCTCACCACCTTCACCGCGCCCGTGCTCACCGCCGCGCGCCGTGACGACCTGGCATGGATCGCCTACCCGAAGGCGCGCCAGCTCGGCACCGATCTGACCCGTGACAACCTCTTCGCGCATCTCGGCACCGATGACGTACGCCCCGTGCGGCAGGTCTCGATCGACGACACGTGGTCCGCACTGCGCCTGCGGCCGGCCTGACCGGCCACCACACCCGGGCCCGGGCGGGTGGCGACCGGGTGCGGTTCCGGGGCCACCGTGCACCGTGACGGCTCAGGGGGTGACGGGCCGACCGTGGCGGGCGAGGCTGGCGTTGGTCCAGCGGCCATCGTCGGTGACCTCGACCCCGAACCAGGATGGGGGTTGGAAGGCTGCAGCGGCTGCCGCCGAGGGGAACTCCACCTCGATGCGGCACAGGCCCGCCAGGTCCCCTTCGTAGAGGTCGACCTCTGCGGTGTGGGCGCCCGCCGGGATGCGGTAGCGCGTCTTGGCGAGCCGACGGCCCGCCGTGTGCTCCCACAGGGCCTCCGCCTGCTCCGGCTCGAGGGGAAGCTCCACCTCGGTGCGGACCATGCCACGGCCGGCCTTCACGGCCAGCCGGGCGTCGGCGTCGGTGATGCGCAGCCGGACCTCGACCTCGTCCTCGCGCGCCACGTAACCTTGGCGCATCCGGCGACCGACCCCGAGCGAGGAGGGATCGGGGGGGTGCTGGGCGACGAAGGCGCGCTCGACCTCGACGGTCATGGGACCTCCCGGTGCCGGTGGCGGGCCACGCGGCGATGGAGCGGCAGCGGATGACCAGCGTAGTGTTCGACGTGAGCCGGCTTCCGGCCACGACGGTGGAGGCGGCCGTCCGGTCCGTCGGGGTCACACTCGACAGGGCGACGAAGCTGCGACGCACCCGCTACGACACCTTCGACGGGCGGTTGCGGCAGCGCGGACTGCAGGTTGAGGCACGCGCGGACGGTCCCGACGCGCACGCGCTGCGGGTCAGCGCAGCGGACGGACCACCGTCCCAGCTCTTCCTCGCCCAGGCGCTGCCGACGGACGCGCCGCTGCGGCTCGAGGGCCTGCCCCGCGGCCCGCTGCGTGCGCGGCTGTCGACCGCCGTGGGCGAGCGGGTACCGCTGCCACAGCTCACGATCTCCTCCGCCCGGCGGAGCGGCACGCTGCACCTCGATGGCATCCCGCAGGCCGTCCTCCACCTCGACACGCAGGTGCGGATCGACACCCCTGACGCGGTCCCTCGGGTGGACGCCGCAGCGGCGTCGCAGGACGGCGATGCCGCTGACGATCCTCCGCACGCCACCCTGGAGGTGGAGCGCCTGCCCGGACGGGCAAAGGAGGCCAAGGCGCTGCGACGGCGCCTCGCGGCGGCCTTCGACGACGGTGATCGGCCCGTCAAGGGCGACGCCCTGGACCTGGCCGCCGAGCGGATCGGGGTGGACCTCGCCGGGTGGCGCGGGGCCGTGCGACCGGAGCTCGACCGCCGGGCTCCGGCGCTCACGGGCGTGCGTGCCGTGCTGCGCAGCTTCGCCGACGCCCTCGACGCCAACTGGCAGGGCACGATCGACCACGTCGACGACGAGTTCCTGCACGACCTCCGGATCGCGGTCCGCCAGACCCGCTCCCTGCTCCAGCAGGCACGCCGGGTGCTACCCAAGGACGTGCGCCGTGACCAGCGTGACGCCTTCCGGTGGTTGGGAAACGTCACCTCGGCGGCCCGGGATCTCGACGTCTACGTCGCCGGCTGGCACGAGCTGACCAGCCTGCTCGAGCCCGTGGACGCGGCCGCGCTGGAGCCGGTGCTCGCCCACCTCGCCGGCCAACGGGCGGAGGCCCACCGCGAGGTCACACGTGCGCTCGGCTCCCCCCAGGCTGCCGGGCTCCGGGCCGAGTGGCGCGCCTGGCTCGATCTCCCCGACGACGAGGTGGCCGGGGGCAAGGACGCGGACGACCCCCTCGGCGGGGTGATGGCCCAGCGGTTGCTGGCGGCACAGCAGCAGGTGCTGGACCGTGGCCGCGGTATCGATGCCCACAGCCCGGCGACCGAGCTCCACGAGCTGCGCAAGGACGGCAAACGCCTGCGCTACCTGCTGGAGGGCTTCGGCCACCTCGGCGGACGCAAACGGAGCAAGGCCACGATCCGCCACCTCAAGCAGCTCCAGGACAACCTCGGTGCCTTCCAGGACGCGGAGGTCCAGGCCGATCGGCTGCGCGCCGCCCTCACCGAGCTCGCCGAGGCGGCGGAGGCCCACGGCGAGGCCAGCCTCCCCCCAGGCACCCTGGCGGCCGGGGAACGCCTCGCCGTCGCCCTGGACGAGCGTCGCGAGGTGGCACGGGCGGCCTTCGACGCGCGGTTCGCGGCCTACGACCGCAAGTCCGCCCGGCGCACCCTGGAGGAGCTCGCGGAGAGGATGGCACCGTGAAGGTGGTCGCCATAGCCAGCATCAAGGGCGGCGTCGGCAAGACCGCGACGGCGGTCAACCTGGCGGCGGAGGCGACCCGCAGCGGGGTGCGTGTCCTGCTGTGGGACCTGGATCCGCAGGGCTCCGCGACCTACCTGCTGCGGGCGGAGCACCGCCTGGTCGGGGGCGGCGCGCAACCACTGGTCTCCGGTGAGACGAAGCTCGCGGCGGAGGTACGGGCCACGGGCGTGGAGGGGCTGCACGTGCTGCCCTCCGACCTCTCCCTGCGGTTCCTGGACCGCCACCTCGACGCCGCCGGCAAGCCTCGCCGTCGGCTCGGGAAGCTGCTCGCCCCCTTGGAACCCGCCTACGACCTGGTGATCCTGGACTGTCCACCCGGGGCCTCGCTCGGCATCGAGTCGGCCTTGCGTGCGACGCACCTGCTGCTGGTACCCGTGGTTCCCACCACCCTGGCGATGCTCACCCTGGCCCACCTCGAGGAGCTGGTGGCCGAGCGGTCGAAGGGGCCACGGCTGCTGGCCCACGTCTCCATGCTCGACCGCCGCAAGAAGCTGCAGCGCGAGACAGCCGCGCAGCTGGGAGCCCGCAGCGACGTGGTGGAGGCGGTCGTGCCCAACACCACCGCGGTGGAACGCATGGGCCCCGAGCGGGCACCGGTCCGCGCCTTCGCCCCGCGCTCACCGGCGACCGCCGCCTACGAGCAGCTGTGGCAGGAGCTGACCACGCACCTGTGGTGACCAGCTCCGCCCCGTGTCGCGGCTGCCGGTCAGACGACAGCGAGAGGACCTCCCGCCGTACCCCGTTCGACCCCCTTCGACGCCCGCCGTACCGGAGCCACCACCATCGCTACCCGCATCCACGCGCACCGCATGATCCCCGGCCGCGGCGCGGTCGTGACCGAGGCGGTCATCGACATCGACGGGCCGCTGGTGAGCTACGCCGGCCCTGCCGTGGACGCCCCTGACCGCACGGACGTCGAGGTGGTGGACGCCGACACCGTCCTCCCCGGGCTGTGGGACTGCCACACCCACCTCGTGGGTCTGACGAGCCTGCAGCTGTCACGGCTGGTCGAGATCCCCGTCGCCGTGCGGGCCGCCCGGGCCACCGGCGACCTGCGTCGGGCCCTGGCCGCCGGCGTCACCTCCATCCGTGATGCCGGTGGGCTGGGGGTGCTGCTCGGTCGGGCGGTCCGGGAGGGCTCCATCCCCGGCCCCAACACCTACGGCGCGGGGGCGATCCTGTCCACCACCGGCGGCCACGGGGACCTGCACGACCTGCCGCTGTCGTTCGTGCACCAGCTGTCCGCCTTCGACGGGACGCTGCGGGTGTGCGACGGGGTGGACGCCTGCATGACCGCGGTCCGCGAGCAGCTGCGGATGGGGGCGGACGTCATCAAGGTGTGTGCCTCGGGTGGGGTGCTGTCGGAACGCGACCACCCGATCCACCAGCAGTTCACCGACGCGGAGCTGCGCGCGATCGTCGAGGTGGCCCAGATGGCCGAGCGCACCGTGATGGCGCACTGCCACGGCAAGCCGGGGATGCTCGCCGCCATCGAGGCCGGGGTCGGCACCATCGAGCACGGCACCTACCTCGACGAGGAGGTGTGCGCCGCCATGCGGGAACGCGGCGTGACCCTGGTGCCGACACGGCTGATCGTGGCCGACCTGATGGCCGCCGGTCAGGGTCCGCTCTCCGACGCGATGTGGGAGAAGCTGGTGGCCACCGACGCGCGGCACCGCGACGCCGTCGCGCTGGCCCACGAGCAGGGGGTGACCATCGCGATGGGCACGGACGTCGCGGTGTCGGTGCCCGGTGCGCCGGACGCGTGGGGGCGGCACGGCCACGAGCTCCGCCTGCTGTGCGAGGCCGGGCTGCACCCGCTGGCGGCCATCGAGGCCGCCACCGCCAACGGCCCCGCGACGCTCGGCCCGAGGGCGCCCCACAGCGGGCAGCTGGTCGCGGGCTACGACGCCGACGTGGTCACCGTCGACGGCGATCCGAGCACCGACATCGACGTGCTCACCGACCCGGCCAACGTGACCGGGGTGTGGGTCCGGGGCGACCGGCTGGTTCCGGGGGTCGCATAGTCGCACGGAACCCTGGCACGCTGCGTGCCGGGCCCCCGCCGTCGGCGTGCGGTGCGGCCCACCACTCGACCTCGACCGGGGAGGCACCCCATGGACCGTCGCCTGCTGGTACTCCGACACGCGAAGTCGAGTTGGGAGGATGCGTCGCTGGCCGACCACGACCGGCCCCTCAACGACCGCGGCCGGGACGCGCTGCCGAAGCTGGAACGTGCCCTCGTCGCCTACCGCGACGAGGTGGATGTCGTCCTGTGCTCCTCCGCGGTGCGCACCGTGGCCACCCTCGAGGGGGTACGGGCGGCGCTGCACGACGACGTCGAGGTGGTGGTCGACGACGAGTTGTACGGCGCCGGCGCCGATATCTGGCTGGAGCGCTGCCGCGCGCTGGAGGATCGGGTCACGGGCGTGCTGCTGGTAGGGCACAACCCGGGGGTGGAGCAGCTGGTCCAGCACGTGTCGGGCTCCGGGGAGGCCGCAGCTCTGGAGCAGCTGGCCACCAAGTACCCCACCGGGGCGTTGGCCGCCCTGACCTACGACGGACCGTGGGCGGAGCTCGGGCAGGGGGCCTGCCACCTCGACGCGCTGCTGATCCCCAAGCGTCTGCCCTGACCGGTCGCGGCGGCGGCGCGGCGTGTCGTGGAACCCACCGACGAGGTGGACCGTCGCGGCATCCCGCCCTACCGACCGGCCGACGTGCGTGCCATCCTGTCGCTGACGTCGCGGAAGGAGCGCAACGGTGGACCGGATCGTGGTCGGGGTGGACGGCTCGGAGGGTGCGGTGCGCGGTCTGCGGTGGGCGCTGGAGGAGGCGCGGCTGCACGGCGCGGTGCTGGAGCTCGTGCACAGCTACCCGGAGCTGGAACAGCGGTACCCGCAGCCCGCGGCGGTGGAACTGCCCGACCGGGGTTCGCTCGCGACGGCGGAGGAGCTGGCGGCAGCCAAGACCGCGGAGGTGATCGACGACGCGCTGCGACGGGCCGGCGGGCCCGGCGACGTGGAGGTCCGCCGCACCGTGCGGGCGGGGAGCCCGGCAGCGGTGCTGTGCGAGGTGGCGGCGGGCGCGGGCCTGCTGGTGGTCGGTGCCCGGGGGCTCGGCGGGTTCCGCGGGCTGCTGGTGGGGTCGGTGAGCCAGCAGGTGATCGCCCACAGCCCGTGTCCGGTCGCGCTGATCCCCCCGCGCGGTGAGGAGTGAGCCGCCGCGTCGCGTCCCTGCTGCCGTCCACCACGGAGATCGTGGCGGCCCTCGGCGCGGTCGACCAGCTCGTGGGGCGCAGCCACGAGTGCGACCACCCGCCCGGGGTGGAGGCGCTGCCGGTCATCAGCCGTCCGCGCCGGGAGCCCGTCGGCACGAGCGCGGAGATCCACCGTGGTGTCCAGGAACTGCTGCAGGATGTCCTGTCCATCTACCGGGTCGACAGCGATGCCCTGCGTGCCGCCGCACCGGAGCTGATCCTCACCCAGGACCTCTGCCGGGTCTGCGCGGTCGCGGAGGACGAGGTGGTGGCAGCCGCCGGGCAGCACCTGGGTCACGAGGTGGAGATCCTCACGTCCTCACCGCTCACCCTCGACGCGGTGTTCGCGGACGTTCGCCGTGTCGCGCAGGCGCTCGGTGTCGCCGACGCCGGGGACGACCTCGTCGCGCGGATGCAGCAGCGGCTGGCGGACCTGCGCCAGCGGGTGTCCGGTCGGCCGACGCCCACCCTGATCCTCCTCGAGTGGGTCGATCCGCTCATGGCCGGCGGGACCTGGGGACCCGAGCTCATCGAGCTGGCAGGGGCGAGACCGCTGCTCGGGGTTGCCGGTGGCCACTCCCCGATCCTCGGGTTCGATGCGCTCCGGGATGCGGACCCGGACATCCTCGTGGTGAGTCCCTGCGGCTTCGATCTGCAGCGGGCGCTCGCGGAGGTGCCGCTGCTCTCCGCCCAGCCGGGGTGGGAGGAACTCCGCGCCGTGCGGAACGGGCGCGTGGCCGTGATCGACGGCTCGGCGTACGTGAACCGACCGGGCCCACGCCTGGTCGAGACCGCGGAGATCCTGGCCGCCGTGGCGAACGAACGAGGAGCGGGCACGCGGTTCGAGGGCGTCGGCTGGCGCTGGGTGGTTTGAGCTGCCAGCAGCGGTTCGGCGATACCGGTTGCCGGCACCGCCGAGGGCCCGCCTACTGCTCCTCTTCGCCCTTGGGCACCAGGGTCAGCTCCGGGCCGTTCGGGCCGTCGGTGACATCCAGGGTGCTCTCGGCCAGCGGCTCGGCGAGCTCCGGCGCGACGTAGATCTCCGTACCGTCCTGCTCGGTGACCTGGTCGCCCTCCACGGGCTCCTCGGCGAAAGCCAGGGCGAGGGCGGCCTGTCCGGACTCGTCGGCCTGGGCGAAGACCCGCACGCCGTACTCCTCCGGGAGCTCCTGGGCGGTGCGCGCTTCTGCGAGGACGTTCGCGGCGTCGGACGTGACCTGCAACAAGGTGGACCCTTACGGTTGATGACGCTGCGCATCGTAGGAGGCGAGGCCGCCGTCCGCCCACAGCCGAGGGTGTTCCTTCGGGGGGTCCTCACCCGGCCGCGGGCGTCCACGGCACGTCGGGCGGGTGGGGTGTCCGGCTCGCCAGGGCCGCTCCCGCACCCCAGCCGGGCGCACGGCCGCCGGGCGGCATCCGGAGCGAACGTGGGTCCGTGCCGGTGCGCAGCAGCAGCCACGCGATGACGGAGTTGGAGTTCCACATCTCGCCGAGCCGCAGCTCATCACGTCCCCACGTCAGGCGGGGGGTGGAGGGCAGGAGCGCCAGCAGCCGGTGTACGGGCACTGGCCCCGTGCCCACGCGCCGCGGACTGTCGACCGCGTAGGTGACGTCCGGGATCGTCCCCTCGGCCCAGCACCGCAGCTCGTAGCGGAACAGCCGCCACCGGCCGAGCAGAGGGCTACCCACGGGCCCCTCGCACACCACGCCGCGGGCGTCACCCTTGGCGTCCGGCACCGGCGCCAACTCCACCACGAACCGATGCCCGTCGCGGTGCACCTCCAGTGCGGCGTGGTAGAGAGCATGCTGCGCGCGACCCTCGAGCAGCGCGTGGACGCCCTCGTAGATGCGCCCGGAACGTTGGACGACGGGCTGGCCGGCGCCGAGGGGCAGCCAGTACAGGTCGATCGCGTCGGGGGCCATGGCCGAGTGTCGCACGCCACGCGGTCCGGTACGGGCCCTTCACCTCACACCCGCAGACCCTCGTGGTAGGGGCAGTGGCGGCAGCCGGAGCGGCAGCAGGACCCGTTGCGCCACAGTGCGAGGGCGGTCATCACCGTGAAGCCCGTTGCCGGGTCCTGGTAGGTCTCACTCCCCGACCGAAGGGCCTGCTCATGGATCGCGACCACGACGGCCCGCAGCTCGGGCTGTCGGGGCAGCCGGGCGTTCAGCGGACGGGCGCGCTCCGGTGGCAGCGGTCCCCGTCCCGGCTCGTCGACCCCCGTCACGAGTTGTCCGCCGCAAGTGCCCGGTCCAGTCGGTCGCGGAAGGCGTCGATGGACCCGGCGCAGGCCGCCAACGCCTGCCGGTCCAGCACCACCCGGGCGCTGTCATCGTTGCGACGGGCCAGCACCACCGGGAGCGGCAGGTCGGCCACAGCGGCGCGCGCCCACTCCGGGAGTTCGTTGCGGTGCACGAGCTCGACGTCGAGGTCGGCCACCATCCGGTCCCAGGCGCGCTTGCGGCGGATGGGCGAGTGGGTGATGTCGCACAGGGCGCACTCGGCGGTGCCGCGAAGGTGGCCGAGCACGTACCGGAGCTCCCCGAGGACCCCGCCGTCCGCGTCGTAGATGCCGAGCAGTTGCCGGGGGCCGCTCATGGGACGCTCCTGCCATCGATCGGACTCCCGGGAGCGGCACTCCGTCCGTGGCCCCCGGATCTCCCGACGTTCGGACCTCCCCGGCCAGGGGGACGAGGACGCCGGACGTCGCGAGCCTACGAGCCGGGCCGCCAGGGCGTCCCGACCCTTCCCGGCATGGTGGCTGGGACGTACCGTGAGGTGACCCTCGCCGGAGGGCTCCGATGCACGACACGGCGCTGCGACCGAGCGAACCCGCGGTGGCCCGCGCGTTCGCGGCCATCGACCCTGCGGCCCTGCCCACCAGTGACGGTGACGTCGTCGACGGGCGCGAGCCAGCGGCGATCCACAACCGGTGCCGGGACATCACCGACGCCCTGTGCAAGGCCCTTGCGTCCCAGGGGGTGGACGCCTGCGAGGTCTACCTGTTCGTCGATCACCGCCGCCGCGCCGTCGACGTGTCGCGGGCCCATGAGGTGTGGCGTCGGGTGGCCATCGCCGGCGGGATCTGGGGCCACGTCGTCCTCGGTGTGCCAGGCCTGCTGGGTGCCACCCCCCGGCAGGTCCTCGGCCCCTGGGGCGCCGTGGAGCTGTGGGACTGGACGGGCCGGCAGTACGACCGGCAGGTGGCGGTGCCCCACCTGGTCGACCTGGACGCCTGGGGGCCCTACGTGCCACCTCGGCACCCGACCTGCCGCCGCTGTGCGCACCGGGTCGATGACGCGGGCTTCGCCCGCTGCCTGCTGCCGGATCCGCTGCTCGCCGGCTACTTCGCCGCGGTACCGGAGCCGGGGAGGAGCACGAGCTTGCCGACGTGACCGCCGGCACTGAACGCCTCCTGGGCGCGGTGGATCTGCGCGAGGGGGTAGGTGCGGGCCACGAGGGGAGCCAGCCGCCCGGCGCGGGCCTCCTCGACCAGCCGGCGGAACTGCGACGGGGTGTGCATGGTGGAGCCGATCAGGCGCAGCCGCTGCAGGTACACCACGCGCAGGTCGACCGCCACGACCGGCCCCGCGACCGCGCCGCAGGTCACCAGACGACCCCCGGTGCGCACCGGGCCGAGCAGCGCGCCGAAGCCGGCGCCTCCCACCACGTCGGCGACCGCGTCGAAGGGGCCGGCGGCCGCCACCTGCGCCGCCACGGGTCCCGCGTCGCGCGCGATGACCTGGTGGGCTCCCGCGCCCAGCACCGCGTCCGCGGTCCGAGCGCTGGTCACCGCAACCACCTCGGCGCCACGGGCAGCGGCGAGCTGGACCAGGGCGATGCCGACCCCACCCGACGCCCCCGTGACCAGGACCCGCTCGCCGGCCGTGACGGCGGCACGCTCCAGCATCCCGATGGCCGTGCCGTAGGCGATCGGCAGGCTGGCGAGCTCCGCGTCGGACAACGGCGCGTCGGTGACGTCGTGGAGGCGGTCGGCGGGCACGCAGAGCTGCTCAGCGAAGGCCCCGTCCTCCTCGGAACCGAGCACGCCCTCGATGGTGGGCTCCGACGGATCGACGCCCTGGCCGTAGGTGATGGGATCCACCAGCACCCGGCAGCCGAGGAGGTGTTCGGGGGCTCCCGGGCCGAGCTCGACGACCCGTCCGACGGCGTCCCCGCCCTGGACCCGCGGGAAGTCGATCGGCACGCCCTTCCAGCCGACGACCGCCTCGGGATCCGCCGAGGTGCCGTACGCGCCCTGGCGGGTCCACAGGTCGGTGTTGTTGACGCCGGCAGCCGCCACCTCGATGCGGACCTCGCCGTCACCGGGACGTGGCACCGGCACGTCGTCGCGGACCTCCAGCACCTCGGGACCGCCGTGGGCGATGAGCACCGCCGCCGTCATCGTCGCCATCCGCGCCTCCCTCGCCTGAGGGTGTCACCCTACGGCTGCGGGTCCTCGTCTCCGTCCGCAACCCCGTCTTCGATCACGTCCTCGACCACGCCATCACTGCCGGGGCTGCCGTCATCACCGGGCGGTGGTCGGCGACGTCCATGGTTCCGGGAGGTGGTGACGTGGAGCGCATCGGCGGGTTCCGCAGCGGTGCCGAGGCAGCGGTCGCGCGCACTGCCCTCGAGGCGCACGGCATCGCAGCCCGTGTCGTGGTCGATGAGGCCTTCGGCCTCGACCCTGCCGGCAAGTGGTCGGCGTGCCTCGAGGTGTCCGACGACGACCACGAGGTTGCGGTCGAGGTGCTGTCCGCGGACGCTACGGCATCCAGGGTGCCGGTCGGGGTCGGGACCGACGCCACCACCCGGCGCGACGCGGCCCGGCCAGCACCCACCCCGGAGGACGACGCGCCGCGTCGGTGGGTGCAGCACCCCCTCGTGAAGGGTGTGGCCGTGCTCGTCCTGGTCGGCTTCCTGTGGAACTGGGCCCTCTTCCTGCTGCGGGTGGCCCTCTAGCGACGGATGGTCGCTACCGCCGGGGTGGACGCTTCCTGCGGTGCAGCCCCGGCAGCGGGGTCACCCTGCGGGCGGAGGTCCTCGTGCCCATGCGCATCCTCACGGCTCCAACTCGCATCGAGCGTCTCACCCGCCCCCT